>JAQWNL010000037.1:0-14506 GCA_029268635.1 Flavobacteriaceae bacterium
GCTAACCTTAAGTTGTCCTATGCCAATGAGAACGTGATTCATTTTGGCATGATTCCAAGAGCACACAGGTGCATATTTGTCTTGAATGAATTGCCTGACTTACAAGCACGAATACAGGTAGCGCTTTTTTCCATTTTACAAGAAAAAGAAATTCAAATCCGTGGGTTTAAACTCCGATTGCCAATTGAAACCCAGTTTGTCTTTACGGCCAACCCCGAGGATTACACCAACCGCGGAAGTATCGTAACCCCACTTAAAGACCGTATTGGTTCTCAAATTTTGACGCACTATCCGTACAACTTGGAAACGGCTAAGGCCATAACCCGTCAAGAGACCAATACCGACGAGTCAGTGCAGCAGGCCATTCACGTTCCTGAATTGGCACGTGATATTTTGGAACAGATAGGTTTTGAAGCAAGAAAAAGTGAATACGTAGATTCCAAAAGTGGAGTGAGTGCGCGTATGAGCATTACTGCTTTTGAAAACCTTATGAGTGCAGCTGAACGCCGTATGCTGATGTCTGGCGAGCAAAATACGTGCATTAGAATGTCTGACTTTATGGGAATTATCCCTGCCATAAATGGAAAAGTAGAATTGGTCTATGAGGGCGAACAAGAAGGAGCAGAACAGATTTCTTTTCACTTAATCAATCAAGCTGTAAAAACCTTGTTTCCAGCTTATTTTCCAGAAATAAAAAAAATTGAAAAGCAAGATGAAGAAGGTCCTTATGACCAGTTATTGGAATGGTTTTACGGCGATAACGAATTGTTTTTGGAAGACAACCTGCCTGAAAATGTATATCACGATACCTTAATGGATGTTCCTAACTTGAAAAAACTGATAGCAACTCATCAAGCAGATTGTCTCAATGAAGACCTGTTTTTTATAATGGAATTTTTATTGTGGGGACTGGAGGCAAACAAAAAGCTAAATAAATATAGAACCATGGAAGGCTTTCAGTTTAAAGACGGCCTTGGAAATTTATTGGCAGGGATTTAAACTCTAGTCAAATCTCTCACAAAATAGTCCAATTTCAATCCTATGTTCTCCACAAAAAAAGTAGTCAGTTAATGAGATGATTTAGTAAATAGCAAAACTTTAGTTGGGGGTTTTAACTCAAATTTTACTAAATAATAAACCTGATATATATTCCTATTAAAATAAACTATGAATAATTAGTGCTAAATTCAGATATATAAATATATTTACGCAGTAATATAAAAAACAAATACCTTATGGAAATTATAGATAGAGCCTTAGAGTTTGAGACAAGAAAACTTTCTTTTCAGAATACAAGTGACAGAATCGTAGCTTCTAGAGAGGTGAAAGCACTTATTTTAGGTATAAATGAGATCTATAAAGAGAATCAAGATCCAGAATTAATGGATCTAATGAAACGTCTTACGGTTATTAAAAAGAAAATAGAGGTTAGGTTAAAAGGACGCTCTCAAAGCTAATTAGTTGACTTTCTTTAGAAAAGCAATAGATTTTTCTACAACTTTATGCAAATCTTTTGGAAGTTCTTTTTCTTTCCAAGGATGGATAGTTCCAAAGGAATGATCTCCATTTTTAATTATTTCTAATTCACTTTTTGGACTCCATTGATGCAACAGGCTTGCTTCTGCTTCAATTACTGTAGTGTCATCACTTCCTTGTACAACTAACAATGGTATATTTAATTTTTTAACTGCTAATTTGATGGTTAATCGATTTTCATTAGCTGAAAAATCTTGGAAAAACTGAAAATAATGAGGCATTAATTGTTTAGTTCTTGAATTTTCAATGTAGGTAATTCCTTTTTCTTTCCAATCGTTAAATTGACTTGAACCAATCTGAAACCTTGCTTTAAAATCACTTACACCTGCCCAAGTGATGACATTTTTAACTCTAGGTTCTTCTGATGCTTTTATAAGTATGATACCAGCTGCTCTACTATGAGCTATTAAAGATATATGATTTTGATTGAGTTCATTTCCAAAATTATCAGTAGTGGAAATAAAATTTAACATATCCTCTAAATCATCTAATTCTTTACTGAAATTATTTTGAGCAAATGATTCTAAATCTGGGAAATCTATAGGATTATTTGGAGTGCCTCCATTATGAGAAAAATTGAATTTCAAAAAAAAGTATCCTTCTTTAGCAAAATGTTCTGCTACTAAATTCCAGGCTCCCCAATCTTTATAACCTTTATAGCCATGACAAAATATAACAACTGGTTTTGGTGTGTTATCAGCCTTATAAAAAATATCGTAAGCAATAGTTTTTTTATCTTTTCTAGGTAGCAATATATTTTTGTTAATCATCATGACTAAACTTCTTTTTCTATAAAAGGGATTTCTTTATTGCAAATTTCAAGAATTAGTTTTTTTAATTCATTTGCATAGTTATTTAGAATTTCAGCATTAATATTTGTCTGTTTAGGTTTTCCTTTTATTGCAAATTTCATAAACCCATTTTTTAATCTTTTAAATGAAATAATACCCGCTTCAGCATTTTTAAATGGTTTTTCGTTATTAATCATTAATGAATAAGTAAGAACTTGAATTATTTTACTAAATTTATAATCTGAAATTATAGGTTCCCAATTTTGTATTTCTAAATTTGAAGGATCAACAATTCCAGTTTTGTAGTCTATAATCCTAAGAGTTCCATTAAACTCATCAACGCGATCTACTTTTCCATGAATATTAACTGGAAAATCCAATTCGGGTATTGGAATCAAAATGGAAAGATTACTTTCAATACTAATTATTTTAATTTCATTCCCCTTTTTTATTTCAGTAATCTCAAAATTGATAAAATTTAATATAAAATGCTTAGCAACCTCAAATATGATAAGGTTTTTTCCTTTTTTATAGTTTCCTCCTTTAAATGATTTTTGAAATTGTTTTTCAATTTCTAAATCAATGCTGAGTTTCATTTCATTTAAATCGGCTATTGAAATTATTTGACCTTCGAAAGGCTTATAAAAGCTCTCTAAGGAATCATGAATAATAGTCCCTAATGTATTAGCTGCAACCGTTTCTTCTATTTCTGCAAATTCTTTTACTCCTAATATTTTTTTATAATAAAAGTCTATTGGGTTTCGCATATAAGATGTTAAAGCAGATGGAGAAAACCCTTTTTTTGCAATTTCTTGAAGCCTCTCCATAACTTCATTTGTTTTTATTATGATTTTCTTTTTAGCTTTATAAACAGTAATAATTGGACTTATTATTTTATTATTTTGAAAATGTCTTGGATTTTTATCAATCTCTAATTGTGTTATGAATCTACTTTTTTCTCCTGTGCTTAGTCCGTCAGAAAAATTATTATATAATAATGTGATATTTTTTGCTCTATGCAATAATCTATAAAAATGATAGGTATAAATAGCGTCTTTTTCAGTGTAAGTGGGAAGGTTATATTCTTTTTTTAAATCGTATGTAATAAATGAATTATTTGATTTCCCGGAAGGCAAAACACCTTCATTAATAGAGGTCATTATAATATTTTTAAAATCGAGTACTCTCGTTTCTAAAACACCCATTATTTGCAGTCCATTATAAGCATCTCCTTGATAATCTAATGTTGTAGTCGCAACTATTTCAGTAAATAATTTTTGGACTGTTTTTATGCTGTTAAAATATTCAAATTTGTTATTTAAGGAATCAATTTTAAGGAATGCTGCATAAACTTGATAAAAAGTAATTTGCTCGAGAATAGTTGTTTCTGCAGTTTTTAACTGAAGAATTAATTTCACACATGATTTAATTGCAACTGAGCTATTGTCTTTCCAATCTTTAAAAAGCAATGATACTATTTCAGTATCTTTTGAACTTGATAGCTCTAAAAGTATTGAAAATGACAAATAGGTTAAATTATTTTTTATAATACACGCTATTAATTGAGCTGAATCTGGATACAACTTTGAAATTATGGGATGATTTAAAATAGCAATAACCTCTTTATAATGAAACTTATTATTAGCATTTTCATGTACTAATAATAACTTGCTAAAAAATACAGTAACGGGGAATGTTTTTAACGTAACTCCCATGGTAATATTTATTTTTTTTACATTAGTTGGAAGCGATTGTAATAAAGGGTTTAATAAATTTTCATCAGCAAGAACTACGGCTGTATTTTTTAATTCTTGATTACTTAATTTTGAAAGTAATTCGCCTACATATTTTACTTGACTAATATTTTTTTGAGCTTCTATAAAGCAGAAGTTCTTTTCTGTATTAAAATTAGTTGAAATTAATTTTGGTTGATTTTTTTTATAGTAGTTCCATTCAGAAAAATATTTTCTTAAAAAATAAGAAGCACTATGAGATTTGTTTGTAAAAAAATGTTGATCAACATCCCAATATACTTTTGAATTACTATCTTCAAGTAATTCTTGTATTATTGTTTGTTCCGCATTGTTCAAAGCATTAAATCCAATAAAGACATGCTGCGTGTCTTTTTTTAAATTTTTATAATGCTCTATGTTTTTAGCAGCTTCTCGATAAACGATTCCTTGATATCCAACATTATTTTTTAACAAAGTTTCTTTTAAGGCTTTATAAAAACTAGTCAAACTATTCCAAAATTTTAAATAATTTTCAATTAATTCTGTTTTTTTGTTTTGTACATACCAATAATTAATATCCTGAATACTACTTAGGTAATTAAAAAATGATTTTGTTGGGATTAGATAACGATCAATTTCATTAAAATCGTTTAATAATGTATTTGCCCATGTTGCATATACATCAAAGCTGTCTTTATCTTGATTAGGAGACGTTTTTAAATAAACTTTATAACTTTCAAAAAGTAATTCAGTACTATCAATAATTTTCAAACTAGAGATCTCTTCTATAAATTCCTCTATACTTATAATTTTGGGAGCAAAATTTGTTTTTTGGTTATTAGATTTTAAGTAGTTTAATAAAAAACCACAAGCTCTTTTACTCGGAAGAATAATGGTAAGCTTTGAAATATCAAGACAATCTTCTTTTATTTTTATAAGTGTTTCTTCTAGAAATGTAATCATCCTATAAAAATAAAAAACGTCCCGATAGTATCGGGACGTTTTTGATAAAATATTATATTTTATTTATAATACTAGTTTTTATTTAAGCTAATCTCAACTCTACGATTTTTAGCTCTACCTTCTCTAGTCTTATTAGTATAAAGAGGATTAGATTTACCAAATCCTTTAGAAGTTAATCTTTCATTAGATATACCCTTAGATTGTAAATAATTTTCTACAGATACTGCTCTATCAACAGACAGCTTATCGTTTAACTCAACACTACCATAACCATCACAATGTCCTTCAATTAAGAAATTAGCGTTAGGGTAATCATTCATAATATCTACGATATTATTTAGTATCTCAGCAGATTCTTCTAATATAATAGCTTTATCTACATTAAATAAGATTGTTTTAGCATAAGCGTTTAATGCTTCTTTTATTGATTCAGTTACTTCAGGACAACCAAAGTTTGCGACAGTTCCTGGAATGTCTGGACATAAATCATCTTTATCCCATACGCCATCACCATCTCTATCTGCCCAAGGACATCCATTATTAGCTATAGGACCTGGTACTAAAGGACAATCATCTAAAATATCTGGTAAACCATCTCCATCTGTATCAGGGCATCCATCAAATTCTGGTAATCCAGGAATTAAAGGACAAGCGTCTAAAAGGTCAGGGATTCCGTCTCCGTCTGTATCAGGACATCCGTTAAATTCTGGCAAACCAGGAGTGTAAGGACATTCATCATATCTATCTTCAATTCCGTCTCCATCTGTATCAGGACATCCATTAAATTCTGGTAATCCAGGAATTAGAGGACATTCATCCTCATAATCATAAATTCCATCCCCATCAGTATCTTTTCCACCAAATTCAAATTTTACACCTGCATTATGTTGGAAGTGTGTTGCACCATTAAAATCTTCAAACGAATGCTTATAAGTTGATTGGAATGATAATGCTAAGTGTTCAGAAACCCAAAAATCAACACCAACTAGTGCGTTTGCAGTTCCGAAGCCAATATTATCTAACCAAGTATAACCACCACCTGCTCCAAGGTAAGGAGCAAACCAACAGTCGTTTAATAATTCTCTAAAGCTATATTTAACCTCTCCATCTACACCAATGTAGGCTAAGTCATCTACTGAATAATCACCTACTTTTTCGATTTTGTTAGCAGAACCAGCAACAACAAATGTAAATCCGTTCCCAACATATCTTCCCACTTTAACTGCAGAAATTGTAGGAACTATATTCCAATGATCTCCTACATTAAGGTATTTTTCAAAAAGACCTCCTTTAGTAGTATAATCGGTTCCATTAACGGTCTCCATTGTAGTATATCTTCCATAGTCACTTTCTTGAATTGGGAAAAAATCTACTGCGTTTACACCAAGCTCAATAGACCATGGATTGTTTTGATCCTGTGCATTAGTTACACCTACTACTACTATAATGAGTATAGCTACTAATAAAATGTTTAGATGTTTCATATTTGATTATTTAATTTTTGTTGTTATTAATGGCAAAAGTAAGTTGTTAAAATTTATTAACAAAAATAATTCCATTAAATTTTTAATATAGCACTTGTTTTAATAGCTAAAACAAAGATTTTCTCGTTAAATTACTTTTAACTTTTGACCAATTTTAACAAATGCAGCCATGGCTTTATCTAAATTTTCTATTGTATGGGCCGCAGACAATTGCACTCTAATTCTTGCCTTATCTCTTGGTACTACAGGAAAAAAGAAGCCAATTACATAAATTCCTTCCTTTAATAATAGGTTGGCCATTGTTTGTGAAAGCTTTGCATCATAAAGCATTACAGGAACAATTGCAGAATCTCCGTCAACAATATCAAAGCCTGCTTTTTTCATCCCCTTTTTAAAGTAATTAGTATTTTCTTCAAGTTTATCTCTTAACGTAGTATCATTTGATAGCATCTCAAATACCTTTATAGATGCACCTACAATGGCAGGAGCTAAAGAATTTGAAAATAAATAAGGTCTAGAGCGTTGTCTTAATATTTCAATTATTTCTTTTTTTCCAGTAGTATATCCACCCATAGCACCGCCCAATGCTTTACCTAAAGTACCTGTTATGATGTCAATTCTATTTAAAACTCCTTTTTCCTCAAGAGTTCCTCTTCCTGTTTTTCCTAAAAATCCTGCAGCGTGACATTCATCAATCATTACTAATGCATCATGTTTATCTGCTAGATCACAAATTTTATCTAATGATGCAACAATTCCATCCATAGAAAAAACACCATCTGTAACTATTATTTTAAATCGTGCACCATTTTCGTTAGCATCTATTAATTGATTTTCTAAATCTACCATATCACCATTCTGATAACGATATCTTGCTGCTTTACACAATCTAACTCCATCTATTATTGAAGCATGGTTTAAAGAATCTGATATGATAGCATCTTCTTTTGTAAATAAAGGTTCAAAAACCCCTCCATTTGCATCAAAAGCAGCAGCATATAATATAGTATCTTCTGTTTGATAAAAATCTGCAATTTTTTGTTCCAATTCTTTATGAATATCTTGAGTGCCACAAATAAAACGTACTGAGGCCATTCCAAATCCACGGGAGTCCATTGCGTCTTTTGCTGCTTGAATAACTTCTGGATGGTCAGAAAGTCCTAAATAATTATTAGAACAGAAATTAATTACTTCTTCACCGTTAGAAATTTTAATAACAGCACTTTGTGGTGAAGTAATTATTCGTTCCGTTTTATAAAGACCCTTGTCTTTTATTTCTTGAATTTCTTTTGAAAGATGTCCTTTAATGGTACCGTACATAATTTTTTATTTAAGAGCTCAAAATTAAACTTTTTTTAGGATAATTCCTTCCATTGAACAATAGATTATTATTTTTTCTGAAATAGAATACCCCATTTCTATTAAAGCCAATCCATAACTATTGATCTGAGTTTCGTGCTTATAATGATGAGCTCCAGTTTTATAATCTATTATACAAATAGAACCAGATTTATTTATATTTAAACGATCTGGAATTAAAATTTTGCCTTTTGCGGTTATTATTTTTCGTTCCAATTCTACCTTATCTGTAGTATTAAAAAAGCGATTTAATTCTTTATGGTTTACGATTCCATTTAATATATTTTTCAAATAATTCTTTTCTTCTGAAATTAAAGCAGGATGGTTTTTGATTTTTTCTAAAACAATTGGCAGGTCTTTTTCATAGATAATATTTTCCATAAACTCATGTACTAAAACACCTGAATCTATCGCTTTTTCCGCATCAGTCCCCCATATAAAAGCATTTTTTGTCACTATGTTTAAATCGTGTTCCTCAGGAGGTGTTGATATGTATAAAGGCGAATTTGTTATATGCTTAGATTCTTTTTGTTTTGAACTATTTTTTTGTGGCTCCCCAAATTCATACACCGTCTTCTTGTCATCCCAACTATTATTAAGTTTTAAAAATTCTCCAAAAAACTGATTGTAGGTTTTTATTTCGTTATTAATAACTGCTGTTGGTTTATTTGCAAATACATATAATTGAACTTTAGCTCTTGTTAAAGCAACATATAATAAGTTGATATGATCCAGTTCTAATATTTCTTTTTGTTCCTTATAAATAGTTGCTCCTTCCTCGCCAAATTCATTGATTTTATTGATCCCGCAATAAAGCAAAGATTCTTCAAAATTAAGATCATTATCTTTTAACTGATACCAATTTCTAGGTTCATTTTCTTTATAAATAGAAAGGTCTGCATACGGAAGTATAAGCACAGGAAACTCTAAGCCTTTTGCTCTATGTATGGTCATTAATTGTACTCCATTAATTTCTTCGTTAATAGAAATACTAGCTTTTTCTTTTTGAGCCTCCCATTCTTCTAAAAACTCAAGCTTATTGGAGTTTGGTTGTAAGCTAAAATCAAATATCATATCCATTAAACTAAACAAATAGCCATCTGCATTTTTAGATAATTTAAATTTTCTGATCACATATTCAAAACTTTCATAAAGAGGTTTTAATTGCATCTCTTCAAAATTGAAATCCAAATCTGATTTTAAATAATTTAAAAAATCTTCTTTATTTTTTAACGATTCAAAATAAGTATGCTTTTCTTCAGAAATCAATAAATGATCGTATAAAAATTCTAAAAAATTAATTTTTATTTCTTCATTATTTAAATATAGGCTTAACGTTAAGCAATCAATTAAAAAAAGTACAATAGGGGAATGTTGCAATAATAATGTTTCTGAAGACACTACAGTTATCCCTTTTTCTTGAAGAAAACTTCCCAACACAATTCCATCTGCTTTTTTACGAGTAAGGATACAAATATCCTTTTCTTGAAAATCATTTTCTAATAAATTTAGAATGGTTTTATATACGTTATCCGAATAAAGTTCATTCGAATTTTCCTTATTTTTAAAATCTAAAAATTTAAGTTTTACATAACCGCCTTCATGATTGGTGCTTTTTTGTTGATTCCCTTTTTTATAGATGTGTTGATGTAAGGCACTTTCAAAATGATTTGATATAAATGTAAAAAAGTTATTATTAAAATCTACTATTTCTTTATGAGATCTGTAATTTGTTGGTAAATTATATAATTCTTTCTGTATTGGAAAAGGGTTTTCAGTAGTAGTGAGTCCAATAAATTGTTCTGGCAATCCACCTCGCCATCTATATATTGACTGTTTAGCATCTCCCACCAACATAAGGCTTCCTTGTTCCCCATTTGGAAACTGTTGTGTAATGGTATTGTTTATTAAAGGAACCAAATTTTGCCATTGCAATAAGGAAGTGTCTTGAAACTCATCCATAAAAAAATGTCTATACTGTTCTCCCAATCGTTCATAGATAAAAGGAGTTGGCTGATTTTTTATTTCAGAATTTATAAGCTTGTTAAAATCTGAGATTGGCACTATATTTTGTTCTTCTTTGAGCACATCAATTTCTTGGTTTACAAGGTTGATAACTGATAAGGGTGTGATGCTTTTTTGTAATTCTTTATATAATTGTTGTTGAAATACCAACTTCTTAATTTCAACATATTGTTCTAATAAAAAAGGAATCAACAAATCTATTTTTGATGAAATATCCTCAGATGTCGCTACCTTGTACAATAAATTACCACCTTCTTGTAAATTTTCGAGAAGCTTATTTCCATAAACATTATAATCGCCATTTATTAACTTCTCAAAATGACTGGGAAGGGTTTTTCGCATAAAATCTTCTGGTTGGAGTCCTTCATTTTGGATTTTTTGTAAAACGGCACTTGCTTTTTTAGTTATTTCTTCAGAAAGGCTGTTTTTTTTTGAAACTAACTGCTTTTTAAATTCAAGGAAATCTAATAAGCTTTTCTTTTTGAACTTTTCTAAATGATCCGCGTCATTTTCATTAAATATTAATTTCGCCACCTTTGTAATGTCTTTCGAAATATCCCAAGATTTATCTTCATCAATTTTTTCTAAAGAATAATCAATTATTGTGTTTGTTATTGTTTTATTTTCTCCGGCTTTTGAAATTAATAAATCTACAGCTTCCATCAATAACTTATCAATATCCAAGCTTACATCAAAATTTCCTGAAAGTTTTAGATCTCTTGCAAAGGTCCTAATTAATCGATGGTTAAAACTATCAATGGTTTCCACATTAAAACTTGAGTAGTTATGCAATAAATGAGTTAGTATTTTTTTAGATTTTAATTGAATATTTTCTAAAGTCAATCCTGTTTCTTCAACAATATAATTGACCATAGCTGTTGGATGAGTAATTATCATTTTTTTAGAAAAAGAAATAAGGTTCAAAACTATTCGTTCTTTCATTTCTTTAACTGCCTTGTTAGTAAAGGTGATCGCTAATATATTTTTATAATAACCTTCTTGGTTTGATTTTAGAATAATTTTTAAATATTCTTTAACCAATGTAAAGGTTTTACCGCTTCCTGCAGCAGCATCGTAAATAACAAATGGAGTTTTAGTGTTCAATAAAAAAGCTTTTCGTAAAGATAATTAATTTGCTGATTTCAACACGCATATTAGAATAATCTATGATGCTATAAGAATGAAGTAATTACGTTTTATGTATTAACCTTATTATTACGTATTTTTGAAAAAAGAACTATTTTAATTTAAAAAAAATAATTATGTCATTTACATTACCACAATTACCTTACGGGTTTGATGCATTAGAACCAAATATTGATGCAAGAACAATGGAAATACACTATGAAAAACACCATCAAGGATATACCAACAACCTTAATGGAGCTATTGAAGGAACTAATTTAGAAGGAATATCAATTGAAGCTATTTTAGAAAACTTAGACATGAATAATACAGCTGTTAGAAACAATGGTGGTGGATTTTATAATCATGGTTTATTTTGGAAAGTAATGTCTCCAAACGGAGGTTGCGAACCAACTGGAGAAATTGCGAATGCAATCAATGTTTCCTTTGGTAGTTTTGAAGCATTTAAAGAATCATTTTCTGCTGCTGCTAAAACACGTTTTGGCTCAGGTTGGGCTTGGCTATGTTTACATAAAGGAGGAAAACTAGAAGTTTGTTCTACTCCAAATCAAGATAACCCATTAATGCCAGGTATTGGTTGTACTGGAACTCCAATTTTAGGGCTTGATGTTTGGGAACATGCTTATTATTTAAATTATCAAAACAGAAGACCTGATTATGTCAATGCTTTTTTTAATGTAATTAATTGGGATGAAGTTTCTGCTCGATATGCAGCAAACAAATAAAACTTAATTTATAAATTAAAAAACCTCGTTTACAGCGAGGTTTTTTTATGCTTTATTGTAAAGATTAAAATGTTTTATTATTTTTTTCAAAGGTTATTGCGTAAAAAAGATAACCAAATGTTTACCTTTTTTTGTTCCAAATCTACCATGAACTTAACCCACTCATGCTATGTTATACCGCATTATATATTTAATAAACAATCATAAGTTTTTTCCTGCTTTTAGATGAAGTACTCTTTAAGTTCGACTAAGCGTATAGTCTTGTAATTTACCATTATACGTAATAATAAATGGTAATAAAATGACAAATACTTCCGCCTAAAACAAAAACATGAAAAATTGCATGATTGTATTTGATTTATTGAATACTATATAATACCGCTCCAATAGTATATGAAATACCTCCTGCAAGAAGCCCATAAAAACATAAGCTATTGTAGATGCTTTCTCAAAGCTCCCAGTATAAAAAAGTTTTAATACAATTCCAATGATTGCAATAGTCCAAACAATTCCAAAATTTACCCAGCCTAATGAACCTTTTAAAGTTATTAACCCAAAAGGGGTATAGCTTCCTGCAATTAAAATATAAATAGAAACATGATCAACTATATTTAATTGTCTTCTTCTTTTTGGGTCTTTTGAATTATGAAATAAAGTAGAAGCTGTATAAAGTATTATTAAACTTGCACCAAAAATACTGAAGTTAATTAATCGCAACAAGCTCTCTTCATTAATTGGTTTTACTATTAAAAGAATAAGTCCTATTATACTTAGCAGAAGCCCTAAGCATGGGTATAAACATTCCATTTTTCTTCTAATGGAGCATAATTATTTATTGACTCTTTGCCTTTCATTTAAAGAGTAATTTTTGACATTATTAATAAGCTCTTTCCGGGTTTCCTTCTATAAAATTAATATATGCTTTATTTACTACCCTATAACCACCTGGAGTTGGGTAATTACCGGTAAAATACCAATCTCCAAGATTATCAGGACAGGCTTTATGTAGGTCATCTACCGATTGAAAAATTACTTTTACATCGGCTGCAATACTTTTTTCACTAATTATTTCAGCTATTTTATCTGAAATTTCCTCATCTGTAAAAGGGGCATACAATTCTTTAACATGATTAATTTGTTCAGAGTCTGGCGCACCCTCTTGATCTTTACATTTTTTATAAATAGTATCTACAATACTTTCTGTGCCGCGATCTTTATGCAATGCTAGTGCTCCTTGAAAAGCGATTAAAGCTTCCAATCGTGCCATGTCAATACCGTAGCAATCTGGATATCTTATTTGTGGTGCCGAAGAAACTACCACAATTTTCTTGGGTTTTAAACGATCTAACATTTTAAGGATACTCTTTTTTAGAGTAGTTCCTCTAACAATGCTATCATCAATAATTACCAAATTATCTTCTTTTCTTAAAACTCCATAAGTAACATCATAAACGTGAGCAACTAAATCATCCCTACTGCTATCTTCGGTAATAAAAGTTCTTAATTTTACATCTTTAATTGCAATTTTTTCAGTTCTAATTTTATGTGACAATATTTCTTGAAGTCTTTCATTTGTTAACCCTTCTTTTTCTTTAAGAATTGTATCGTTTTTTTGTTTGTTTAATTCATCTTGAGCTGCTTCTAACATACCATAAAAGGATGTTTCTGCAGTATTTGGAATAAATGAAAAAACGGTGTTTTCTGTGTCGTACTTTATTGCTTTTAAAACCTTAGACATTAAAAGTTTTCCTAAATTTTTTCTTTCCTGATAAATTTCTGCATCACTTCCTCTTGAAAAATAAATACGTTCAAATGAACATGATTTTTTCTCTAATGGCTCTAATATTTTTGAAATAGACATATATCCATCTTTTCTTAAAAGAAGCGCATGACCAGGATCTAATTCTTTAATCTCTTCAAAAGGAACATTAAAAACGGTCTGGATTGCTGGTCTTTCTGAAGCAACTACCACAACTTCGTCATCTTTATAATAAAAAGCTGGACGAATTCCAGCAGGATCTCTAAATACAAACGAATCTCCATGACCTAGTAATCCAGCCATTATATAGCCTCCATCCCAATGTCTGGAAGATTTTTGCAAGATTTTTGCAAGATTTATATTTTCAACAATAAATTGAGAAGTTTCAATTTTTGTTAATCCTTTTAATTTTGCTTTTTTATATAGTTTTCGAACGGCATCATCTAAAAAATGACCGATTTTTTCCATAATAGTAATGGTATCGGTTTTTTCCTTAGGATGCATCCCAAGATTAATTAAATCATTAAAAAGCTCCGTAGTATTGGTCATATTAAAATTTCCCGCAATAATTAAATTACGATGCATCCAGTTATTTTGTCTTAAAAAAGGATGCACATGCTCTACACTATTACCTCCAAAAGTTCCATATCTCACGTGACCTAACATCAATTCCCCTAAATAAGGGATGTGTTTTTTCTGAGCTGAAACATCATTTTTATAGGCGGGATTTTCGGTTAATTCGTTATTGATACGATGATTTATCTTTGAGAATATATCCTGTATAGGTTGTGCAGCATTAGACCGAACTCTACTAATATATCGTTCTCCTGGATCTACATTTAATTTAATACTAGCAAAACCAGCACCATCTTGTCCACGATTGTGCTGTTTCTCCATCATTAAATACATTTTATTAATACCATAAAAAGCAGTCCCATACTTTTTTTTATAAAATTCTAAGGGCTTAAGAAGTCGAACTAGTGCA
>JAQWNL010000038.1:0-12678 GCA_029268635.1 Flavobacteriaceae bacterium
TCCATGAACCCATACTTTATCACCTGACATCCAAGTAGGATAAGAAAAGAATAGGAAAGCTCTAATAGTTAATGCTGGGTTTAAAATGTTCATACCCGTACCTCCAAATATTTCCTTACCGATAACTACTCCAAAAATAACTGCTACTGCCAACATCCACAAAGGAATATCAATAGGTACAATTAATGGAACAAGCATGCCTGTAACTAAATATCCCTCTTCAACTTCGTGGCCTTTTATAACAGCAAATAAAAATTCTACCGTTAATCCAACTCCATAAGAAACAACTACTAATGGAAGTACTTGCCACATCCCTATTATTAAATTATCCCAGGTCCAAAATGTGGCAGCAAAAAAACCACTTGTAGCTTGAATTTCCCCTGATGCTAAATAATATTGATAACCAGCATTAAACATACCGTAAACCAAACAAGGTAATAATGCTATAATTACAGTATTCATTGTACGTTTTAAATCATCCGCAGCTTTTATGTGTGTCCCATTATGAGTGGTCTCATTTGGTAAGTATAAAAAAGTATGTAATGCGTTAAACGCAGGAGCCATCTTAGTCCCTTTAAACTTTTCTTTTAAACTATGTAAATTACTTTTTAAACCCATTATCCTATCTCTTTATACATTAAGTCTAAACCTTTTCTTATTATTTCTTGATGTGGTTGCTTAGAAACACATACAAATTCTGTTAATGCAAAATCTTCAGGAGCGACTTCGTACATACCCAAAGCTTCCATTTCATCTAAATCCTCATATTTACAAGCTTTTAATATTTGCATAGGGTAAATATCTAGAGGAAATACTTCTTCATAGGAACCCGTTATAACAAATGCACGGTACTCTCCATTGGTGTTAGTATTAAGGCTGTATTCCTTATTGGGTTGTAACCAAGAGAAAGTCAAAGCCCTTGAAGTAGATATTTTATCAAAGACCGGTTTATTCCAACCAAAAAATTCATAATCATCTCCTTCTGGTATCACAGTAACGGTATCAGAATAATACCCTAAATGACCTTTTAGATCGATTTTTTCACCGGACAAAACATTACCATTAATAACTCTTACATTCTTTTCATTTAGTCCTGAATCATATATAAAAGTAGAAACCTCAGCTCCAATTTTAGCGGTATAATATTTAGGATTTTTTAATGACGAACCAGATAACGCAATAACACGTTTAGCATTAAATTTACCAGTTAAAAATAACGCTCCAATAATGACTAAATCTTGTGGAGTTATGGTCCAAACAACTTCACCTTTATTAACAGGATCCACTTTATTAATTAGTGTTCCAACATTTCCTGCAGGATGAACTCCAGATATTTTATGTACTGTAATATCATTTAATCCCTCAAAAATGCTTTTTGAATTTTTACCAACACTAACGTTAACCTTACCATCGGTTAATTTGCTAAAAGCAGCTACTGCAGCTTGTAATTCCTTTTCTTTACCCAACAGGGTAAAATCATAATCAGCTGATAATGGTGCAGTTGTTAATGCTGAAATAAAAATAGCTTTTGGCTTTACATCTGGATTAGCGATTACATCGTAAGGTCTTTGTTTTATAAAAGCCCAACAACCCGTTGCTAATAAATGATTTTTAATTTCATCTGAATTCATGGAGCTTACATTGAAAACACCATTATCTTTGTATGTATCAAGTTGGTCTGCTTCAATAATTATTTCTGTAATTATACGTTTGGCTGCTCTTTTAATTGTTACGAGTTTACCACTAACTGGAGAAACAAACTTTATTGATTCATTAGTTTTAGAGTAAAATATAACATCTCCGGCTTGTACCTTGGATCCTTCTTTTACATTCAATTTTGGTGTAATAAGATGAAACTCTGAAGGTCTAATAACGTAAGTTCTAGATCGAGGTGCATTTGAAAGAGTTTTGCTTGCTTCACCTTTTAAGCGGATGTTAATACCTTTTTTAATCTTAATGTCTTTAGACATATAGTACTTGTTTAAATTCTATTTAAAATCCCTTTTTTGGGTATGCAAATTTAGAAAAAATATGTTGGTACACACACTATTTATTACAATTTTCTTATTAAAATAAAAAGCATTTTAAAACCACTTATTTTAAGTGTAATAATTGCTTATATTTAACAACTTAAACACATCAAAAATGTTAAAAAAAACTGTTGTCATACTTTTAATTACTTGTTTTTCAAGATCTTTAATAGCCCAATATGCCGAACATATAGAGCCTGAATTTATTAAAACCATACAGTTTGCAGGTGACACCAAACAAAGTCAATTACCAATTATAAGGTTAGGCGAACCTCTTTTTCTTTCATTCGATGATTTAAATGGAAATGAAGCAGACTATTATTATCAAATAACGCATCACGATTTTGATTGGGCATTAAGTGATTTAACAAAAGGTGAGTACATGAACGGGTTTGATGATGTTCGAATTTATAATTACGAAAACTCATACAATTCATTGCAAAGTTATTCGCATTATACTTTAAAAATTCCTAATAGAGATACTAGAAAACTTACAAAAAGTGGAAATTATATGATTTCAATTTTTGATGACAATGGAGAAATTGTT
The DNA here is from genome assembly GCA_029268635.1 of Flavobacteriaceae bacterium. Taxonomy (GTDB): domain Bacteria; phylum Bacteroidota; class Bacteroidia; order Flavobacteriales; family Flavobacteriaceae; genus Marifrigoribacter. The sequence continues at coordinate 2,578 of JAQWNL010000038.1, forward strand.
TTTTCTAGAAAATTTATGATAGTCGAAAATATAGTTTCGGTTCCTACTTTCATTAAAAGAGCAAGAGACATAAAAATTATTAAAACTAAACAAGTAGTTCAATTTGTTATTGATTCTCCAAATTTACAAATAACCAATCCAGACGAAACAATTAAAACTTTAATATTACAAAACAGTAACCTAAACAACCCAATTACTAATTTAAAACCTCAATACACTATTGGCTCCCAACTAATTTATAGGTATGATAAAGAAGCGTCTTTTGATGGAGGAAATGAGTTTTTATACTTTGACAATAAAGATATTAGGGCAGGTACCTCTAGCATAAGACGCATTAACTTAACTGATATTTACAATAACTTTTTATACACAAATGGAGCTAGATTTAAAAGGCCATATACCTATAACCCAGACATTAATGGTAATTATCAAGTAAGAGTGTTAAACGCAAATAATAATATAGCAATTGAAGCAGATTATGCTCGTGTGTATTTCACACTACAATATTTTGAAGAAATAGCAGATAAAGAAATTCATGTTTACGGTAATTTCAATAATTGGACTATAGATGAATCAACTTATATGGAATATGATAGTTTTTCAGATACCTATATAAACAATCGATTATTTAAACAAGGATTTTATAATTATAAGTTCGTATTAGTAAACAGAGACGGAACAATTGACGAAGGAGCTATATCAGGTAATTTTTGGCAAACCGAAAATGAATATACTGTTTTAGTTTACTTTAAGGATCTAGGAGCTCGTTATGATCGAATTATTGGTATGGGTAAAGCAAACTCCACCAGTATAAATAATCAATAAATTAAAAAATAGCAGGAGTATCGTAACTTAAATATTTTGTTTTGTACTCCTTTAGTTTTTTACTATAATAACTACATTCCTCAATTGGATTTACATAAACATGTAAACTCATTGCTCTTTTATCCTTCGAATTATGCAAACTATGCAAACCAATATCATCATTAATGAAATAAGTCCCTTTTTCTGTCATCAATTCACTCAATGTTAAAACCGGTATTTCAAATTTATTATTCTTATATTGATTTTCAGTGATAGCTCCTTCGATTAAAAAAACCCAACAATCCTGATCGTTATGACAATGTATTGGAGTTTCTTGCCCAGCTTGCCAGCACAATAAAAGAAGTTCGTAATCTTCAGTTCTTGCAATACAATTTCTGGTATAATGATTTTCATCCCAAGTAGCAATCTTTTCAAATTCGTTAATAGGTATCGCTAAATTATTTATTATATTTTCAATACCCTTTTTTTTAGAGCTTGATACTTCTTTAACTAATTCTGAAATTGTATTTATTGACATATGATTAATTTGAACTGTTGAAATATAAAATTATTAAATTATTAGACTAAATAATCAATTTGGAGGAATATAATGTTTACAAACCATTATCTTTGCAAACTTCTTAAATAATTTATTTAAAAACAAACTGTGAAAAAAGAATTAGAATTATTTCAAAAATTAACAACACAATTACTAAATAAAGAAATAGATGAGCCTGTAATAAAGCCCTTACAAGCAGATTCACTATGGGATAAAATAAATATTTCATTAGAAGAAGAAGCAATTTCTGAAGAAGAATTCGAAAAAGTTTTGAGTAAAATTATATTTAATACTCCTAGAACTGCTACTAATAAATTTTTTAATCAGCTTTTTGGAGGAAGAAACCCGAAAGCTACACTTGGAGACTTATTAGCTGTTATCTTAAATAATAGCATGTATACATACAAGGTAGCAGGACCACAAGTAGGTATTGAAATTGAAATCATTAATCGTGTTTGTGACATTATAAAATACCCAAAACAAAGTGGAGGGACCATTACTTCTGGAGGTTCCGTTAGCAACATGATTGCAATGCTTATGGCTAGAGATAAAATTAATCCAGAGGTAAGGTATCAAAGTTATCAAGAACCAATATTCGCTTATACTTCTGAAGTATGTCATTATTCAATTAAAAAAAATGCTGCTATTATTGGAATCGGAATTGAGCAAGTAAGGAAAATAAAAACAAATAAAAAGGGTGAAATTATTCCTGAAGAATTAGAGAAAGCCATTCAAGAAGATATCAAAAATAACAGAAAGCCATTTTTCATAAATGCAACTGCAGGAACTACTGTATACGGAGCCTTTGATCCAATTGAAGAAATTACATACATTGCTAAAAAGTATAATATCTGGCTACATGTTGATGGTGCTTATTGTGGTAGCGTTATTTTCAGTAAAAAATATAAGTATTTAGTAAAGGGATTAGAACTTGCAGATTCATTTGTCTTTAATGCTCACAAAATGATAGGTACACCTTTAACTTGTTCTATTTTAGTGACTAACGATAAAAAGTATTTATACGATTCACTTTCCGTAGAAGCTGATTATTTATATCAAACCGATGGCGATGATTTTAATCTAGGAAAAACATCATTGCAATGTGGAAGAAGAAATAATGCTTTAAAATTTTGGACACTTTGGAAATCTATTGGAACTAAAGGATTAGAAACTATTGTCGACAATCAATTTATGCTTGCTGATATTGCTATAAATTACGTAAAAGATCATTCAGATTATACCTTTTATAGTTACGATAATTCAATTTCTATCTGCTTTAATTACAAAAACATTCCTGCAGATAAACTTTGCACCTTATTATATGAACATGCAGAATTGGTAATTGGTTTTGGAATTATAAAAGGGATTACATTCGTTCGATTAGTAACGATTAACCCATCCAATACTAAAAATGATATTTTAGACTTATTTAAAACTATTGAAGACTTTGTGAAAAACAATAAAAATTTATTTTAATAGATAATTAATAACATGAGATTTTTCAAAAATAAAACTCAATTTTAAACGAAAATCGTTGCTTTTCAACAAAACGATTTAAACGCCTTAATCCATCAATTTTAAAAAGAAAATTAAGATAGTTTATTTTATAAATGGGTTTAAAAACCTTTATTTGAGTAGTAATTCAGTTTCTATCCTCCTACTTAGACGATAGCTCTATTTTAAAACACAGACTTTAAAACCATCATTCAACAAGTAAATCATTCGTTTTTTATCACTTACTCCAATCCCATTTCCTCCTGCTATTTCATCTTTCGAAAATAACAAGCTTGTGTTATTTATATCCTAAAAAATGATAGAACGGAATTTCGACTAGAAGACTCATCGCTATTTTAACTAAGATAGGATAAAATATTACTTTTTTATTAAATGTAAAGTTAACCCTGCATATTAATAATTGACATCATTAATTAAAGCGAAAATAGAAAAAAGATTCCTTTTCGTCTATTCAGTTTCATTTTTGAAATTAGTACCTTTGTGAAACTAAATTTATAAAAAAACATATCATGGGAAAAGGATTTTTTGAAGTACCCATTGCGGTAAACGAACCAGTAAAAGCATATATACCAGGAAGTCCTGAGTGCACTGAACTATTAGCAGAATACAAAAGAATGTACAATACTACTGTTGACATTCCTATGTATATTGGTGATAAACAAGTTTTTACTAATGACAAAAGAAATCTGTCACCACCGCATGAGCATTCACACCTAATAGGAACTTCCAATTATGGAGGAGAACAAGAAGTACGCGACGCTATTGATGCGGCTATGGCTGCTCGTAAAAAATGGGTAAACATGAGCTGGGAACATAGAGCTTCTATATTTTTAAAGGCTGCTGATTTACTTGCAGGGCCATTCCGAGCAAAAATGAATGCAGCTACTATGATTGCACAAAGTAAAAATGTAATGCAAGCTGAAATTGATGCTGCTTGTGAGCTAATTGATTTCTTTAGATTCAACGTGAAGTACATGAGTCAGTTGTACAAGGAACAACCAGAATCATTACCAGGAATGTGGAATCGTTTAGAACACAGACCACTGGAAGGTTTTATATTTGCGCTTACCCCTTTTAATTTCACCTCTATCTGTGCTAACCTTTGCGCAGCTCCTGCTATGCTAGGTAATGTGGTGGTTTGGAAACCGGCAGAAACACAAATCTATTCTGCACAAGTAATCATGGAATTATTTCAAGCAGCAGGATTACCTGATGGAGTGATTAATATGGTAACAGTAAGTGGTATAGAGATTTCGAAAGTTATTTTTCAAGATAAAAATTTTTCAGGATTACATTTTACAGGAAGTACTGATGTCTTTAGAAAGCTTTGGAAAGAAATAGGAAATAATATTGAAAAGTATAAGTCCTACCCAAGAATAGTCGGTGAAACAGGAGGAAAAGATTTTATAATCGCTCACAAATCAGCAGTAGCTGCTGAAGTAGCAACAGCTATTACGAGAGGTGGCTTTGAATTCCAAGGACAAAAATGTTCAGCAGCCTCACGTGCATATGTACCCTTAAATTTATGGGCAAGTGTAAAAAAACAAATTGTTAGTGATACTAAAGATTTCAAAATGGGTTCTCCTGAGGATACATCAAACTATATCAATGCTGTAATTTCTGAAAAGGCATTTGATCGCATCTCTACTTATATTGATGATGCTAAAAAAGCAGATGATGCTGATATTATAGCTGGAGGAAATTATGATAAATCAGTAGGCTATTTTATTGAGCCAACTATTATTGTAACGACTAATCCTAAATTCAGAACTATGGTTGAAGAGATCTTTGGACCAGTAATGACTATTTTTGTTTATGATCCCGAGAAGTGGGAAGAAACACTAAAACTAGTAGACAATACTTCAGAATATGGGCTTACAGGTGCTATTTTATCAGTAGATAGATACGCCGCTGAGTACGCTACTAAAGCCTTAGAAAATGCAGCAGGAAACTTCTATATTAATGACAAGCCAACTGGTGCTGTTGTTGGACAACAACCTTTTGGTGGCGCTAGAGGTTCTGGCACAAACGACAAGGCTGGTTCAATCTTAAATTTGTTAAGATGGGTTTCTCCAAGAACCATTAAAGAAACATTTGTACCTGCAACTGAATACAAATACCCATTTTTAGGATAAGCTTCAAATTTCTAAAATAAAAAAATCCTAAGCAATATTGCTTAGGATTTTTTTATTTTAGAAATTTGAAGCTTATTCATAAGACTTGTTCTCACCGACTTCGGCAAATTGAGCATTACGAGCAGAATTATCACTACTAACAACCATCGCAACGATACTTAAATTTTCATTATTATAATTTTCTGGAACTATTAAACTAAAAGTTCTTGCAGAAGGTATTAATGCAGAAGTTTCTGAAATCTCATCACCTGTCAAATCGGTAAAAGAGTTTCTTAATCCGTGATTTTGTACAAAATCAGGAATTGGATTTCCAAATTGATAATATGGACTTGTTTCATCATTATTAAAATAATTTACCTGGTCTTGTATCACACCACTTTCTAAAAGGTAAACCACCAATTTATCACCAGACATAGAACCATCTTCATAAACAACCTCAACTTCAACTACTAATTCATTAGTGTTAGATAATTCTGAGTTGATAGCAATAGCTAAATTTGTATCGGTACCTGCTATACTAATAACTTGATTGGTGTCATAAGGAGCAGTCCATTCTGTCGTTCTATTTATTCTTGCTGCAGGTAAACCATTTACTCCAAATTCGTCTTTTAAATCCTCTACTTGCGGAAAGTTTAAAAGATCTGGATCACCACTTCCAGTTTCATGAATCGCAACAATTGCAAGATCATTGGTTAATGCATGAGCTTCCTCTATAGAAGCAACTACAATAGGACAAAAGCCACACCAAGAACCCGTATAATCTTCAAGAACTACTTTTCGTTTTGGTATGATAACTCTAAAATCTTCAGTATTTGTAGTTACTATTACACCATTATCTGTATAAACTCCATAAACTTGAAATGCTCCAACAGTTTCAGAAATAAATATATTTCCATTAATTGCTACACCGTCTACATAAAAGGTAGCTCCTAAAGAAAGATCATCACCAGCTTCATTAACTATTTTAAAAGGAATTTCTTGATTTCTAAGTGAAGCTTCTCTTACTAGTTCGTCAACAATAATTACTGCTGTTGGCGGATATAAGGGCACATTCTCTTCAGATCTACTACAAGACACTATGGTTCCAAAAGCAATAATTAATATAAAATAATAGACATTTTTCATAGGTATATTTTTTTAAAATAGTTGAAGCAAAAGTAATGGAAATTACAAAAAAAGAAAGAATTTATTAGTAAAAAAAATAAGGAGCAGCTATTTTTTTAGTATTTATTAAAATTTTAATTTAATTTAGCAAATCAATCAAAAAAAAAATGAAAAAATTAGTATTACTTTTTAGCTTACTTCTAATATTTAACATAAACGCTCAAGACAATATTCCTAATATTGATTTAAAAACAATAGATGGAAAAACATTAAATATTCAGGAAGCTACCAATAAAGATAATTTCGTTATTGTATCCCTTTGGGCAACTTGGTGTGTGCCTTGCATTAAAGAATTAGATGCAATTAGTGATGTATATGATGAATGGCAGGAAGAAACAGGTGTAGAATTAATTGCTGTATCTGTAGATGATAGCCGTACTGTAAAAAGAGTAAAAGCTTTAATTAATGGTAAAGGATGGGACTATCAAGTATTGCTTGACACAAACAACGATTTAAAACGTGCTCTTGGCGCATCTACTGTACCTCTTACTATTTTAATTAAAGACAATAAAATTGTATCCAGACATTCTGGATACAGCCCAGGATCTGAAGATGATCTTTACGAAAAAATTAAAGAGCTTTCTTCTGAAGGTAATTTAAAATAACAAATCAATTTTTTAATGAAAAAAATAATACTATGTGTTGCTATTTTATATAGTGGATTCACATTCGCACAAGATGGAGGCTATTTTTTTGGAGGATTTGAATCAAACTCTCAATGGCTTTTAGATGATAAAGGGCTTAACTTTATAGCTCCTGAAGATCAATTTAGAGCAAATAATTATTTCAGATTAGACTATAATCTAGGTAAGTTCACTGCAGGTGCTCAATACGAAACCTATCTTCCAGCTGCTCTATTAGGTTATGCTCCTATTTATAATGGAAATAATGGAATAGGAACATATTATCTAAATTTTAAACACAAAACATTAGATATTACTGCTGGTTATTTTTACGAACAATTTGGAAACGGATTAATACTCCGCAGTTTTGAAGATCGTCAACTTGGAATTAACAATGCAATGAAAGGTGTACGTGTTATTTTTACTCCATTAGATTATTTGAATTTTACTTGTATTTATGGAAAAACCAGAAATGGATTTGATATTTCTGAAGGAATTACTCAAGGTATTGATGCAAATTTAGATATTAGTGAAGCTTTAAAAATAGAAAAAATTGAACTTAGCATTGGCGCTAGTTATGTTAGTAGACATCAAAGTAGTGGTAGTAATGATAGTATACCGAGTAATGTAAATGCTTATGGGGGAAGGTTTAATTTTGTAGCTGGTAATTTTTATGGAGGTATTGAAGCTATTGCGAAAGGTCCAGATGTAATTGCAAATGAAGGACAAATATCATCAAACAAATTATATGATGGTACCGCTTTGCAAGTAGATTTAGGTTATGCAAAAAAAGGATTGGGTGTTAATGCAACTTTTAGAAGATTAGAAAATTTTGCTTTTTATGCAGATCGTCTAGCGGAAGGAAATATTTACAACCAAGAACTAATTAGCTATACACCTGCATTAACTAAACAGCAAGATTATATGCTAACCAATATATATGTATATAATGCTCAACCACGATTAATTATTGAAAGTTATGACCAAAGAGCTGGTGAAGTTGGTGCTCAAATCGATTTATATTACAAGATAAAAAAAGGGACTGCTTTAGGGGGTAAATATGGAACAAAAATAGCAACAAACTTTTCTTATTGGGCTGGATTAGATGCTGAATATAATATTGAAAATCGTTGGTATGAAGCTAAATTTATTGGTAAAGGCCCAAAACTATTTAGAGACTTTAGCCTTGAAGTAAAGAAAAAAATAAGCAAAAAATGGAGTGCGGTAGCAACTTTTCAAAATGTTATTGTTGATAAAGGAATTGTTTATGGAGGACCACTTGAAGATGAAGGGGACATAGAAGCATCCATTGCTGTTCTAGAAGGTACCTATAAATTAGAAAGCAGTAAGTCTATACGATTAGTCCTCCAACATTTATGGGCCGAAAAAGATAGAAAAAATTGGGCTGCTGGAGTTTTAGAATATAATTTTAATTCCCGTTTTGCCTTATATGTTGCTGATAATTGGAATTATGGAGATACAGATATTCATTATTACAGTGTAGGAGGAAGCTACTCTAAAGGTAGAACTAGACTTGGAGTTAATTACGGCAGACAAAGAGGAGGCTTAATTTGTATTGGAGGAGTATGTAGATTTGTTCCAGAAAACACAGGTGTTACTGCTAACCTAACAGTTTCTTTCTAAAAAATAGAATTAAAATTTAGCCCTTTTTTATATTGTTTAACAGACCTAAAAATATTAATGAGGGTAATAACCTTCTAAGTATGGAGCATTAACAAAAGATTTTAAAACAGCAATGATTTGCTCTTAATTAAATCATCAAGTTTTCAAAGGGAGTTAAAACTAATAAAAAAAACTCTGAGGAATTAATTTCTCAGAGTTTTTAAGTATCTATTAAATAATAATAAAGTGATTATTTTTTAACAACTTTAATAGTTTTTGAAACCCCCTCATCATTACTAAATTTAACAATATACATTTGAGAACTTAAATTAGACATACTAATTAATTGTTGCCCAATGTCAATTTTCTGACTATTAACTAATTTTCCTTGAAGGCTATAAATTTCCATATTTAATTCTTCAACAGCATTTACTTGCATATTATTTAATATGACTGTAGAAGCAACGGTTATGTCTAACTCATTAAAATCATTAATGCCTAATATTGGATTATATCGATAAGTAAAACTTAAGCTATTGCCTATATCGTTACCTTCAGAATCTGTTTCATAAAATCTAAAAATATAATCTTGAATTTCAGTTCCTTCTATAGTATTTGCAAAATGATTACCTTCAGGTGTAGTTCCTCCTGATGCTATTGTTACAAATCCTGGTGCTGCAGGCACTGTTTGCCCAACTATCAAATCAATATAACATTGACCAAAACATAATTCAAAACCAGCTCCCGTAGCATTTATAGCATCAACAAACTCAATTCTCATATAAATTTCATTAGAATCATTATTAGTAATATAGTATTCCAATGAACCATTAGGTATTCCATAATCACTAAATTCAACAACCATTCCATCAATAATTTCATTACCGTCATGGTCTTCAACGACATATTGGGCGTTCATAGTGGTAATTACAAATAATACAACTGTTAGCAATAAAGTCTTTTTCATTTTAATTTTTTTTAAATTGAGTATAAAGATAAAATAAAGTTTTTAATTTTTCACATAAAATTATTAAACAATTATTCTCATTCAGCAAGTAATTGTTTCTGGTTATTAATGTTTTTGATTTAGCTAATTTTAGTAAGTGTTTAAATAATCAATATACTAAAACATTAAGAAATATATTGTATCCGAAAGAAAGATTATAAATAAATTTTATTTATTAACTTATGTATGTAACTTTTCTTGTTTGGGTTATTAAAAATTTGTTTGCTTAATAAGATTGTTTATTTTTACTTCATCAAGTTAAAAACAGATAATTTTATTTTATCTTTATACTCAATTTAAAAAAAATTAAAATGAAAAGAAAAATATTTACAAGTACAATGTTTACCTTTATTACACTAGTAATCTTTGGTCAAACTATCGTAAGCACAGAAACAGAATTAAAAAATGTTGTTTTAGAGGAGTATACAGGAATTTATTGTACTTATTGTCCAGATGGACATGCTATCGCTGCAGCATTACAGGAAAATAATCCTGGCAGGGTTAATCTCATTAATATACATGTTGGTGGATATTCAAACCCTAGTAATGGTGATCCAGACTTTAGAACTCCTTTTGGATCAGCAATTGCTAATGAAGCAGGTGTACCATTTTACCCCTCTGGTAGTATTAACCGACGTAGCTGGAATGGTGGCGCATCTGCCATAGGAAGAG
>JAQWNL010000039.1:0-21190 GCA_029268635.1 Flavobacteriaceae bacterium
TCTTCTTTTTTCAGCCCATGCGATTGCATGCTTGTCTAGTGTTACAGTTAGGTAACGCATAATACGTTCATCTCTTCTAAACTCAATTTCTAAGTCGTTTAGAGCTTCACCAGCTATTGTAAACTCAAATAAGTGATAAAATCCACTTTTTTTGTGTTGGATTGCGTAAGCTAATTTTTTTAGCCCCCAATTTTCTTTGGATATCATCTTAGCACCTTTAGAAACAAGAATATCTTCGTATTTCTTTACTGTTTCCTTTATCTGATCTTCAGACAAAACGGGATTTAAGATGAAAACAGTTTCATAATGATTCATAAAAATCTATTTTAAATTATTAATTAATGCCTTAGCACTTGGCCAAGAGCGTGCAAAAATACTACTTTTTTTATTATTAACAAACCTCTTTATATAAGTAAATTTTAATCCTATAAAAAAAGGGAAACCCTTATTTTATCGTTAAAGTTAACAAAACTTATATTTTACCAATATTTTAGATACTTTATATTTTTCTTAAGGCTAAGATTATGAATAAACCAATATTAAAATATGTAATTGTAGATGAATCTGCTTTGCAAAGACTATCTATTGGAAGATTGATAGAAAAACATCCTTCTTTAGTAATCATTGCTGATTAAAATAATACAATTGAAGCAAAAACAGGTTTGGAAACAACAAAAATTGACCTCGTTTTTTTAGATATTGAAATGCCAATCATGTCTTATTTTGCCTAATTAGATGATCTTACTTTAAAACCTCAAATTATTTTTGTTTCTGGTAAAACTATATATGCTTTTAAAGCTTTTGATTATGATGCTTTAGATTACTTACACAAACCAATTTTAAAAGAGTGTTTTTCAAATACTGCACATAAGGCTGTTAATAATTTTAAAATGAAAAATAATAGGACTTTAGAAGACATATTACCTGAAGATCGATTTTTAATAATTCACAAATCATATATCGTAAATCTTGATAAAGTTTTACTTTATAACAGTAAAGTTATTGAATTAGAAAACCAACAACTTCCTTTAAGCAGAAATAGAAAATCTCAGCTTATTGAAGCACTTACTGCTTCTTTGAAACGTTAATAATTATCTACATCAATGATTATTCTAACACTTGAAAATTCTTTTATCGAGTTAAAATTTCTCATAATTAAATTGAGATACCCTTTTGTTTTTGCTACCGATTGATCCTTTGGCATCTTAATCAAGATGTTAGTTATAAACATATTACGAATTCTACCTACTGATGGAGTTTCTGGGCCAAGCACATTTTCTTTTAACTTTATTTTTAAAGCATTTGCTATCCAAATAGATGCTTTATCCATTTTTTGAAAAGATCGTTCTTTAACTACAATTTTAATAATCCTATAGTAAGGAGGATATTTAAATTGATATCGGTCTTCCATTTGCTGCTTGTACATTTCATCAAAACTATTGGTACTTACTTGCTGTAATATTTGATGACATGGATTGTAGGTTTGTATAATTACTCTTCCTCTTTTTTTAGTTCTCCCTGCCCTACCTGCTACTTGCTGTAATAATTGAAAACTCCTTTCGTGAGCTCTAAAATCAGGAAAATTTAATAAATTATCTGCATTCATAACCCCAACCAAACTAACATGTCTAAAATCTAACCCTTTTGCTAACATCTGAGTACCAACTAATATATCTATTTCTTGAAGTTCTAAAGCTTCAATTATTTTGGCATGAGCATGCTTTCGCTTGGTCGTATCCTGATCCATTCTAGCAATTCTATGATCAGGAAATAATTCTTTTAGCTCTAACTCAATCTGTTCTGTACCAAAGCCTTTATGATCCAATGTCTCATTTCCACAAGCAATACAAGATATCATCTTTGGCACATTATAACCACAATAATGACACCTTAACTGATTTTTATATTGGTGGTACGTTAAACTTACATCACAATTTGGACATTGCGGAGAAACACCACAAGTATTACATTCTATAACTGGTGAATATCCTCTTCTATTTTGAAATAAAATTACTTGTTCATTATCCTTTAGTGATAAATTTATTTCTTCCAACAAACGATCACTAAAATGACCCTTCATTATTTTTTTACGATACTTTTCTTTTATATCTACCAATTCTATCGCAGGCATCATAACATTACCAAAACGTTTTTTTAATGTTATTAATCCATAACGGTCATTTTTTGCATTGTAGTAACTTTCCAATGAAGGTGTTGCTGAACCCATTAATACTTTTGCATTATGGAATTTAGCAATTACTACTGCGCTATCTCGAGCATTATAACGGGGTGATGGTTCGTATTGCTTAAAAGAAGGCTCATGCTCTTCGTCGACAACAACAAGCCCTAGCTTAGAGAAAGGCAGAAAAAGTGAGGATCGTGCACCGATAATAATCTGGGCTTTTGGTTTGTTTTCCAATACATTATTCCAAACTTCAACTCGCTCACTTATCGAATATTTTGAATGATACACAGAAATTTTTTCACCAAAATAATATTGCAACCTGCTTATTAGTTGAGTTGTTAATGCTATTTCTGGCAACATATATAAAACCTGTTTTTGCTGTTGCAGAATTTCTTCAATTAATTGAACATAAATCTCCGTTTTTCCGCTTGAAGTTACCCCGTGTAATAATGCCGTGTTTTTAGTTAAAAAAGAAGATTTTATTTTTTTAAATGCTTCCGATTGGGCAATACTTAATTTTTTTATATCCGAAGAGTCTTCACCTTCATACGTTATCCTATCTTTTTGAATAAAATATTCTTCCAAGATTCCTTTGCTAACTAAACTATTAATTACAGAGGAGCTAGTTTTACTTTTTTTCTGAATAAATATTGATTCTATTGGTTTTTTTTCATGTGAAGATAACATAAACAATGCTATAAGAACTTGTTTTTGCTTTGGTGCTCTCCCTAAAGAATCTAATAGTTTTTTTAAATTTTCTTCTGAAGAATAGTCAGGTGAAAGTTTTATATAGCGTTTAATTTTTGGACTATATTTATCGTAAACTTTTTCTTGCACGCCTATCACTCCCTTTTCTATAAGTTTCTGCAGTATACTTACTACATTTTTTATATCTAAAATGGTGCGAATATCATTTATATGTAAAGATGATTGGTGTTGTAATGCTTCTAAAACCAAAAATTCTTGATCACTTAATTTAGATTCATCTTGGGGCGTCTTATTTATTAAAGTTATAATCGTTTCACTTTCCAATAAAAAGGCATTAGGTAAAGCGGCTCTCAAAACTTCACCCAAAGTACACATATAGTAATTGGCCATCCATTCCCAATGTTTTATCTGAATTCCATTTACAATTGGCTTCTCATCTAAAATTTGATCAATAGATTTAGTTTCATAACCCTGAGGAGCTGTTCTATGGATTGCAAAAACAATTCCCGTATATATTTTAGATTTCCCAAATGGAACTGCAACTCGCATTCCTTGTTTAAGGAACATAGCTTCATCTTTATTTACCTCATAGGTAAATGTTTGTTTTAAAGGAATTGGTAAGATGACGTCTATAAAATACACTGTATTATTCTTTTAATCTAAGAGTTTTTAATGTTGCATTTAATTCGAACCCTAGTAACAATAAATTAGAGTTAATCCATATGTAAAGCATTAAAATTAATAAAGCTCCAATAGAGCCGTATAATTCGTTATAATTTGAAAAATTAGTAATGTAAACTCCAAATAGATACGTCGTTAAAACAAATAACATCGTCGTAAGGAAAGCTCCAACAGAGAAAAAGCGATTATTCTTTCCTTTTTTAATTCCAAAGTAGTAGAGAATAGCAATCACAAAGTAGACCAAAATAAGAAAAATAATAGTACGAATGACTTCTATCCAAAACACTCCATTACTCAATAATTCTTCTTTGCTTAAATCCCATATAAATCGCTCACTAAAAACGATAATAACAATGGTTAATAAAAGTAATAAAGCTAAAAATATGGAAACCAATGATGCCACAAAATACTGTTTAAAAAAAGACCTATTAATAGTGATATGATAAGAGTATTCAAAACTACTAAATATAGCATTTACCCCATTTGTCATTAAAAATATAGTCAACAAGAACACTAGCGAAAGCAAGCCTCCTCTTGGGTTATCAATTATATCTAGGATAACTGGCATAAAAAAACTTGCTGTATCCTTTGGCAATACATCTTCTATAAATTCGACAAAATGATGAGGTTCTATTGGTAAATAAGGAATCAAGTTTAAAAGAAATAATATAAAAGGAAACAATGCCATAAAAAAACTAAATGCAATAGATCCTGCTCTAGATGAAAATGTCCCTTCTATTATTCCAAAGAAATAAGTTTTAATGAGATCATATAATGTCAATCCTTTAAATCTGGGTAAATAAATTTTTTGAGGAATGGTAATCAGCAATCTTAGTATCGGTATTTTTAATATGTGTTTTTCGATGTTATCACTCATATTGCTTTTAGGCTTAAATCCATATTATAGACTGAATGGGTGATAGCACCACTTGAAATAAAATCCACTCCACATTCTGCATATTTTTTTACGGTATCTAATGAGATACCACCACTTGATTCTGTTAGGCATTTATCACCAATCAATGTAACTGCTTTTTTAGTATCTTCATAATTGAAGTTATCAATTAAAATTCTATACACCCCTTCAGATTGTAATATCTCTTCTATCTCTTCTAAATTTCTAGCTTCTACAATAATTTTTAAATTCAAACGATTATCTAAAAGATACCCTTTTGTTTGTTCGATTGCTTTCGTAATTCCACCACAAAAATCTATGTGATTATCTTTTAGCATAATCATGTCATATAAAGCAAAACGATGATTTTCTCCTCCTCCTATTTTTACTGCCCATTTTTCTAATGCTCTAATGCCTAGTGTCGTTTTTCGGGTATCCAAAATTTTTGTTTTTGTACCCGCTAATAAATCTACAAACTTTTTAGTTTTTGTAGAAATAGCACTCATACGCTGCATCGCATTTAATACCAATCGCTCAGATTTTAAAATGGATTGGGAATTACCTGTAACATAAAAACAAATATCTCCGTATTTTACTTCACTCCCATCTTCCACTAATAGCTCTAATTTTAACCCTGGATCTATATAATCAAAAACACGTTTAGCAAATTCAATTCCAGAAATAATTCCATCTTCTTTTACTAATAATTTCGCTTTACCTATAGCATCATACGGTATACAGGCTAGAGAGCTATGATCTCCAGCACCAATATCTTCCCGTATACCATTAGCAATAATTAAATCTACTTCTTTATTAATTTTTTTTTTCAGAAATCATAAGGGTAGGTTTTTAACAAAAATAAGAAATTAGCTGGAAGCATTAAGAAAGAACTAAGAAAAGAACATAGTAATCTTTGTATTTTTGATTTTTATAATATATTACAATCCTATAAGCAAGAATATGAAAATAAAACTACTCGCGATTGGAAAAACAGATTCTAAAGATCTGCAAGCTTTAATTGAAGAATATAGTAAACGACTTGGTTTCTATGTTTCATTTAATTTTGAAATAATACCGGATATAAAAAATGCTAAAAACTTATCTGAAAAACAACAAAAAATAGCAGAAGGAAACGAACTTTTAAAACGAGTAGAGAAATCGGATACCATGATTATTTTAGATGAAAAAGGCAATACATTTAGTTCTGTTCAGTTTTCAGAATTTCTTCAGAAGAAAATGAATAGTGGACTTAAAAATTTAATCTTTATTATTGGTGGACCTTATGGGTTTAGTAAGGAAATTTATCAGCGTGCTACTGGCAAGATATCATTATCAACAATGACTTTTTCTCATCAAATGGTTCGATTGTTTTTTATTGAACAATTGTATAGAGGATTTACCATTTTAAGAAATGAACCTTATCATCATAGCTAATTTATTGAGCGGAAGGTTTTGCTGTCATGGAACGCACATCTTTATCAAATAAGTAAAAACCACTTCTATCATCACCAATTAAGTTAATTTTATCCAAGATAGTTCTAGCGGTTGATTCTTCTTCAATTTGCTCTTCTACATACCACTGCAAAAAATTATGTGTTGCAAAATCTTTTTCTTCAAAAGTTAAGGATACCAATTCATTTATAGAGTTAGAAACAAATATTTCATGCTCAAAAACTTCTTCAAACATCTGTTTTGGAGAATTATAATCGGTAGAAGGTTTACTTAATTCCGAAATGATTGCTTTTCCACCACGTTCGGTTAAATATTTTAATAATCGCAGCATATGTTCACGCTCTTCATCTGCCTGTGCAAACATAAATTCAGCTACTCCTTCAAAACCTTTAGATTCTGCCCAGCAGGCCATTGATAAATATATTTGAGAAGATTCTGCTTCAATTCTAATCTGTTTATTTAAAGCCTTTTCAATATTTGTTGATACCATAACTACTGTTTTAATTAATCCCAAAAATACGCTAATTTACTATTGACACCAACAATAATAAATGAATACGTTCAATTACTTTATTTATTTGACGATCATTTTTATATTATAAATATATGCATCGTCAACAATATTTAGTATATAAATACCTGATTTTAAATAATGATTTATAGTTATTATATCTGAAGGGTTTTGAATTTTTTTAGTTAGGATTTGCTGTCCAGAAGTATTATAAACCGAAATTGAAATATTATTATAAGAAAGCGAAGGATTTAGTTTTAATCGAATTTGCTCAAAAACAGGGTTTTCCATTAAAATATAATTAACCAATTGAAAATCTATAGTATTTAACGGTTCTTGTCTTATTTCAGCTAAAGCAAAATTTGCATTTTGTTGTGTTAAAGTTACATGATTTTCATTTTCGGAAGGCACATATGTATTAACAAAAGGAGAATCTCCAATAGTAGGAGTTTCATACCAATTATTTTCATTGCTAATTGCCAATGAACTTATTGTAGGAATAAATGAATAATTTTCTTGCTCTAAGGCTTCAATAAATGCATCTATTAAAGAGTCATTCAAATCTGCAAGTCCAGATGTAATATCACCTTTTCCGCCTGGAGAACTATCCAAGCCGTCAGTAAATGAAAAGGATTCTTCAAAAGCTTCAAAAGAAGCAAGAGGATACCCAAAAAAATAAGTCGTGAAATCTGTTATATTAATAGTCTCTCCTGCAGTTGGAGCAAAATGAAGCGAGATATCTGCAGTCAGACTATTTCCCAAATCCAAGGTAGTATCTATGATAGACATTCCAGGAACACCAATCATAGTACTATTTCCGCTACCGTTTATCATGGCTATATTTCTAACATTCTGTGGAAAACCTAAATTATCTAATTCCGTTTGAAAAGCATCTCTAAAATTTGGAGCTCCAGCAGGTAATAATAGAGTTGGGTCTTGTTCATAGTCTGATCCAGCTAATAAATGCGCTAAATAATGATCGATTAGCATCTCTTTAGCTGCTGGACTGTTTAAAACATTATCTACAACTACCTGAGCCTGGGCATTACCTAGATCTTTTGCAAAATAATTTATTAAATATTGAAAACTTACAGGGATATTAGCACCCAAATGAGGAGAATCAAAAGAAATATAAAGACGTGTTTCATGATCCATACTGTTTTGCTCCATATATGACAATCCGTATCGGGCAATCAAACCTCCCATACTTGGACCAATTATCACTAATTCTTCACTTCCAACTTTTTCATTATTAATAAAATTAATTAACTCCACTAAAACCATTGCATTACGCTGAATATAATCGGAACCACCATCTATATATTTTCCATCTGTAGTATATAAATTCGCATTTAAAGCAATAAAATCATAACCCTCATCTCTTAAAATATCTGCTAAATTTTCTCCATTAAAATCTAATCTAGCATACAACATGGAGATATCTCTTTCATCTCCTGGATCAAATCCATCAATAATTATAATTGGTTTATCCAATACTCCATCTATAGCATCTAAAAATAGTTGATATTCACCTTCACCATAGTAGGCTTGTGATTCATCATAACCTTGATAAGCAATGGTAGAAGTAATCGTTTGAGAACTAACTTGAATACTAATAAACACAATTAGAGTAAAGAAAACTTTTTCCATAGATCATTTAATTAGATTTTTTCTATTTTATATTTTATATTTTACAATATAATAAGATTTTACTAATACCAGTAATATTTAAAGCTGAAACTAGCCTTACTCTATAGTTGAAACTATATCACTTAAAAATTGATTGATATCAAAAAATGGATATTCATGCAATCCTGTTCTTACGATCACTAAATCCTTAGATGGAATAATCCACACTCTTTGTCCCTGAAATCCATTACAAGAAAACATATCTTTTGGTACATCTGGAAATTTTCCTCCAGCATTTAACCAAAAATGACCTCCATAAACTCCATCAGACCCATTACTTGGTTTTTTTGAAAATGCTATCCAAGAAGGATCTAAAATTTGTACTCCATTCCAATTTCCATTATATAAATACAATAAACCAAATTTAGCCCAATCTCTTGTAGTAGCCCAAGCATAAGAGCTTCCAATATAATTACCATCGAAATCAGTTTCTATTAGCATCGAGTGCATTCCAATTTTATCAATGACTTTTTCATACCAATAATCTAAATAATCTTGATGTGTTAAAAATTGATTCCTAATAAACCCACTCAACAAATTAGTTGTTCCGCTAGAATAGTTCCAAGAATTGTTTCGCTCAGCTATTAATGGTTTGACTAATTGTGATTGGGTCATGTTTTCTTCTAAAAAAAGCATTTTAGTGACATCGCAAATTTTATTATAATTTTCCTCCCATTCTAAACCACTATTCATATTCAAAAGGTTCGCAAGAGTTATATTTTTTCGAGAATCATCACTCCATTCCTTAAATAAATTAATTTGACTGAGGCTCACTTTCTTTTCTTTAACCATAACTCCAATAACTGCACTTGTAATACTTTTTGACATAGACCATCCTAACATCATTGATTTCTCATCGAATCCATTAATATATTGTTCTTCAATTATTTGTCCTTTATAAATTACAAGAGCAGAACGCGTTTTCTTTTCAATTCCACCTGAATCTACAAAAGCATTATTTACAACCTTATGTAATTTTTTATAATCAATATTTTGAAAAATAGTATCTTTCTGAGGCAGATCTCCATAAGGATATGGAAGATCAGTAGATATTTTATTTCGTTTTGGTTTTGCAAGGGAAGCGTTTTTTATTTTTTTACCGGTGGGTATCAGAACACTGCCAACACCATCTCTATAAAAAGCAGTTCTTTCTTTTAAGTCAAAAACATTTGATTTTGTTATTTTTTCAGAAATCAATAGCTCACTTGAAGCCATACCCATAGTTGAAGCTAAATTATCTTCTAGTTCTGTATATTTAATAGGACGATCTCCAATAAAATAATGTGATGAAATACTCTTTGCAGCAAAGCCGCTTATCAAGTCCAATTTTGGATAGGTTGTAATTATAAAATACGCAATAACTATAATTAAAAGTATTGCTATGTATTTGAATATTTTTTTCATTTTAGGGATTAAAAATTATTTTTTATTTTAAAAATTACTATTCACCATTCATAAATTTTTGAAAATAGTCTAAATATTTAGCTATATGAAATCCATCTGCCAAGCAATGATGTACAAATATGGCAATATTCATCATTTTCTAATCTCCTTTCTGAAACATTTTTCCAAATGTAATTTTTGGTGCACTATCTTTTCGCTTATAATTTCTTGCATGAGTCAATCCTGAAAATGTATGCCATGGTATTGAAGAATAATGAACTACATCAATTCTTGAATCACCGTCATTTATTCGCAATCCATTTGAGTTTTGTACGTGATTAATTTCTTCTTTTATTGACTCATTAAAATTAGCAAAATTAAAACTATACGGAACAAATGTAAATGCAAAAGTACCGCCTTTTCATCCTACAGTTGAGGAAGCATGAATTTCATCAAATATTATTACATCATTATTTTTTATGCGATACCTCAACTCATCGACTAAATTTACTGCCAATAAAGATTTATGAAGGTAATAAGCAAAAAAGGATTGCCCTTTAATTTTTGATATTTGATATGCCTTTGTGCAATCAACCTCAGTAACTAAAGCAAAAAATGGATCATCAAATTGATTAAAAAAATTAAAATGTTCTTTTCGTTTCCAGGTCGATTTATCAAGAATTTTCATAAAGCTATAAAGTGAAATTTATATTTTGGTAAGATAGCCACAAAAATAATAATACGGAAAGAACAATTTTTTATTGAAGTTAATTTGACAAAAAAACTTTATATTTTATAGAGTATAATTTTAATATGTTTTAACTTATATTTTTAGAGGTGTTCATCCTCTTTTTTTTACTAAATTTGTTTTGATAACTTTTTACTGGTTATATTATGCAAACAAATAGATACGAAGGACTACATATAATAAATAATTCTCAATCTATTAGAAAAGATGAGTTAGTGGTTGAAGCTCCTTTGCAAATTAACATTAACTCCAAGGCATATTCGGTAGTAATGCGAACGCCAAATAATGACAAAGATTTAGTTCTTGGTCTATTATACGCGGAAGATATTTATAAAAAACTTAGCTCAATTCCTTTTGAAGTTATTAAGGAGGAATATGGAATTCCAAGTATTATAAATGTAACTATTGCAAAAAATGTTCTAGGAAAAGGGTACTTAAACAAAAGAACATTATTATCAGTTTCTTCATGTGGTATTTGTGGAAAACAACAACTAGAAGATTTAAAGGTTAGTGGTAATAAGATAGTTAAAAAAATATCTTTTTCTTCTGAAAGCTTGTTACATATGTTTGGGCTCCTACAAAAACATCAAGAAACGTTTAAAAAAACTGGAGGAAGCCATGCTGCAGGAATTTTTAATAAGCAGTTTCAACTCCTTACCATTAGAGAAGATATTGGTAGACACAATGCTGTAGATAAGTGTGTTGGCAGTCTATTACAAAAGAATAGTTTAAAAAATGGAATGTATTTACTGGTAAGCGGACGTGTTTCATATGAAATTGTTTCCAAAGCTTTTTTGGCTAAAATCCAAGTAATTGTTGCAGTTTCAGCTTGTTCTTCTATGGCTGTAGATTTCGCCAAGGAATTTGGTATTTGTTTAATTGGATTTACTAGAGAAAATAAAATGACTGTTTATGCAAATCCTAGCTTTTTACAAACCAAAGTATTGTCATGAGCACAAAAAAAATACATGCAAAAGCGCCTGAAAAACTAACAGGAATAGAATTAAAAAAAATTCCAACTTCCGCTGTTGGGTTTAAAGCAATAAAATCTGCTATTTCTCGTATAAAAGATGAGGTTGGATTGGTAAAGGGAATTAGCCTTTTAGCAAATCTAAATCAAAAAGGTGGATTTGACTGTCCGGGTTGTGCCTGGCCAGATCCAGATGAAAAAAGAGCTTTTTTAGCAGAGTATTGTGAGAATGGTGCCAAAGCAGTAGCTGAAGAAGCTACTAAAAAAAGAGTATCACCAATGTTCTTTGCTACTCACTCTATTTCAGAACTATCAAAATTATCAGATTATGAAATAGGGAAAAAAGGAAGAATTACTCATCCAGTTGTTGTTCATGAAGGTAAAGATCATTATGAAGAAATTTCTTGGGAGGATGCTTTTAAAATGATAGGTAATGAATTAAAATTATTACCCTCTCCTAATGAAGCCATTTTTTACACTTCAGGAAGAACCAGTAATGAAGCTGCTTTTTTATATCAATTGTTTGTAAGAAAATTTGGCACCAACAACCTACCTGATTGTTCTAATATGTGTCATGAATCAAGTGGAGCAGCGCTAAACGAGACGCTAGGTATTGGAAAAGGATCTGTAACCTTGGATGATTTTAATCATGCAGAATTAGTCATTGTAATGGGGCAAAACCCTGGGACAAATCATCCTAGAATGTTAACAGCTTTAGGAGAAACAAAAAAAAAAGGTGGTAAAATTATCACCATCAACCCATTGCCAGAAGTTGGATTAATGCGATATAATCATCCGCAAAATCCGATTAAATGGATTGGTAAAGGTCAGAAGTTAACAGATATTTTTCTACAGGTAAAAATAAATGGCGATGTTGCTTTGTTAAAAATAATCTTAAAATTACTATGGAAAAAAGAACAAGAAAATCCCAATTCAGTTTTTGATCATCAATTTATCAATTCAAAAACAACAGGATATGATGATTTCATCAAAGATCTAGAAAACACTTCTATTGAAGAATTAATACCACAAACAGGTATAGATTTTAAAACAATCAAAGAAGCTACAGAGTTAATTGCCCAAAAGGAAAAAATAATTATCTGTTGGGCTATGGGATTAACACAACACAAAAATTCTGTAGATAACATTCGTGAACTTGTCAACTTATTATTATTAAAAGGAAGTATCGGAAAACAAGGTGCAGGAACTTGCCCTGTTCGCGGACATTCTAATGTGCAAGGAGACAGAACAATGGGGATTTGGGAAAAACCAGAAGAGGCATTCTTAGATAATTTAGAAAAAGAATTTAACTTTAAAGCACCCCGAAAGCACGGATATGATGTTGTGGACGCAATAGAAGCCATGCATCAAAAAAAAGCTACTGTTTTTATTGGGATGGGAGGTAACTTCCTTTCTGCAACCCCAGATACTGAATATACAGCTGAAGCATTACAAAATTGTAAATTAACAGTACAGGTTTCTACTAAATTAAATAGAAGTCATTTAATACATGGAAAAAAAGCATTAATTCTACCTTGCTTGGGAAGGTCTGAAAAAGATATTCAAGAGAAAGGAATTCAATTTGTAAGCGTCGAAAATTCCATGGGAGTTGTTCAATCATCTTCTGGCCCATTAAAGCCTTTGTCCGAATTCTTATTAAGTGAACCTGCAATTGTTGCAGGAATAGCAAAAGCAAGCTTAAAGAATTCAACAATAAAATGGTCTGAATTCATTAATGACTATGATTGTATTAGGGATAAAATAGAAGCTACCATTCCAGGATTTGAAAACTATAATAAACGCATAAGAATAAAAGCTGGATTTTATTTACCAAATACTGCAAGAAACAACGACTTTACCCCTACATTAACTGGAAAAGCAAACTTTAGTATAAATACTGTTTCTGATATTGTATTGAAAAAAGATCAATTGATTATGATGACTATTAGAACTCATGATCAATACAATACAACTATTTATGGTTTAGATGATAGATACCGAGGCGTTTTAAATGAGCGGAGAGTTATTTTTATGAATCCTGACGACATCATGCAACGAAAATTAAAAAAACTCGACAAAGTTGATTTAATAAGTCATTTTAAAGGAAAAAAACGAATTGCTAAAAGTTTCCTTGTTATCCCTTATAATATACCTAAACAATGTACTGCTACTTACTTCCCAGAAGCTAATGTATTGGTACCATTACAAAGTAAAGCTAGAATTAGTAATACGCCAGCATCAAAAACAGTTATCATTACGGTTCATAAGCAATAAGTTAAAAAAGCGATTCTCTTTGGTGATTTATTAAATAAAGTAGCATCAAAAACCCATAAATCGTTGAACCCAGGAAAGTTTTCTCTTACTGTGCGGATAATATTTTAAAGATAATTCCATAATATTCGATTTTTCTAAAATACTTTTATAATGAGAAAAAGATTTAAATCCAGCTTCCCCGTGATAAGAACCAATACCACTATTACCAACTCCACCAAATGGTAAATTTGAATTTGCAATATGCATAATTGCGTCGTTTACAGCTCCACCACCAAATGAAATTTCGTTTAGAATTTTCTTTTTCACTTGATTATTATTTGTAAAAACATAACAAGCCAAAGGTGTAGGGTTACTATTTACATATTGTATTACTTCTTTGATATTTTGATATGATATTACTGGTAGAATAGGGCCAAATATCTCTTCTTTCATAACATCATCTAAAAACCTAACATTTTGTAATACAGTTGGTTCAATAACCCTTGTTAAAGTGTTTATTTTACCTCCAATAAAAACATTTTCAGAAGAAAACATATTGGAGAGACGGTTTAAATTACGTTCATTAATAATTTGAGTATAGTTTCCGTTTTCGATAGAAAAACTCTCTTTTTCTATTTCAAGTTTCAATAATTCCAATGTTTTTTTCTCTATCGATTTATGGACTAACACATAATCTGGAGCAATACAAGTTTGGCCAGCGTTTAAAAATTTTGCCCATACTAATCTTTTTACAGTCATCTTTAAATTACTATCTTCAGTTATAATTGCAGGACTTTTACCACCCAATTCTAAAGTGACAGGAGTTAAATTTTTAGCTGCGGCTTGGTAAATAATTTTTCCTACCTGTGGACTGCCTGTAAAAAATATTTTATCGAATTTACTTTTTAATAATGTTGTTGTTTCTGAAACACCACCTTCTACAACTTTTAAAAACGCAGAATCAAAATTTTCATTTATTAAATTTGCCATTAAAGCACTTGTCTTTGGAGCCATTTCACTTGGCTTTATAATTACAGTATTTCCAGCAGCTATTGCTGCAATTACAGGAGCTAATGTTAATTGATATGGATAGTTCCAAGCTCCTATTACCAAACAAACTCCAAGTGGCTCAGGAATGATATAACTACGGGCGGGAAAATTAAGCATATTGGTTCCTACTCGCTTAATTTTAGACCATCTATGAATATTCCTTTTAGCTTCTTTTATATCCTGATACAGCAAAACTAATTCAGTAACATAGGTATCAAATTTAGATTTCTTAAAATCTTCATATATCGCTTGATACAATAAACCTTCATTTAATTTTAAAAGCGCTTCTAGTATGTTAAGTTGGGCTAATCGAAATTGAATTGCTTTCGTTTTATGGGTATAAAAAAATATGCGTTGTTTAGAAACTATATCATTCATAAATAATAATTTAATGAATCACTAAAATACTACTTCATTAAGAAACAATCAATAAAATCAGTAAGCATATGAAATAATAACCCAACAGAAAGGATTCTAAATTTCTTAAAATAAAATAAAATTAAATAAATTACAATCGCATAATAGGAATGTAATGCATGAAAATTAATACTACAACGATTAGCAACATACATCGGACTTGACAGTAAATGATCTACATCAACTAACATGGTTGCAATCATAATAAGCCAAGCTTTTTTCCATTGTTCCCTAAAAAATACCCACGCAATTAAGCCAGGAACTATAAAATGTAAAGTGTAGTGTATTATAAACTGAAGCATTGTCTACTTCCTTCCCCTATTTAAAACTCGATACTCTTCGTAACATTCACTAATAGCATCTAATATCTGAAGATCGTTTGCAGTCCTAATAAAGTTTTCTGAATAACTACAATTATTTAATATTTCATCAATATCAACTCTTTCTAATTGTAATACCGCCATTAAAGTCTCTCTATCATATTTAGACTGAAGCAAGTTCCTTATCTCGTCATCATCTTTCATTTTACGCATTTTACTCATTTGTCTTGGTCGTTTTCCAAAAACATTATAGAGAAAATCTGCAGGGTTAAATATGGAGTTTAAAACTTTAGTTACAGATCCAGCTTGAGATTGACCTCCTTCATAACCTCCTCCAACTCCTGCGATTCGGTAACGATAATCATCATAAATAGGTATTAACTTAGCGTCTACTTCTATATATCCTGTTAACTGAATAGGCTTTAAGATTACCTCTTCTAAAGCGATACTTAACTCAGTCATTTTAATTTTAATCTCACCAAATTTTAACCAGTCATTAGTCACTCTTACCCGAATGGACTTGAATCCTAAATATGAAAAATATAAGGTGTCATTTACTTCTGCTTTCATTATAAATGTACCATCATCGTTAGTTAAAGTACCTTTTACAGTATTCAAATTAACAACGTGTACATTTTCTAATATTAAATTGTTTGAAGCGTTTAAAACCTTTCCATTAATCATTGAAGATAATACAACAGAGTCTTTCTTTTTTTTAGTAGGTTCATCTTGAGACCATCCTAAAACAGTCACAAAACACAATAGTAATAAACAATATTTTTTCATAGAGGTCGCTAATATAAACTAATAGACACCAATTTTAAAACCAAAGTTTTTATAATAACAAAAATTTAAGATTTAATCTCTACGTCTTCTTCCTCCAGTACCTTTACCTGAAGGCTTATCGTTAGATCTACGACTTCTTCCTTTAAAACCAGAATTTCCACTATCACCTCTACTTCTGTCACTACCACCTCTATCACTTCTACCTCCGTCACTTCTTCCACCACCTCTTCTATCATCTCCGCTTCCACTGCTTCTTCTATTATTTCTTCTATCACCTCCGCTTCCGCTACTTCTTCTATTATCTCTTCTGTCACCGCCACCTCTTCTATCTCCTCCACGGCTTTTAAATCCTCCACGTCCACCGCGATCGCGATCTCTTCCTCCACGTTTTCCTCTTCCAGTGTCTTTTGAAATTTCTACAGAAACTCTTCTTCCATCGAGTTCAAAATCTTTAAAGAAATCCATTACTAATTCTTGATGCTTTGTATCTGTATTAAAAAAAGAAAAGCTTTCTTTAACATCTACTTTATATACATCATCTTGATCAAGATGCAACATTTCTTTTAAGAAATCTTTTAAGCTCATCCAATCAAAATCATCTTTCCCTCCAATATTTATAAAATAACGAACTGTGTCTTTAAATCCCTCCGACATATCACCTGCTGATACATTTAAATCTTTTGCTTTTTTATAATAATTATAGAATCTTGTAAACTCTACAGAAAAAACTTTTTTAGTCAATTCTTCTTTTGAAAACTCTTCTAATACTTCGTTGATATTTGGAAGGTAAGCATCTATATCGTGATTAATTTCTGTTTGTTTTATTTTATTTGCTAAATGAAATAATTGAACTTCACAAATTTCCATTCCCGAAGGAACTTCTTTTAAAATAAATTTCTTTTGAATAAATTTTTCTATGGCATAAATTTTTCGGCTTTCACTTTTTGAAGCAATCACTATAGAAATTCCCGTTTTACCTGCCCTACCGGTACGTCCACTTCGGTGTGTATAGGTTTCTATTTCATCTGATAGTTGATAATTTATTACGTGTGTAATATCGTCTACATCTATACCACGTGCGGCAACATCTGTTGCTACTAACATTTGTATTTGTCTGTTACGGAAAGATTTCATGACCAAATCACGTTGGTTCTGACTAAGATCTCCGTGTAATGCAGCAGCACTATAACCATCTTCTATCAATAATTCTGCTATTTTTTGAGTATCTCTTTTGGTACGACAAAATATTACTGAAAATATAGATGGATTTGCATCAGCAAGCCTTTTTAAAGCATTGTAACGGTCTCTAGCGTTTACCAAATAGTATTCATGAGATACATTTTCTGCTCCCATATTCTTACCACCTACCGTAATTTCAACGGGATCATACATAAATTTTTTAGCGATATTAGAAACTTCTCTTGGCATCGTTGCACTAAACAACCAGGTACTCTTATCATCTGGAGAATATGAAAGTATTTCTGTAATATCTTCATAGAATCCCATGTTCAACATTTCATCAGCCTCATCAAGAACGCAATATTCAATTTTTGAAATATCAATCATTCGCCTACCAATCATGTCTTTGATTCTTCCAGGAGTTGCTACAATAATTTGCGCTCCTTTTTTAATGTCTCTAGCTTGATCGGAAATGCTAGCTCCTCCATATACTGCTACTATATTTAACCCTTTGCAATACTTACCATAATTTTTAATTTCGTTGGTTATTTGTAAACAAAGTTCTCTTGTTGGAGAAAGTATCAGCCCTTGAGTGGTACGGCTTCCTATATCTATTTTTTGCAACATAGGAAAACCAAATGCTGCTGTTTTACCAGTTCCTGTTTGTGCTAAAGAAACCATATCGGTATCTTTTTCTAGTAAAACTGGGATTGCTTTTTCTTGTACATCAGATGGAGTTGTAAACCCCATATCTTCAATGGCCTTTAGAAGATTTTCCTCCAGGCCTAATTCAGCAAATTTGCTCATTGTAGTATTTTATTTTATTTATTTGTGTGATGTTTTAGAAGTATAACCGACAAATAAATCCTATACTACTTCTTTCAACACGTCCTCACCCTGAGGATTTTAAAGCGGCAAATATATAGTTTTATTTTTAATCTAAGCTTTTGATAAGAAATTGATTAATAAGCGAACAGCTTTTCCTCTATGACCGATTTTACTTTTTTGCGCTAATGTCATTTCTGCAAATGTTTTTTTAAAGCCAATTGCTTGAAATATTGGATCATATCAAAACCCTGAAGCTCCTTTTTTATCCGTGGTAATAATTCCCTCGCAAATACCGGTAAAAAATTCAGTTTTTTCAGATTGAATAAACACAATAACCGTTTTAAAACGAGCGTTTCGATTACTTTTATTATTTAAATTCGCTAATAATTTATCCATATTAGCTTGGGTATCATTAGCGGGTCCAGCATATCTTGCACTATAAACTCCCGGTTCATTATTTAGTTCCTGAACTTCTAATCCAGTATCATCGGCAAAACAATCAAAGCCATAATGTTCTTTTACGAAATTTGCTTTTAACAAAGCATTCCCTTCTATTGTTGAAGAAGTTTCTGGTATTTCATCAAAGCAACCAATATCTGTTAAACTTAACAATTCAATATAAGAAGGCATTAAGGCATCTACTTCTCTCATTTTATTTTGATTGTGAGTTGCAAAAACTAATTTCATATGGCAGGAGTAATTTATGTAAATAAAAAAGTATTAAATAATTAATTAATTTTATAAAATCTTTCTATTATTTCAATGGAACTTTTTATGCTCATTTTGGCCCATTGTAACTTAATTTGGTTTTTCTCTAGTTCTGAAAGCTCCCAAACAACATCAGAATCTTTTAATCTAGTAATTAAAGTTTGTAATATAATTGCTGCAGCAACTGAGATATTCAAACTTTCGGTAAAACCATACATCGGTATTTTTAAATATCCATCAGCAGCCTCTAACACAATATCACTTAAGCCTTCTTTTTCCTTACCGAAGAAAAAAGCTGATTTCTTTGAAATATCAAAATCTTTTAATTCGGCAGAATTATTATGTGGAGTTGTGGCAATAATTTGATACCCATTTTCTTTTAAGTTATCTATACATTCTTTTGTATAATTATGGCGATCTATGTTCACCCACTTCTGAGCTCCCATTGCAATTTCTCTATCTATTTTCTTACTTACTTTTTCTTCAATTACATGCAAGTCTTGAACGCCAAAAACATCACAAGATCGCGTTACCGCACTGGTATTGTGAAGTTGATACACATCTTCTGTTGCTACTGTAAAATGTCTAGTACGCTTAGAAATCACCTCATCAAAAAGATTTTTTCTTCGATCTGTTAAAAAAGAAAGTAAGTGTTCTAACAACTGATTATCCAAGATTATTCTTTATTTTTAAAAATCAAATTTTACACTAAAATAAGTTCTTACAAAGATATAAAAATCAACAAGAATGAACATCGTCGTTTTAACAGGAGCTGGAATGAGTGCCGAAAGTGGAATTAATACTTTTAGAGATAGCAATGGCCTTTGGGAAGGCCACAATGTGATGGAAGTTGCTTCTCCTCAAGGTTGGAATGCCAATCAAAATTTAGTTTTAGATTTTTACAATCAACGTCGTAAACAATTGTTAGAAGTCAATCCTAATGAAGCCCACAAATTATTAGCTGATTTAGAAAAAATACATACTGTAACGATTATCACTCAAAATGTAGACGATTTACACGAGAGAGCTGGAAGTTCCAATGTTTTGCATTTACACGGGGAATTATTAAAAGTTAGAAGTAGTGCAATTAATACCACGGTATTGGAATGGAAAAAAGATTTGATAATAGGAGACAAATGTAAAGATGGTTATCAGTTAAGACCACACATTATATGGTTTGAAGAAGAGGTTCCTGAAATGAATAATGCCATTAAAATAGTACAAAAATCTGAAATATTGATTATTGTAGGAACTTCGATGCAGGTATATCCTGCGGCTAGCTTGCTTCAATTTGCTTCACCATCAGTAAAAATTTTTTTTATAGATCCGAAACCAGCAGTAAATTCAACAAAAAGAATAAAGATATATACTGAAAAAGCTACCACTGGTGTTACAAAAGTAATTGAATTTATTAAAAATATTAAATAAGCTCAGCTATTTTATTAGTTAAAAATCGAGCTAAACAAGAATATATTGTTTCACTTGATTAGATACTGCACATCAGAAAATCAACCCTCCATAGATTCTAACTGAATTATTAAACTATTGTTGCAAAAATAAAGATTAGGTTTCTTAAAGAGCTACTTGGATATTGAAGTTTTATATTTAGAACTGTTAGATTCATTTAGAATTAAGAATAATTATTGAACAGACTCTAAACAAAAAAAACAGAAGCTGATAAAGCTCTTGTAAAAATAACCATCCCTAAAATTAAAAGGAATTAGTTAAAAAATCTAAAGGCATAATAACAAACTATTAAACTTCCCTATCTTTGCATTTTTATTTTCCATTACATATTGCATTGTAAACTATTCAAATCCATAACTATGTCAACTCACTCATTACAAGCTATTTCACCTATTGATGGTCGGTATGCTTCCAAAACTAATTCTTTAATCCCTTTTTTTTCTGAAGAAGCGCTGATTAAATATCGTGTTCAAGTAGAGATTGAATATTTTATTGCTTTAGTGGAATTAAAGCTACCTCAACTTGCTAGTTTTGATACTTCATTATTTTCTGAATTAAAAAAAATATATACCAATTTTTCTACTAAAGATGCTCAACGAATAAAAGATATTGAAAGTATTACCAACCACGATGTAAAAGCGATTGAGTATTTTATTAAAGAAGAATTTGACACCTTAAATCTAAAAGTATATAAAGAGTTTATCCATTTTGGATTAACTTCTCAAGACATTAACAACACCGCCGTTCCATTATCTTTAAAAGACGCGATGAACGAAGTATATGTTCCATCTTTATTGGAATTAAAAAACAAATTAGCTTCCTTAGCTGGGGATTGGGCTGACATCCCAATGCTTGCTAGAACTCACGGGCAACCAGCTTCTCCCACTCGTTTGGGCAAAGAAATAAATGTATTTGTAGTTCGTATTGAAGAGCAATTCGATTTATTAGACAATCTTAAAA
>JAQWNL010000040.1:0-20561 GCA_029268635.1 Flavobacteriaceae bacterium
TATAACCCAAATAATACTTTGCTTGGGAACTGTATTTTTCAGAGGTAGTTAACTTATTAAAATATTTTTTAGCCTCTGCATTTTGTTTATTTTTAAAAAAGGCATACGCATTATTAAAATAGAATTGTTCTTGTTCTTTAACACTCAAACTGAATTCATCAACTTTATCATACCATTTTCTAGCATGTGAGAATTTGCTGTTTCCAAAATAATAATCTGCAACATTTATATAAGCACTATTTCTCTTGATACTTATTGGATATTCCTCAACAAATTGCTCCATTAAATAATCGGCATTTTGTTGGTTCAATTTAATAGCACTAATTACGATGTAATAAGAACTATTACTTTTCATATTTTCATTAGTTGATTTTTTAATCACATCTGAAAATAACGATTGAGCAGCTAAATATTGATGGTCGTTATATAGCTCATAAGCGCTGTTAAAATCAATAAAATCATTCGTATACACTTCCGTTTGTTGAGAAAATGAATTGATTGTAACTAAAAATATAAAAATAAAAACTAGTTTTTTTTGAAACATTAATTTTTGTTTTTTTGAAATATAAAGATATAGATTTAACACCTGAAGAAGCTTAATAAAAAAAGGATTAACAATAAATTATTCACTATTTATTAAGATAGTAATATTCGTCCATTTATGTGTTACCAATTCTAGTTTTAAATAAAACCTTTCACATAATTCATAACGTAACAAAAATGGGATAAGTATGTTTTTAATATCTTAAATTTTACTAAAGCCATGTTCTAAAATAAATTACTTATTTTTAAACCAAGAAAAAAAGTCACAATATAATCCTTATGAAAAATATACTCTTTTATGGCCTTTTAGCGCTAACTATCTCAATGTCAGCTCAAAGAAATCGATTAAAAAACATTTATAGTGAAAGCGGTAAAATTGGTATTGGCACCAACACACCAGATGAATTATTAACGGTAAAAGGAAAAATACATACGCAAGAAGTAATTGTGGATTTAAATGGATCTATTGCTCCCGATTTTGTTTTTGAAAAATATTATAATTCATTTTCAGTTTTAAATTCAGCATATGAATTTTCAACTCTTTATGAAATTGAAACTTATATAAAGAAAAACCATCATTTACCAAAGATTCCATCTGCTCAAGAAATTAAAGAAAATGGCTTATCATTAAAAGAAATGAACTTACTTTTGTTAGAGAAAATTGAAGAATTGATGCTTTTTACTATTCAACAACAAAAAGAAATTGATTTATTAAAATCTAAGATTGATAATTAATTTTTTCGTTTTAAAATAATACACAAAATTATGTCCCAATCCGTTTTACACCTTCATAATGCTTCCATATTTCAGAGAGATAATTTAATATTATCCGATGTAAATGTTTCCATAGATAAAGGAGAATTTGTGTACTTAATAGGCAAAACAGGAACTGGAAAAAGTAGTTTTATGAAAACGCTCTATGGTGATTTACCATTAACTAAAGGAGAAGGCGCGATTGTTGGTTATGATTTACCATCTTTAAAGGAAAATGACATCCCTTTTTTACGAAGAAAATTAGGTGTTGTGTTTCAAGACTTTAAATTACTAAATGACCGAACGGTAAATCATAATTTAATTTTCGTTTTAACAGCTACTGGTTGGAACGACAAAAAGAAAATGGATACAAGAATCCATGAAGTTTTAGAAAAAGTAGGGATGATGGATAAAGCTTCAAAATTTCCATTTCAATTATCTGGTGGAGAACAACAACGTATTGCGATAGCAAGAGCTTTATTAAATAGTCCTGAGTTAATTCTTGCAGATGAACCTACAGGTAATCTAGATCCACAAACCAGTCTAGAGGTTATGGAAGTTCTTCAGGAAATAAACAAACAAGGAAACACCATATTAATGGCTACTCACGACTATGCTTTATTATTAAAGTACCCTTCTAAAACACTAAAATGTGACAATAGTCAAATTTTTGAAGTTGTTCAAAAAACAGTTTAGGTTTAATTATTTGGATCGTAGTATTTATTGTTTGGAAAGCCCTCTCTTAAAACCAAATCACATTGTTTTTCTAAAGTAGGATCGATTTTAAGAGTTATATTTCCGATTGCATTGGGCTTTAGCACGGTATTTTTACCAATAACAATCCTATTTTTTGTAGTAAGGCTTAGCCTAGATTCATTGGTGAATTTTTGATTCTGAATGACAACTTCTTTTGAATAAGCAGTTAATTTAAAATCCCATCTAGTGAAATTTTGATTTTCAATAGTAGCAACTTCTGTTTCTGTAAAAAGATCATAAACCAGCTTAACAGCAGCTCCTATTTGCAAAATTCCAGCTCCATAATTTCCCTGGTATGGTTTATTTGCATTTATTTTATCAAGGTTTAAAGTTGTTAATTTTATAATACTTTCCACTTCATCTATTGGGAGACAGGGATTCAAAGAGAATAATAATCCAATAGTACCAGTAACAAATGGAGTAGTATTAGATGTATGCTCATTAGTATCATAAATAATTTTATTGTCTAAAATATATTTATTAAATAATAAAACCCCAGTAGTAGGCGCTAAAATATCTACTTCTTTATTAAGAGTAGTCGTTGATACTGGGTATATATAATGTCCATTTTTTAAATCATTATTTTTAAATCCTACTGTTCGTCCAACATATCCTTCTATGTTTTCAGCATACGGATTTCCTTTATCGCTTATTAAAATATTATCAGACACTAAATCATATCGATACATTCCAGCTGAAACTGAAATGACATGGTTATAAGATGCAGGGTAATATAGTTTTTTTCCTTTTGTAATATCCCAACCTTTATTTCCTGATCCTGCAACAATAATAGTTCCGTTATCAAACATTTCATCTATTACATCTTGTGCTGTTTGATAGTAAGTTGATCCAACCCAACTACAATTAATCACTTTTACTCCCATATTGGAAAGTTCTATTAATTGTTCTAGTTTTTGAAAATTACCATATTGTGTTGCGTATATACTACAATCATAACATATTCCTGGAACACCATATTCATTATCTCCTTGGGATGCAGCAATAGAAGCTACTGCAGAACCATGTCCCTTTGATATAGTTGATTTTTGAATAGTTTGTGTTTTTCCTTTAAAATCTATGTTTAGGGTATCAATAGTACCATCAGAGATTCCAATTATTGTTTTAGAAGAACCTGTTGTGTAATACCAAGCTTTAGGTAACCCTAAAAAATCTAAATAAGATAAATTGGCTTGAAGACCTAAATTTTCTCCAATTGTACTTGTGAAGCCGTAATCATTTGGTTCAAATATTTTTTTATCTTCATCGCTAATAATCTCACCGAATTCAAATTTATCGGAAAAATTTTGTAATAAATCTTCTAATAATTGTTTATCATTTGCTACAACAAAAAAAGTTTTTCTTAAATTCTTTTTATTTGCATTCTGATAGGTTTTTTTAAATTCATAAATTTTATAAGAAGAAAATAACCTTTTTAATTTATCATCCTTTCCTTTGTATACTAACTGATTATCAACTCTTTCAAATTCAGGGTTAATATTCTCATTATTTGCTCTTAAAAAAAACCAACTTTCATTTTGAGAAATCAAGGAAGATGTTATTCCTAAAAAAAAAAAAAAAAAGAAGAAATATTTTTTATTAATCATTTGATAAAACATTAATTATTTTTCTAAGATAGTTATTTTTCTTTTCAGGATATCATCCCTTTATTATATATTGTAAATTAGCCTTTGTAAATATGCTATCTATATTAATACCAACATATAATTATTCTGTTGTAGAACTTGTTACCATAGTTCACAAACAAGCATTAATGGCTGCAATTCCTTTTGAAATAATTGTAATTGATGATTGCTCAACAAATCAAGATATTAATGATAAAAATGAAATCATTGAAGATTTAGTGTTTTGTACATATTTAAAAAATGAAAAAAATTTAGGAAGAACTGCAACCAGAAATATTTTAGCAATAAAAGCTACCTATGATTTGCTTTTATTTTTGGACGCGGATGTATTACCAAAACATGATGACTTTATTAATAAGTTTGAATTAA
Organism: Flavobacteriaceae bacterium; assembly: GCA_029268635.1. Lineage (GTDB taxonomy): Bacteria > Bacteroidota > Bacteroidia > Flavobacteriales > Flavobacteriaceae > Marifrigoribacter. Next base: position 4,065 of record JAQWNL010000040.1, read on the forward strand.
ATATCAATAAAAAATTCAAAGTTATTTATGGTGGTATTTGCTATTATAAAGAAAAACCAAAACCAGATCAATTGCTAAGGTGGAACTACGGACATAAAAGAGAAAAAAAAAGTGTAAGTGATAGAGTGGGTGAACCTTACTTTATCATTTCTCAAAATCTTTTAATTAATAAAAAGGTATTTATTAAAAATAATACGTTAGGTAAAAACACTTATGGATTAGATATTTTGTTTTCTGGAAACCTCTTAAGGAATGATGTAAAAGTAAAACACATAGACAATCCCGTTTATCACTTAGGATTAGAAAACAATGAAACTTTTTTAAATAAATCGTTAGAAGCTGTAAAAACAACTTATTTACTTGAAAAAAACAATCAAATAAATAAAGACCTAAGACCGCTTCAGAAGAGTTATCTATTTCTTAATAAGTGGAAAGTTGATGGCATATACTATGCGGTATTCAAACTTATAAAAAAAGCTATAAAATCAAATTTGCTTTCTAATAATCCTTCCATGTTTATGTTTGATTTATACAGATTGAACTATTTTATTGAATTAAAAAATAAAAGGCATGGTTAAATTTTCAGTTGTCATACCACTTTATAATAAAGAACAAGATATACTTACAACCATAACTAGTGTATTAAATCAGTCTTACAAGAGTTTTGAAATTATCATTATTGACGATGGCTCTAAAGATTCAAGTGCAAAAATTGTAAGGAAAATTAATGATGATAGAGTTAAATTATTTGAAAAAATAAACGAAGGTGTTTCGAGTGCTCGTAACCTTGGTGTTGAAAAATCTACTACTGAATATATTACTTTTTTAGATGGAGATGATTATTGGCACCCTCATCATTTAGAAAACCTCAATCTCCTTATTACAAAATTTCCTGACCATCTTTGGTATGCATCAGCCTATGAAAAAAAAAGAAATAAGCAACTAACTACAAAAATGGATTCTCCAATTTTAGAAAAAGGAAACCATTGGATTGGTGAAGTAGATGAGTTTTTTAGATATTGCTTTAAGGACTCATTAGTTAATTCATCTTCTGTATGTTTTAAAAAAGAATTCTTTTATGAATTGAAAGGGTTTAATATTAATTTCTCCCATGGAGAAGATACTGATTTATGGATAAGGGCTGCCTTAAGTTCTAAGTTAGTATTTTCAAATATAGTAAGCTCTTGTCATAATTTAATTGGTAGTAACAGATCTTATGATATTCCAATTAATAATAGACATACTATTAATTTTGATTCTTTTTCTGAAGAAGAAGAAAAAAATAGTTTTTTAAAGAAATATTTAGATTTAAATCGTTATTCGCAAATTATTAAAAATAAACTTTCAGGAAAAAATCTTTTATTAACTTCTAATTATTTAAAAAAAATAGATTTAAACAATCTTAATAGAAAACAACGTATTTTAATTAATCAAAATAATATTTCACTAAAATTGTTATTGTTAATTCAAAGAACATTAGTAAGTATGGGAATTAGATTAAGTTCTTTTTAATGATATAAAATCATCATAATCTCTTATATAGTCTTCTTCTTTAAATACTCCAGAAGACAATACTAAACAAATTGCACCAGAAGAAAAATCTTCCAACTCTCTCCAAACTCCAGATGGTATAAGCAAACCTTTATTTGGTTTATTTAAAAGAAACGTTTTTTTTGATTTACCATCATCTAGTTTAACAGAAAAACTTCCACTTAATGCAATTAAAAATTCTAATTGTTCTTTATGTGAATGTCCCCCTCTGAAGGAATCACTAGGAACGTCAAATAGATAATATACTCTTTTTATACTATATGGAATCGTGTTTTTTTCAATAACAGCTAAATTACCTCTTGTATCAGTAATTTTCGGTATATCAAGTAATTCAATTTTATCTAAAGACATATATATTCAAATTAATTAATTCTTATAATCATGAATTCCATTAAACCCTAAAGTTATTTTATTTTTCATTTCATGAAAAGAAATTAAATTTTTTCTTACTAAAAAGAATACAAATTTTAAAACCCAAAAATATGCTAAATTTCCATATTTATAAGCATTCAATGCCCCTCTTGCATAAATATATCTATCACTGGCAACTTCATCGCTAGAGGACAAGGGCTTATGTATTCCAATACTTTTATTTATAAACATATGCTGAAACCCTTGTTTTTTCAATTCGTTTAAAAATATATAATTTTCAGCATCTTCAAATTGAGATCCCAGACCGAATCTTTGATTAAAATTAGCTCCAATTAATTTATTTTTCTTAAATGAGATCTCAATAGATAATGTCTTTCGCGTTATGTAATTATTATGTTTTATTTCTTTGATAGGGTATTTCCAATACAACGCTCCATTTGTTGTATTAGTTTGGAAGGTAATTATTGGATTATTATATTTTTGATGTGCGTTTAAAACTACATCTTCAAATCCTTTTAAAAATATAACATCATCATCTGTTAATAAGCATATAGGTTTTATAGCATTTTTAATAGCTAAGTTTCTGCTTTTGGACAGTCCTTTTTCAAAAGAATTGATGACTCTTATATTTGCAAAATTAGACACAAGTAGCTTATCCTTAGTAGTTTGATTCACTATTAATATTGTTAAATTCGAATAACTTTGAGATAAAAACATATTAGATAAAAAATCTAAAGATGTTTTATTCATTGTTGCTATTAAAACCTCTAACTCTCTACTTTTATCTTTAACTTTAGACATTAATTTTTTTTCTAATAAACAAAGGTATAAAATATTGATGAAGATATTATTAATTGGTGAATACAGCAGGCTTCATAATTCTTTAAAAAAAGGTTTAAAAGAATTAGGTAATGATGTTACTTTAATAGGAACGGGGGATTTGTTTAAAAATTATCCTGTAGACATTTCTATTAAACCCACTATATTTAGTTATAAAAAAATTCCTTTACTTCTAAGAAAAATATTTTTAAGATTAACTAAAAGAGATCTTGCAGAGTGGGAAATAGGATATAAATTCAAAAAAATACTTCCATTATTAAAAAATTATGACGTTGTACAATTAATTAATTCACATAGTATTGGCACTTTTCCAAAAACTGAAATAGAATTATTAAAAACAATATTCAAACACAATAATAACGTGTTTTTAATGGCCTGTGGTGATGATTACCCCGTGATAAAATATTATTTGGATGGGAATCAAAAGTATCATATTCTAAGCCCATATATGGAAAGTGACTCATTATCAAAAGCTTCCTTTTCGCTAAAATATGTAAATGATTCTTATAAAAATCTTTTTTATTTTGTTTATGAAAATGTAAAAGCTGTAATTCCCAGTGATATTGATTATCATTTACCTTGGAAAGAATGGAAAAAAACTACCCCAATTATCCCTAATCCTTTGATTATACCTGACATCTATTTCCCAATTGAAATAAAAAACAGAAAAATCAATATTTTCTTGGGAATAAACACACTTAATTACGAAAAAAAAGGGTACCGATTATTTGAGGAGGCTCTTGTTTGGGTTAAAAATAAATATTCTGACAAAGTAAATATCATTAAAACTTACAATGAACCATTTAATGAATATGTAAACCATATTAATTCTTGTGACATTCTATTAGATACAATTTACGCATATGATCAAGGCTACAATGCATTAGAATCTATGGCTAGAGGAAAAGTAGTCTTTACAGGAGCTGAAGAGGAATTCACAACCTATTATAACATTGAAAAACCCGTAAATATTAATGCCTTACCAAATGCTATAAGTATTTATAATGAATTAGAAAAATTAATATTAAATCCAAATAAAATTGAAGAAATAGGGAAGAATGCACGATTATTTACACAAAAAAAACACGATTATAGAATCATCGCAAAAAAATATATAGCTACTTGGAAAAGGCATTTATAACTTTTTCAATTCTTTTGCTGGCACACCTGCTATAATTACATTGTCTAAGCAACTTTTAGTCACCATAGATCCATTTGCAACTATAGAATTTTCTCCAATCGTTACTCCTTTTAAAATAGTAACATTATTTCCAATAAAAACATTATTTTCAATGATCACTTCAGAAGGTTCAGAATCGGTTTCAAATCTTTTATCGATTTCCAAATTATGAAAATTACTGTCAATAATATTACAATTAAAGCCTATTAATACATTGTCTTTTATAATGATACTTTTTTCAGAAACTACAGAAAAGTTATTATTAATATGAATATTATTCCCAAATATTAAAGTAGAATTCTCATTTCTTGCTTCTAAATAGCCATAACTATTATAAAATAAAGGAGCATTAATTACTCCAATATTTACATTTTCCCCAACACTTATTTTACCTTTACCTCTTAATACAATAGGTTGATGAGAAATAAAAACTCCATTTACATTACTATTGTTAGAATAAAATGAATATTTAATCTTTCTACATTTCAGCAAAACTTTTACAACTAGACTTTTAATCACTATAATTTATTTATATTATTTATTCACAAGGATTAGAGATGTCAGACCTTGAATATGTTTCGCTTCCTTGACCACTTAACGTTTCTGTCAAAGTTTGACCATCATCAGAGACAGAAAAATTAATTGTCACTCCATCGCTATCTTGAATCGTCATATTATTATTTAAATTTTCAAGTATAGAAAGGCTTGCAAAAAAAGTACTCCATTCAGGGTCCATACTTGCACATTCTAATTCAGAATCATACCACCCAGCATCAAGAAAAACAGTTTGGTCGTAAAAAATATAATAGACAGTGTCAAAAAGTTCAGAATCAGAATCATCAGGGTTATATAAATCATTTACCCATACCACACCATCATATCTTTCTAAAAAAGTCTGATTAGAATCATCATTATTATCATTTGAATCATCACTTGAACAAGCGAAGATTAATAAAGCGGAGATTAAGAGTAGTTTTTTCATTCTAAGATAGTTTCCTCAAATATAAGAAATGTAAGTTTAACCTATTTTCGTGGTTTAGAAATAGCTGAACTTAAAGAAGAAGACATGCCTTTAATATATTATTCTTTTACACTTTTATTTTGTTTCCTGAAATATCGCATCACCAAATAGTATATTATTCCAAACATAATAATAGACCTCATTAAATGCGCCATAACCACACCTTCAACTCCATAATATTTTACTAAATAATGGGATAAAAAATAGAATAATGCCAATGAAATAATTTCTGAAAAAATAAAATTTTTCATCATTTTCTTTGCTATAAATTGATGCCCTAAAACTAAAGTAGCCAAGCGTACAAAATCTCCTGTTAATTGCCATTTAAATAACGGAGCCATTGCAGTAAAATCTGGGTAGATAATTAATATCACATAATCTCTTAAAAAATAAACCAGTAACATTCCTATACCAAATAATGGCAATAGTGTTTTATAAATAATCTTTAATTCTAAAGTGAACGCTTTTTTAGTGTGAATACTTGCAAATTTAGGAACTACATATAATGTAAAAATCGATGCTGAAAAAACCATGTAATTTTTTGATATGAAGGTCATCGCAGTCCAAATTCCAGAATCCGCTTCAGTGATTTGATTACGAATCATTGTTCGTATATCAATTTCAACAAAACTCAATAATCCAGTTGAAACAAAAGACATTAAAGTAAAAGCTAATAATTCTTTTGCAAAAGGTATTTTTAAAGATAATTTAGAAAACTTAACATACTCTTTTAATGTTTTAAAAAATATATATAATAAAACTAGTAATTGAAGAATTGGAGTAACAGCTATAGCAACAAGTGCTCCGTCTATATTATAATTACAGAGTGATATTACTAATAAAAAAGCTCCTAATATATAACTAAATAAATCAATTTTAGCAAAATTTTTATATTGAGATAAGCCATGAACAACTCCATTAAAAACACGATATATTCCAATAAAAGGAACGATAACTGCTATTAATTTTATTAAATATTTAAAATTAGTAGAACCAAATAAATACTCACTAATAAACTCTGCACCAATCAATAATGAAACACAGGCAATACTCGAACCTATAACCGTAAAGACAAAAGCGGTAGAAAACATTTTCTGCAATTGTTCCTTATCCTCTTTATATTCTGAAACGTATTTAATAATTCCATTAAAAACACCCCCAGAAGAAATTGAGGTTAAAAGCATAGTGAAATTTCGAAGTTGACCTATTTTTGAAATTCCAACTTCCCCAACCATTTCTGCTAAAAAACGTTGAATAAAAAGAGAAACCACTAAGCGAATACTAATTACAACAGCATTTAAAGAGGTTATCTTAAGTAATAAATTTTCGCTTATAAATTTTGGCAACTTCAATTTAATAGGAATTTAATACTGAAATAATTTTTTTAACTTCTGTGCTTGAAAGCATTGTATTTATTGGAATACTAACGACCTCTCTATGTATTTTTTCGGTAATTGGAAAATATAAACCTGAATATTCTGTAAGTGCTTCTTGTCGATGAGGTGGAATAGGATAATGAATTAAAAACTCAATTTCATTTTGAATTAGATAGTTAGTGAATTCTTCTCTATTTAAAACCTGAATAATAAATTGATGAAACACATGAGTTTCATTCTCATTATAGCTTGGAAGTTTAATTTTCGGGTTATTAATAGCAGATAGGTATTGTTTAGCAATCTCTCGCCTTCTATTATTGTCAGCATCTAAAAATGGTAGTTTAATTCTTAAAAAAGCCGCTTGGATATCATCCAATCTTGAGTTAAAGCCAACATATTCATTAACATATTTAGTGGAAGACCCATAATTTCTAAGTTTCTTAATAACTAGAGCTAATTCTTTATCATTTGTTGTAATTGCTCCAGCATCTCCTAAAGCCCCAAGGTTTTTAGTTGGATAAAAACTAAAACCGGCGGCATCTCCAAGATTTCCAGCCACTTGTCCTTTTATGTTTTTTGCACCATGAGCCTGTGCAGCATCTTCTATTACTAGTAAATTATTTTTAGCAGCAATTTCATTTATAGCATCCATTGGAGAAAGTTGTCCATACAAATGGACAGGCATAATCGCTCTTGTTTTTGAAGTTATTGAATTTGATAATTCATTTAAATTAAAATTAAAAGTATCATCTTCAGATGCTACCAAGACAGGAGTTAACCCTGCTTGTTTTATAGCTAGAATGGTTGCTATATAGGCATTGGAAGCTACCAAAACTTCATCGTTATTAGATAATTTACCAAGGACTTTATACCCTTCAAGGATTAAGCGTAAGGCATCTAAGCCATTTCCTACTCCTATGCAATAATTAGTTCCACAATAAGATGCAAATTCCTCTTCAAAAACTGTGACGTTTGATCCTAAAATGTAATATCCAGTATCTAAAAAGTCTCTAAACTTATTTTTAAATTCTTCTTCGAATCGGAGATTAATTTTATGTAAATCTAAAAAAGAAATCATATGGTTTTAAATTCTAAAGTTCTATAAGTATCCGTGTTTATTTCATAATTATTAAAAATAAGAGGCCTAGCTCCACAACTTTCTTTCCAGAATAACAAGCCTTCATTTAATAATTTTCCATTTTCTTCACTGGAAGTATTAAAACTAAAATAGTTTCTTCCCTCTTTAAAATGATCAAAAACATCATTCATTAATAAATCTAAACTTCCCAATTCATTTTTATTTTGATCCCCAGAAATGTATTGAGGGTGTACTACATTTTTAGTTAGAAATACAGTAGTACCTGCAACAATTTTATTATCTTGATAAACATTAACCTGCTTTATATGATTAGGAAAACGTGCTGCTAATAATTTTATTTCATTTAAGGAATGCACAGGAGAGGTATTGTATTTTTCTTTAAGGTTTGGAATTAGAATTTCATTCCAAAACTTTTCATAATCTCCATCTACTTTAACTAGTAACCCTTTTCTTTTTGCTTTATTGATTCCTTCCCTTCTGTTTTTTTGAAAACGCAATTTATTTTGATAATCAATCAATAAAATCATATCACATTTTACTAAACTTGCTTCTGCTTTGTATAAAATATATTCTAATTCGTCTGAAGGTAAACTATTATAAAAAGTTGGTATTATTCGAATATCTAGTTTTTTAATTCTTTCCTCAAAAAGAAATTTTAATACTTCTTTAAAAGCCAGAAACGTACTTTTTAGTTTAGCAGAATCCTGTAATACAAAGCTACCATAGGTAAGCCCTTGATGCGAATAAACTACATCATCATTAATGTTTGCAGGCAGAAGAGCATATAATATTTTACCTTTATAGATCAGCAAGGAAAAATCTTCAAATCGATCCTTATGATAATCCATAAAGTCACGCTGAAATAAAAAAGTTGCATTTTTAGCTGTAGCGATAAAATTATCCCATGCTGATTTATGATTTTCTGTATATTTTTTTACAGTAAAAATATTATTGTTTTTTTAAAGTTACTGTTCCAAATTGATCTATATATTTATAAACTCCAGGTGGCTCTACATCTTTTAAAATTACAAAACTTTCATCAGGCTGTAAATTTTTCAAATAGCTATCATCTTCCCCTAAATATGAAAATAATATCCTAAAAACATTTACAGCACTTTTAAATGAAGTATCGTAATTTGGCGCATTATTATTAGGCCAATGTATTGCTAAAGTACTTGTAAAAATAGAATTCACAAGATCTTTGTCTTGTGTTTTATTATAAATTTGATTTGTATATTCCATCCCTACAAAGCCACCATGATCTGCCATAATCACAATTAAACTATTTGGATCTTTTTCTTTTATCGAAGATATTACTTTAAAAATTCTTTCGTTTGCATAAACTAAACTTTCTCTCCATAACTTTCTTTCTCCTTCTATTCCTTCAGAATCTACTTTTCTACCATGAATATGGCCAGGATTAAATAGTTCTATAAAAAAGAATTTTGAAGTATCCACATCTTCGTTAAGGTATTCTTTTAAAGGCTGAATAACATCTTGCGTTTCCCCTAATCCTGTTCCTATAAATGAAATATCATCAACTTCAAAATTACTTACATCATAACCTAATTTTGGTCTATTTAGCATTAAATAAGGCAACTCTGATATAAAATGGGTTTTATAATTGTTATTTTTAAATATTGATAAGACAGCATTATCCGATATAATAATATTTCTTGCGTTTAAAGCTTCACTAAAGCTGGTTCCGTTATTATAATAATGATGTTTCATCATAAAGGTAGCACTATTTGAAGATAATGTAGAAGCATAATTACTTCTAAAATCTTCATAATATTTAAAATTTTCTTTCATTAAAAACTCCTCAAATTTGCTATAATCTACCTTATAGTTTTCTTTTCTTAGTTCAGAGAAATTAGCATAACCATCGGGTTGAATAAAATATACATTAGGTTTTTTAACAAACCTTACCGATTTTATATTATCTGGTTGGGCAGTCCATGCATCTGAATAATTAATTAATTTAATTATTCTAGGCGTCAATGTATAAACTCCAATTAAAGCTAGTATTAATTGAAAAACAACTAACTTTTTAAAAAATCCATGAAAGAAAAAAGAAAACCCAATAGCTACAAAAAAACTTAATAGCGCAACTTTAAGATAAAACCCTGCATAATAGCAAAACATCATAAATATTAAAAATGCGAATACATTTAAAAATGGGAATACATACTTTTCATGTTTTTTTAAATTAGTTGATTTCATAACAAAATGAAGAATCATAAAAACAACGATAGGCAACAACAAAAACATCAATAAAAAATACCCTACGTGGGACCAAGTATTAACGATGGTGTAGTTATTTGTGAAATAAAATAAAATTGGATATAATCCTGCCGCTATGGCATATAGAATTGGGTATGATTTATTACTTGAGAGATACTTTTGTAAGGGATTTTGCTTTTTATTAGCTGTCATAATTTTTGTTTTCAAACAAATACATCACACGCTTAGTTTCCGTAAGTTCTTCCTTTTTAAGTAAAGTAAAAAAATGTGAATAACCCTTTTCAAATTCACTTTGATTGTAAAAATCAAAATAATTAATAAATTCTCGTTTTCTAACCAATAAAGACGTTACCCAAGAATCTTCTCTTTTTGGAAATTCAATAATCAAATTTTTTGAAAATTTAGCGAAAAAAGCTGCCGATTTTTTAAAAGGAACATTTCCTGAAAGAGTGATATGATGTATTAATGCAAGAGCCATAGTTACATCAGGTTTATACTCAGTAAGTCTATGTATCAAAGATTCTCTTTCCGTATTATTAAAACCGATACCTGGCGCAGGCTGTAAAACATCACATACAAAAGGAAGTATATTATCTTCTTTGTTTTTTAAAATCTGTAAAAAATTTGCATCCACGGCATTACTATCTATATCGGTTACCATTATATGTGGCACTAAATCTTGAACTGTTCTAGCAAAAGTTCCGTCATTCCCTCCAATATCTATAAGCTTTTTTGCATTTAAAGAGCTTACCCAATTTCTAATTAAATCTTTCTTAGTGTTAAAAGCAGTTTCGTTATAATTAGTTTTAGAGTAATAATCACCCCATTCACTTACTTCCTTTAATGAAAGTTTTGATATAAAGTTATACAAACTTTCAATAATATTATTTTGTGCTTTTAATGAAAGTTTGGCAATTTTAGTTTCAGCTTTATAATCTTCACTATGCCTGCTTTCCATTTTAGCTAATAAATGAATATTAGGGTATAAAACAGAACTCAATTTTGTTTTAGGAGGCAACATTGATGAAATCATTTTTACTGGGATTCCATCAATATATGCTTGCAGCATATTAAAAACCTCATTACCATGATACCTTGCTAAAACTAAAGGTCCAAGAAAGTGAGTGATAAACTGTTTATAAGCTCTCCAAGGACTTCCTTCCTCATAAAAGTCAAAAGAAAGAGTATCAATAAAAATTGGTTTTCCTTTATGGAAAGTTACATTATATGCAGAGGCATCTTTTAATATAAATCCTTTAGAAAGAGCAAACTTTTGAATTTTTAATGTTAGTAAAGCAGCTTGCTTATATTGTTCAAAACCCCATTCATAAGGATTTGTTATAAAAGGGATATGCTCAGGTGTTATTATTATCTGATCTTCAGAAACAGATGTTTCTTCATGAGAAATTAATAAATTATTTTTAATAAGAGTTTTAAAAAAACCGCTATCCTTTAATTTCTTGTATTGAGGAAAGTAAATAGGATTAATTTTCCTGCGAAGTATATTCCCATCATGATATATATATCCAGAAGGGTCTCTAAATGATGCTTCGTGTGTTTTACTGGTTTTTGTCATTGGTTTCTTCGGTATCTTCTTCATCAACATCTATTGAGTCATAAGAATCGTCTTTTTTAACCAAGCCAAAAAATGACTTTACTTTATATAGCACATTTTTTGAAAAAAGCAATACTCCTGCAGCTACTGCCACTATAGCTTGAACTATCATTGCACCTAATCCTGGATCGAAATACAAAAAATTCATACGTATATATTTACTTACGATGTTAACTGTAGCAAATTAACTAAAAAACGCGCAGTTTATTGAAAAAATTATAAATTAAATTGTTATAAATAAAAAAAGGGATTTAATATTAGAATTTAACCCCTTTTTTTATTTATAATTTATATCGCTTGCGATCTTCTTCTTTTAGGTTCACTTTTCGTTCCCTTAAGAAATTAGGAGTAACTTCAACATATTCATCTTTTTGAATATATTCTAAAGCTTCTTCTAATGAAAACTTGAGAGCAGGAACAATTTTTGCTTTATCATCAGCTCCCGATGAACGTACATTACTCATCTTTTTAGTTTTAGTGATATTTACTGTCATATCATCTTGACGTGTATTTTCACCAATTACTTGTCCTTCATAAATATCCTCATTTGGATGCACAAAGAAACGTCCACGGTCTTGTAATTTATCAATTGAGTAAGGAATTGCTTTTCCTTTTTCCATAGATACTATACTTCCGTTTTGACGTTCTGGAATCCCTCCTTTTAAAGGTTGATATTCTACAAATCGATGCGTCATAATTGCCTCACCTGCTGTAGCAGTTAATAATTGATTTCTTAAACCAATTATTCCTCTAGATGGAACGATAAACTTACAGATCATTCGTTCTCCCTTAGCTTCCATACTTTGCATTTCTCCTTTTCGTATCGTTACCATATCAATAGCTCTACCACTTACGCTTTCAGGCAAATCAATAGTCATTTCTTCAACTGGCTCACACTTAACTCCATCCAATTCTTTTATGATAACTTGTGGCTGACCAATTTGTAATTCATACCCTTCTCTTCGCATGGTTTCAATTAATACAGCAAGGTGCAATACGCCACGACCAAACACAATAAATTTATCAGCACTGTCTGTATTTTCCATACGAAGTGCTAAGTTTTTTTCCAATTCTTTTTCCAAACGTTCTCTAATATGACGAGAGGTCACAAATTTACCATCTTTACCAAAAAAAGGTGAATCATTAATAGTAAACAACATACTCATCGTTGGCTCATCAATAGCTATAGTAGCTAAGCCTTCTGGGTTTTCAATATCAGCAATGGTATCACCAATTTCAAATCCTTCCAATCCAACTATAGCACAAATATCTCCTGCATGAACTTCTGCTATTTTTTTACGTCCTAATCCTTCAAATGTATGCAGCTCTTTAATCTTAGATTTTACGATACTTCCATCTCTTTTTACCAATGAAATTAGCATATTCTCCGTCAGGATACCTCTATGTAAGCGTCCGATAGCAATTCTTCCGGTAAAAGAAGAATAATCCAAAGAGGTAATCAACATTTGCACATTTCCTTCTGCAGCTTCAAAAGAAGGAATGTGTTCTAATACCATATCTAATAAAGGCTCTATATTGTCTGTTTCGTTTTGCCAATCATTACTCATCCAATTATTTTTGGCTGAACCATAAACAGTTGGAAAATCTAATTGCCATTCTTCTGCACCCAATTCAAACATTAAATCAAAAACTGCCTCATGTACCTCATCAGGGGTACAATTCTCTTTATCTACTTTATTAACCACTACACAAGGTTTTAACCTAAGATCTATTGCTTTCTGCAACACAAAACGTGTTTGGGGCATTGGACCTTCAAAAGCATCTACTAACAATAGAACTCCATCAGCCATATTCAATACTCGCTCTACTTCTCCACCAAAATCGGCGTGACCAGGAGTATCGATGATATTTATCTTAGTATTCTTATAAATAACAGAAACATTTTTAGAGGTAATAGTAATTCCTCTTTCACGCTCTAAATCGTTATTGTCAAGTATCAACTCACCTTTATTCTCGTTTTCACGAAATAAACTACAATGATGCATTATATGATCTACCAAGGTTGTTTTACCGTGATCTACGTGAGCAATAATTGCGATGTTTTTGATTTTCATACTGCTATCTTTTTAAGAGGGTGCAAAAGTAGTGTTTCTGATTTAATTATAGTGTAATATATTGAATGATTAATTTACACTAATATTATCCTATCTTTGCATCATCAAATTTTAAGAAAATGAACCTCGATTTAATTCCAAAAATAAAGCATACAAATTCAAATAATTTCTTTCTACTTGCTGGGACTTGTGCCATTGAAGGAGAAGAAATGGCTATGTCAATTGCTGAAAAAATACTAAGGGTTACAAATCATTTAGAAATTCCATTCATTTTTAAAGGGAGTTTTAAAAAAGCAAATAGAAGTCGCATTGATAGTTTTACAGGAATTGGAGATGAAAAGGCATTGGAAATACTAAAAAAAGTTTCTGAAAGATTTGATATTCCTACGGTTACTGATATTCACGAGGTTAGTGATGCGGCATTAGCGGCAAACTATGTTGATATTTTACAAATACCTGCTTTTTTAGTACGTCAAACTGATCTAGTTGTTGCAGCTGCCAACACTGGAAAAGTTATAAATCTTAAAAAAGGACAGTTTATGAGCCCTGAAAGCATGCAGCATGCAGTAAAAAAAGTTTTAGATTGTGGCAACCAACAAGTAACTATAACCGATAGAGGAACTATGTTTGGATATCAAGACTTGATTGTTGATTATCGTGGCATTCCAACCATGCAACAATATGCTACTACTATTTTAGATATTACTCATAGTTTACAACAGCCCAATCAAACTAGTGGAGTTACTGGTGGAAGGCCAGAAATGATTGGAACTCTAGCTCGTGCCGCTGTTGCTATTGGAGTTGATGGCTTGTTTTTAGAAACTCATTTTGATCCAGCAACTGCAAAAAGCGATGGCGCCAATATGCTGGACATTCGATATTTAGAAAAATTACTTAGCGATTTAGTAGCAATTCGTAAAACAATTACATCCCTTTAACTAAGCATCACCGCTTTTAAAAACACTTATTATAACTAGTGATTTATAAAGTAAAAAAAAGTTGTAAAAAATAACCCTTAAATTCAAATAATCGCTTTTATTAACTACCCAATTAATAAGCTTTGTAAAGATGCACTAATAAAAACTCTATTAATTAAGGGTTTTACCTATTTTATAGAGGGTGTTTTTTTACTTTTTATAAATTAAATTAATTATAAAAATTAACAAGCGTCTGTTTATCAATTATTTACCTTTCTTAAGGAATTCTTACAAACACCTTTCCTTTAAATTTAGTTTAATCACGGCCCTCTATATAATCTTGTAAATAAGAAAATCTTTCAGTTAAGGTTCCTTTTGAAGTAGTGATTTTTGCTCTTTCTAATATTCCATCCTTATCATTATTAAAAAAAGCTGGTATCACTTGATTGAAAAACATTCTTCCAAATCCATCACTAGCATCTTTAGGTAATTCACAGGGTAAATTATCTACAGCCATCACCGTGATTGCATTAGATTCATCAAAGGCAACTTCCTTTTCCGTTTTAGAATTGTAGCCATAAAAAGGATCTGCAATCGTTGACGCTCTCAGTGTAGATGCTATTGGTCCATCAATATCACAGGATATATCTCCCACCATATTTATTTTAAACGCTGGATGCTTTGCATCTTCTTTTGTAAATAAAAAGGGTGCATTTTCTCCATAAAAATGACCTGCTATCAACACATCACTTGCTTGGGAAAAACGCATAAAATTACTTTCAAATCCAATTGGATCTTCAAAGAATTCGGTTTTATTAAAAGCTTCACCATCCATTTTTTTATTATAATCCATCACATCTATATAGCAGTAAACGGCTTTTTTATAAGTTTTTGTTAAGTATTCTTCAATAGCAACTTCTTCAAGCTTAAGATGGTCAATAATTTCTTTTGCTCCTTTTGCCACTTTTCCCCTACCGGTTAAAACAATTTTAATTGCTGGAAGCTTAATTTTGTCAAGTTCTAATTTCATTTCAGCAAAATCTACTAAGCTTTCAACTTTAGGCAAGTTAAATAGGCCATCCCGAATTCCTAAAGCTCTAAAAGTATTATAAGCTCCAACTAAACCAGCATAACGTCCAAACCCTATTAATCTTTCTCCATTTTCCTTAACAATAGTTTCGTGGTCATACAATTCAATTTTATTTTTTAAAATTGCTTGTAACAATTTTCTATTGTATGGTTGTTGTTTGATGGTATGACTAAAGAAAAAATATTTTTTATTGGATATTAATGCTGTAATAGGGACCTCTTTTACTCCTAATAAAACATCACAATCTGAAATATCAGTACTCACTTCAATACCCTCGTCCAAATAAGCAGTATCATCAAAAATTCTTATATCACTAGACTCCACTTTTATGCTTGCCTCCGGAAATATTTCTAGGATTTTTTGGCACTTTTTTGGAGAAAAAACGACTCTACGATCTGGTGGTGTCTTTCGTTCTTTAATAATTGCAAATTTTACAGGCATTTTAAATCAATTTTGAAATATAAATTTAGAAGTTCAAAGATACAAGTATTATTATATATTTGCAGTTCATCAGCAGTTTTGATATTGCTATTGTTCATTGAAAACAAACTCTTCATTAAGAGTTACCTAGTAAAATAGGTAATTGGGGCCGACTGGTTTTGACAGCGGGTCTAATTGTAAAGTAAGCATGTCGAGCGCTGGAATACAGCTCGTAAATATCATATTTCACACTTTTTAAACGGCGAGAATAACTACGCCCTAGCTGCATAATCCGAATTACAGTAGGATAATGCCTCGGCCCGCAAGGCGGGCAAGCAGGAAGTCTCTCGAACGCCTTGGTTTGCGGCTTTCGATATAGAGACTTCGTAAAAGTAAACCTAGCTTGTATAGTGCTTTGATGTACTTGCGAAACTCAAATTAAAGATAAGCCTTGCGTTGGTAGTTTTCAACCGGCAATTGGACGAAAATTTAAATGAAAACTAAACATGTAGAAGGCTTTATAATTACTTGTTTGGACGGGAGTTCGAATCTCCCCGGCTCCACTTTTTATTCCCAAGAATATTTTTTTATTTTTGGGAATATTTTTTTTTCAAAATAGCTAAATACACCACAAAATAGTTCGATTTTACTCCCCTCTCCTCCTACACACTAGACAAACTCGTAATTTTTGAGATTT
>JAQWNL010000041.1:0-15302 GCA_029268635.1 Flavobacteriaceae bacterium
GTCTGTCTTGTACATTTTTTCCGCGTTCTAAAACAATAGGTTTAAATCCTAACTCAATACAACGCAAGGCTGCATACATTCCTGCTGGTCCAAAACCAATGATGTGTATTTCCTTTGCTTTAGAAACATCTTTATACAGAAATTTATAAGTAGGAGCTTCGGGTATCTTCTCTTTAATATATACCGCAAGCTTATAATTAAAAATAATCAAATTTTTTCTGGCGTCAATTGACTTTCGTAGTAATTTAATTCCACTAATAGAGTGGGTGTCTAATTTTAAGGAACGCGCAGCTTTTTTAAGGAGAATACCTTCTTGTTTTTCTTCATTAATACTAAGTCGAAGCTGTATCTCTTTAATCATATTGCAAAACTAATAAATTTAAACAAATTTTTTTTATTTTATTGATTGAATTAAGATTCTAAATTCTTAATTCAATAGGCAATTAATTATCTTTACATTCGCTAAAACAAAATATACATTATGAATTCATACGATGTAACCATTATCGGTTCTGGTCCTGGAGGATATGTTGCCGCAATTCGTTGCGCACAATTAGGGATGAAAACAGCTTTAATTGAAAAATACGAAACCCTTGGAGGTACTTGCCTTAACGTGGGTTGTATACCAAGTAAAGCATTGTTAGACTCTTCTCATCATTACGATGATGCCATTAGGCATTTTGAAGGTCACGGAATTGAAATATCAGGTGATGTAAAAGTCAGTTTAGAGAAAATGATTGCCCGAAAAGATCAAGTAGTAGAACAAACTACTTCAGGAATTGATTTTTTAATGAAGAAAAATAAAATTGAAGTACTTAAAGGTTTTGGTAGTTTTAAAGATGCAACTCATATTCTTATTACTAAAGAAGATGGCTCTTCTGAAGAAATTGCAACTAAAAATGTGATTATAGCCACCGGTTCAAAACCTGCTAACTTGCCATTTATTAGATTGGATAAGGAAAGAGTAATCACCTCCACCGAAGTATTAAAACTTAAAGAAATTCCGAAGCATCTAATCGTAATTGGTGGTGGAGTAATTGGTTTAGAGTTAGGGCAAGTTTACCGTCGATTAGGAGCTGAGGTTTCTGTGATTGAGTATATGGACCGCATCATTCCTTCGATGGATAAATCGCAGAGTAAGGAGTTGACAAAAGCATTAAAGAAGCAAGGAGTTAAATTCTTCCTTTCTCATAAAGTATCTGGACTCGTTAACAACGGAACTGAAGTTACCCTAACTGCTACCGATAAAAAAGATAAAGAAGTTAACGTCACCGGAGATTATTGTTTGGTTTCAGTTGGTCGCAGACCTTATACAGATGGTTTGAAAGCTGAGAACGCAGGGATCAAAATAAATGAACGAGGGCAAGTAGATGTTAATGATCATTTACAAACTAATATTTCAAGTATCTATGCCATTGGAGATGTAATTAAAGGAGCTATGTTGGCTCATAAAGCGGAAGAAGAAGGGGTCTTTGTTGCAGAAACCTTAGCTGGGCAAAAACCACACATCGATTATAACTTAATTCCAGGTGTTGTTTATACCTGGCCTGAGGTTGCTTCTGTAGGGAAAACTGAAGAGGAATTAATTGAAAGTGCTATTGCCTATAAAGCAGGTCAATTTCCAATGCGTGCATTAGGAAGATCAAGAGCCAGTGGCGATACTGATGGATTTGTAAAAATATTAAGTGATGCTACAACCGATGAGATTTTAGGAGTACATATGGTAGGAGCTCGGGTAGCCGACTTAATTGCAGAAGCAGTAGTAGCTATGGAATTTAAAGCAAGTGCAGAAGATATCGCTCGCATAAGTCACGCGCATCCAACCTATGCAGAAGCAGTAAAAGAAGCAGCCTTAGCAGCTACAGGAGACAGAGCTTTACATATCTAAGTTTCTGTAATTTAGGGCCTAGTGAATAATTTGAAGGATATTATTAAAAACCCACAGCAAATTGCTCTGGTTTTTTTTTAGCAATGGTACCTGAAATTTATTAACGATTAATAGTCACTTAGTTTTAAAAAAAATGCTTCTTACAAGAAGTTTTTTTTTGTTGTTAACTATTTTAGGAGGGTTTTTAAGTTTGCAATATATTTACCAAATAAAAATATTCCTTTTTAATTTATTAATGCGATTCATAAAAAAATATCCCCTTAAGTTGACAGACGCATTAAAGCATAAGATACTTTGTTGGTCTCAACAATTTGAAGAAGTAGTTTGGTTGGATTCAAATAAGGAGTATAACCTCCAAAATAAATCTAACTATAAAGCTATTTTAGCCGTAGATGCTTTTACCGCTATTAAAACAGATTATCATCAAGCTTTTGATCAATTAGAGGAATACCAATCCAAAACTAAAGATTGGTTATTTGGTTACCTAACCTATGACTTAAAAAATGATGTTGAGCGATTAAAGTCTAACAATTTTGATGATTTGCATTTTCCAGATTTATATTTTTTTCAGCCTAAAAAAGTTTTTCTTTTTAGGGATCATGAAGTTGAAGTTCAATACCTAAATTGTGTAGATGATGAGCTAGAAATTGATTGGAAAAAAATTACTAATTATGATGTAAATCATAAAGTTTTAGAAAGTACTTCAGCTGCAAAAATTAATCTGAGAACTTCAAAAGATTCTTATTTTAATAAGCTTTATGAAGTTTTAGAGCACATTCATAGCGGTGATATTTATGAGGTAAATTTTTGCCAAGAATTTTATTCAGTAGCTACTGAAATAGATGCGGTAAAAACATTTATTCATTTAAATAAAATTTCTAAGCCACCATTTGCAACTTTTTTAAAATTAGGAGTATTACATTCTTTATCTGCTTCACCAGAGCGGTATATTAGTAAAAATGGAACCACAATCATTTCACAGCCAATAAAAGGTACTGCTAAGCGACACCCCGATCCTAGCGAAGATAAGAAGCTAAAAGTCGAATTAGAAAAGGATCCAAAAGAACGAAGTGAAAATATTATGATTACCGATTTAGTTCGCAATGATTTATCGCGTTTTGCAAAAAAAGGGACTGTTAAAGTAGCAGAGCTTTGCAAGGTGTATACTTTTGCACAAGTATATCAAATGGTATCTACCGTCACTTGTCAGGTGGATATAAATAGATCACCAGTTTCTATCATAAAAGAAACATTTCCAATGGGAAGTATGACAGGAGCACCAAAAATTTCAGCAATGAAAATTATTGAAAAATTTGAAGATGCTAAAAGAGGTCTTTATAGTGGAGCAGTTGGTTATTTTAATCCAACGGGTGATTTTGATTTTAATGTAATTATTAGGAGTATTCTTTACAATTTAAAAAATAAGTATGTTAGTTTTTCGGTTGGAGGAGCTATCACCGCTAAATCCATTCCTGAAAAAGAATACGAAGAATGTCTTATTAAGGCAAAAGCGATGAGAGAAGTTTTAGAAAATTAAAAAATATTAACTTCCTTGTTTATAAGTGGGTTGAGTCATGTTTTATATATTTGTTTTATCAGAAACCTTGACCCTTGTTAGCTAACTTTAAAAATCACATTTCCAATAATTTTCCAGCTTTAAAAGGAAAAAAAATTCTAATTGCCTGTAGTGGTGGCTTGGATAGTGTTGTGTTGTCAAGATTATTTAAAGAATTGAATTACAATATTTCTCTAGCTCATTGTAATTTTTCATTAAGGGGGAAAGAAAGTGATGAAGATGAAAAGTTTGTGATTTCACTAGCAGATAAGTTGTCAATTCCAGTTTTTAATAAGAAATTCAATACCAAAGCGTATAAGATAAAACATAAGTTGTCTACTCAAGTGGCTGCTAGAAAGCTTAGATATCAATGGTTTGATGAGGTTTGTACCGGGCATTCATTTGATTATTTAGCTACCGCTCATCATTTGGATGATGATTTGGAAACTTTTCTGATTAATCTTTCTAGAGGAACAGGCTTAAAGGGTTTGACAGGTATTCCTGTAATGAATGATAAAATTATTCGTCCTTTTTTAAACTTCCCAAGAGCGGATATTCTTTATTATGCTAAAGAAAAAAATAGTACTTGGCGTGAAGATAGTAGTAATCAAAAAACTGATTATTTACGGAATAAATTACGAATTGAAGTAATTCCGAGATTAAAAGAGGTGGATCTTAATTTACTAAATGGTTTTCAGCTAACTCAAAAAAATTTGAATGAGAGTGCATCTTTAGTGAATGATTATGTGGCTTTAATTAAAAACTTAGTTGTAAATAAAATCGACGATGGATTTGAAATTGATATTTTTAAATTGCAAGAGTTACCTAATACCAATGCTTTATTATACGAGCTATTAGCTCCTTTTGGTTTTACTGCTTGGAATGACATTTCTAATTTATTAGTGGCACAAAGTGGAAAGCAAATATTTTCGAAAACACATCGCATCTTAAAAAATAGAACAAGCCTTTTGTTATTAGAAAATAACTTAGTTCAAGATCAAGAAACTTATTTAATTAAGGAATCAGATAACCGTATTGATGTGCCAATAAGTTTAAAAATAGAACAGGTAGAAAAAACATCCGATTATATTCCTAGTATCGTGTATTTAGATGCTCAAAAATTAAAATTCCCTTTGCAATTAAGAAAATGGCAAGAAGGAGATTTATTTTATCCTTTTGGAATGACAGGAAAAAAGAAATTAAGTAAGTTTTTTAAAGATGAAAAGTTATCTTTGCTTACTAAAGAAAAGACTTGGGTTTTAACCTCTAGTGGTCATATAGTTTGGATAGTAGGAATACGAGCAGATCATAGGTTTAAAGTTGAAAGTCAGACAAAAAGTATATTAAAAATTACCCTTTATAAAAATAATCTATGAAAAAGTTATCTCTTTTAATATCCCTTTTACTAGTTTTATTTTATTCAAATGCACAAGAAACTCCATTAATTGGTGGTCAAGCATTAGGAGAAATTAAAAACCCTTTAGAATGGGAAGGATCCATTAAAAAAATATCAGATACTGATTACGAGCTGTCTTTAATGGGATATATTGATGATAATTGGCATGTTTATTCTCAGCATACTCCAGAAGATTTTGAAAATGGACTGGGTCCAATTCCATTATTTATAGATTTCAAAAAATTGGAAGAAGATTATGCTTTAGCAGGTTCATTAGAAGAAAGTGAAACCCATAGGGAGTATAGTGAAACTTGGGGTTTTGATGAAATATATTTTAAAGAAATTGTGATTCTAAAACAAAAAGTAACGCTTAATAATCCAGCTGTAAAAGTGATTAAGTCAATACTTTATTATCAAGTATGTATTGATGTTTGCTTAAATGAAGAGCGTTATGTTGTTTTTGATTTAGTTACAAACAAAGTAGTGTTTATTGATAATTATGATGATTGGGATGCTTATATAGCTAAAGAAAAAGGAAAGACTCAAGTAGAAGAAGCTAAGAAAGATGATGATTCAAGTAGTTCTGAATCAAAAGGATTATGGGGCATATTTTTTATTGCATTTTTATCTGGATTTGCAGCTTTATTAACTCCCTGTGTATTTCCGATGATCCCATTGACGGTAAGTTTTTTTACAAAACAAAGTAAAAATCGTGCTGCTGGAATTAAAAATGCCATTATGTATGGGGTTTTTATTGTTGTTATATATGTTTTATTAGGTTCTGTAATTGTAGGGATATTTGGGGCGGATTCATTAAATGCACTTTCTACCAATGTTTGGTTTAATATTATCTTTTTTTTGTTATTAGTTGTTTTTGCGGTATCCTTTTTAGGAGCTTTTGAAATTACACTACCTCAGTCTTGGTCTAATAAAGTGGATAGTCAAGCGGATAGAGGTGGTATTGTAGGGATCTTTTTTATGGCATTGGCATTGGCTATTGTGTCTTTTTCGTGTACGGGTCCTATTGTTGGAACGCTATTAGTAGAGTCAGCTTCAAAAGGAGGGATTGCACCGATTGTTGGAATGTTAGGATTTTCATTAGCAATCGCATTGCCTTTTGCATTATTTGCAATGTTCCCAGGTTGGATGAATTCTTTACCAAAATCTGGAGGTTGGTTAAATACCGTTAAAGTATTTTTAGGATTTTTAGAATTGGCATTAGCATTTAAGTTCCTTTCAAATGCAGATTTAGTATTGCAACTACATTGGATCGAAAGAGAAATGTTTTTAGCAATTTGGATTGCTATATTTGGTACACTTGCTTTTTATCTATTTGGTAAAATTAAATTGCCGCATGATAGTAATGAAAATAACATCTCTGTAGGTAGGTTATGCTTAGGTCTAGTTGTACTTGCATTTACGATTTATTTAATTCCTGGGATTTGGGGAGCACCTTTAAAATTAATTAGTGGATTTCCACCACCATTAAATTATAGTGAAGCACCTTATGGTGTTGGATATACTAAATTAAGTAATGGAGGAGGGCTAAGCTCAGAAGGAATAATGCCAAATGGTTCCGAATTAGGACCTCATGACATCATAGCTTTTAATGATTATGAAACTGGCTTAGCATATGCTAAAAAAGTAAACAAACCAGTACTTATAGATTTTACAGGCTATGCTTGTGTAAACTGTAGAAAAATGGAAGAAAGAGTATGGGCAAGTCCACATATATTAGGAATCTTAAATAGGGATATTGTATTGATCTCTTTATATGTAGATGATAAACGACTGTTACCTGAAAACGAACAATATACAAGTGAAACAACAGGGAAACGTATTCGATCTATAGGTAATAGATGGAGTGACTTCCAAATAAAAAATTACCAGGCAAATGCGCAACCTTATTATGTTTTAATGAGCTTAGCGGAGGAAAATTTAAATTCCCCAATAGGATATACACCAGACATTGAAGAATATAAAGAATGGTTGGTGGAAGGTATTGATAATTTTAAATAATTAATTATTTATTTTACAAAGATAAATTTTAGTTTATTTAAAAAGCGATATATTGACGCGGTTCAGTTCAATAAAAAAACAATATATTTATAATTCTTTTAATAAAGTTTACTTGAAAAACGTATTCACATTATTGTTATTATTATTATTATTTAATAATAGTTTTTCTCAAGAATTGCCGCCTATTAATTTTTTTTCTCCAAAAGAATATAAAGCAGAAAATCAAAATTGGTCAATTTCACAGGCATCAAATAAAAATATTTATATAGCAAACAATAATGGTCTTTTAGAATTTAACGGGGCCAGATGGAAACTATATCCTTCACCTAATGAAACTATTTTAAGATCTGTTAAAGTTATAGGTGATAAAATTTATTCAGGTAGTTATATGGATTTTGGTTATTGGAAAAAAAATAACCTTGGCACTTTAGCATATACTTCACTATCTAAAAAACTGAATATTAAGTTAATTGAGGATGAACAATTTTGGAATATAATTGATATTGATAACTGGATATTATTTCAGTCATTTAATAGAATTTATATTTTTAATAACATCGACGAGACCATCCAAATTATAGAAGCTAACACTTCAATTACTAAAATGTATGCGGTAGAAGGGATTATATATTTTCAAAATCAAAATGAAGGTATTTATAAAATAGACAATGGAATAAGTAATTTAGTTAGCAATGACCAACTTTTTAAAAACAGCATCGTTGTCAATATATTTATAAAAGATGACTATTTATTGTTTGAAACGGAGGATAAGGGTTTTTTTAAATTAGACAATGGATCTATAAGTGTTTGGGATATCTCATCGAATAAGTTATTATCTGAAGTTATAGTTTATAATAGTATTCAATTATCAGATGGAAGTTTTGTGTTAGGTACTATTTCCGATGGAATCATTTATTTAAATCCAAATGGAGATTTAAATTATCAAATAAATCAGAATAATGGTCTTGGTAATAATACCGTATTATCACTTTTTGAAGATGTTGATAAAAATATTTGGTTAGGCTTAGATAAAGGTATTAATTATATTGAAATGAATGCTCCTTTTAAAATTTACCATGATAGGAGTGGAGAGTTAGGGTCAATTTATGCGATACAAATCTTTGATAATAATTTATACCTCGGCACAAATCAAGGTCTGTTTTATAGGGAAATAAATACTAAAACAAATTTTAAATTAATTACCGGAACTGAAGGACAGGTATGGAGTTTAGTTATACTAGATAATCAATTATTTTGCGGACATAATACTGGAACGTTTTTAGTTATAAATAATAAAATTCAAAGAATTCCTAATACTCAAGGAACCTGGAACATTAAATCAATTAATGATAGAGATGATATTCTATTGCAAGGCAATTATAATGGTTTAAATATATTAGAGAAAGTAGGAGCTACTTGGAAATTCAAAAATAAAATAAAAGGATTTAACAATTCTTCAAGATATTTTGAGATTGGACCTGACAATGAAATTTTTGTAAATCATGAATATAAAGGTGTTTTTAGAATTAAAGTAGACAGTTTTTTTAATGATGTTTTGGAAGTAACAATCGATTCAGTTATTAAAGGATTGAATTCTAGCCTCTTGAAATACAAAAATAATGTATTATATGCTTACAAGGATGGTGTTTTAAAATATAACGCATTAAATAAAAAATTTGTTAAAGACACTTTTTTAACTAAATTGTATATGAGTGATGATTATATTTCCGGAAAATTACTCTACGATCCCTATAAAAAATCTTTGTGGAGTTTTTCAAAAACGGAACTAAATTATATCACACCTGTTCAACTAATTGATCAGCCATTAATACATAGCATACCATTAAATGCTATAATGAGAAATGGTGTTAAGGGTTATGAAAGCATTCTTTATTTTAAAAATAACAGTTATTTATTAGGGACCTCTTCTGGTTATATAATTATTGATTTAAATAAATTAAAAACGATAGAGAGTGATCTTACTATAAATGCTATTAGTATTAATACATTAAATAAAAAACCAAAATTTGTTAATAAATTTGTTGCAGGTGTCTTTAAGAATTCTGAAAATAATATCAAGTTTTCTTTTAATGTTAATAATTATGAAAAATACATAGAGACTCTATATCAATATCAACTTAGAGGTCTGCATGATAATTGGAGCAAATGGTCTAAGAATCATGAAGTTTTATTTAAAAATTTACCTCATGGAGTTTATACTTTTAATGTTAAAGCAAAAGTTGGAAACGACGAAATGGAGCGTATAGAATCCTATTCATTTGAAATTAAACGACACTGGTTACTATCAGATATAGCGATAGGATTATATATTTTAAGTTTTATTCTTATTTTAATTCTTACACATACAATTTACAGAAATTACTATAAGAAGCAAAGAGAAAAACTTTTAGAAAAAGCTGAAAGAGAATTAGCTTTAAAAGAATATCAAATTAAAGATCAAAAACTCAATTTCATAAATAAAAATTTGAAACAGGATATCGAAAATAAAAACAAAGAACTTGCTTCATCAACAATGAGTTTAATTAAAAAGAATGAGTTTTTAAATCAAATTAAAAATGAGCTAAAAAAGACTTCTAATGACGAAAATTTAGTTTCTGTAATACAAATTATTAATAAAAACATTAATAACTCTGATGATTGGAAAATGTTTGAAGAGGCTTTTAATAACGCAGATAAAGATTTTTTTAAAAAGGTAAAAAAAATACACCCTAAACTTACATCAAATGATTTACGTCTATGTATGTATTTAAGAATGAATCTTTCTTCAAAAGAAATTGCTCCTTTACTTAATATCACACCTCGAAGCATAGAAATTAAGAGGTATCGTTTGCGGAAAAAAATAAATCTAGAAAGGAATATTAACTTAAATGACTACTTCATTAACTTGTAAGTACCACTTCATAAATTAAAAAAACACATCACCACCACAACATTAATGTAATAATAATAAAGTATTATGTAAAAGTTATGTCTTTATTGGTTTGTATTTTTTTTAAGTTAAGTCTCTAAAGTATTAATAAGAATCATATCATATTAACAATATAGCTATAAAAGCATTAATTTTTTACGATGTATGTTTTTTGTATATCATTATTAAAGAATTCTAAAATTATATGATTTATATTGTAATTATTAAAAGCTATATCAATGAAACAAAGTTATTTTTTAGTATTATTTTTATTAATTTCTACTTTAGGTTACAACCAGACACTAGAAGTTTATGGTACTATTTCAGATGAAAAAGGATTGCCACTTTCTGGCGTTACAGTTTATCAACCTGAAACGAATAATGGTGTTATTTCCGATTTTGACGGAAATTTTATAATTAATAATATTACAGTAGGATCTGATTTAGAGTTTTCTTTTTTAGGCTTTATTAATAAAACAATAACGGTTAGTAATAATAGTTTTATGACTATTATTTTATACGAAGATCTTGAATCACTAGATGAAGTAGTAATTGTTGGATATGGAACACAAAAGAAAAAAGTATTAACAGGAGCTGTATCAATTGTATCGAGTCAAACTATTGAAGACTTAACGCCAACTCGAGTTGAACAAGCATTACAAGGTCAAGTTTCTGGTGTGAATATTACCTCTCAATCTGGATCTCCAGGGAGCGCTTTAAATATTCGAATTAGAGGTATTTCAACAAATGGAGATAACCGCCCATTAATTTTACTTGATGGTAATGTTATTGAAGATCTTAGTGTAGTAAGTCCTTCTGATATAGAATCAATAACGGTTTTAAAAGATGCCACAGCAGGTATTTACGGGGTTAGAGCCGCAAATGGGGTTGTATTAATTACTACGAAATCAGGAAAATTAAATTCAGAGTTAAAATTAGATGTTAATATTTACGGAGGTTTTCAGAATACAACTCGAAAATTACCCGCATTAAATGCTACCGAATACGGACTGCTTGTCAACGAATCTTTTGCTGCAAATGGAGAAACTTTAGTTTATCCAAATGTTTCTGAATTAGATAAAGGAACAGATTGGCAAAATGAAGTATTTCAAAATGCATTAATTTTAAATCAAGATTTTACCCTAAGAGGGGGGACTAAAAAATCTACTTATGCATTAGGTTCTTCTTTATTAACACAAGATGGTATTATAGGTGGAGGTAAATCTAATTTTACTAGATACAACGCTAGATTAAGCTTTAATACAGAAATATTTAAAAATTTAAATTTTAAATCTGGATTAATATATACGGGAACTAGAAGAAAAGTTCTTTCTGAAAATTCATTGGGTTCAGTATTATTTAACGCTTTAAATAATTCACCTGTATTAAAAGTTAAAGATGAAATGGGACAGTATACAATTTCTGAAGGTTTAGGTAATGAGGTGATAAATCCTATTGCACAAATTGAAAATACTTTTAATAAAACCAAGGTTGAAAAATTAAGTGGAAATTTTGGTCTTAACTATAAATTTCTTAATCATTTTTCTGCAGAATCCAATATTCAATTTAATTATGCACAAGTTGAAGGAGAATTTTTTAATCCTATAGCATTTTATGGTTCAGGTAAGGTATTTAACAAAGATAGGAGTGAATATTCTGTAACAAAAAACACATTTAATGATTATACCTTTGATGCAGTTATAAACTATGAGAATACATTTAATGATAATCATAATTTAAAAGTTACGCTTGGTACTTCTGTATTTAAAACTGAAGGCGAGTTTTCAGGTTCTATAGGTTTTGATCTCCCGGGAAATACTATAGATAATGCAAGTCTAGAAAATGCTTCTGATGTTACCAATTTCTATCCACTTGGAAATCCAACGTTTGATTCCAGGTTATTATCCTACTTTGGCAGACTCTTTTACAATTATAAAGAAAAATATCTTTTTTCTGCAATAATTCGTAGAGACGGTTCTACTAAATTTGGGCCAGAGAACAGATTTGGTTATTTTCCAACAGCATCAGCGGGTTGGGTATTATCTGATGAAAGCTTTCTAGAAAACGCTGGAGCTATTTCTTTTTTAAAGATTAGATCTTCATACGGAATATTAGGTAACGATAGAATTCCAGATTACAGATACGTGTCTATTTTAAATGGACAAGGTGAATATGTTATAAATGGAGAATTAGTGGTGGGAATAGCAATAGGAGCATTGTCTAATCCTCAAATAAAATGGGAACAACAACAATCATTTGATATAGGTTTTGATGCTAGGCTTTTTAATAACCAAGTTACTATCGCTGCAGATTATTTTGATCGTAAAACAAATGATTTATTATTAATTCCTGAAATTTCAGGAACTCTTGGTGGAACTGCTCCTGGTTCTGGCGCTCCAATTATTAATGGAGGAGATGTTAGGAATACTGGTTTCGAATTTCAAATAGGATATAATCATCAACTAACAGATGATTTATCTTTTAGTGTAAATTATAACTTTACGACCCTAGAAAATGAAGTTCTGAAAGTAGATAGCAGTCTTGGCTATATTTCTGGAGGATCATTTGGTATTGGACAAACAGATGTTGCAAGAATGGAAGTTGGACTTCCAATCGGTTATTTTAATGGATTAAAAACAAATGGAATTTTTCAAAATCAAGCTGAAGTAGATGCACATCCATCACAGGTTGCTTTGGGAGCAATTGCTCAACCTGGAGATTTAAGGTTTGTGGATGTTAATAACGATGGGCTAATTAACGAAAATGATAAAACCAATATAGGTAGCCCAATCCCAGATATTACTATGGGTTTTAACGTAACTCTTGACTATAAGAATTTTGATTTTCAGATGTACTTATTCGCAACTATAGGAAATGAATTGGTTAGGAATTATGAAAGAAATTTATCACTGACAAATCGGACAAGATACGATCTTGGTAGATGGACAGGTGAAGGGACTTCAAATGAAGTGCCAAGAGTAACTACTGGAGCAACATCTAATGCTGTTTTTTCAGATTATTTTGTAGAAGACGGTTCGTATTTAAGAGCACAGAATATGCAAATTGGTTATTCTTTTTCAAAAAGTAAATTAGAAAAAATAGGGGTGGATAAATTAAGAATTTATACCTCTGTAAGTAATGCTTTTACACTAACTAAATATCGCGGTTATGATCCAACAGCTTCATCTGGTAATCCTATAGGTGGAGGCTTTGATAATGGTTTTTATCCAACACCGCGAACTTTTTTATTAGGTGTTAATTTTAAATTATAATGGTATCATGATGAACTTAAACAAAATAATTGAAAAGTGTTTTTTAGGAATTTTATTAATAACTATTATTTCTTGTAGTGACGACTTTATTGACGTTCCACCAACTCAGGAAAATTCTGAAGATTATTTTAATTCAGAAGAGGATTATCAAAATGCTTTAATTGGAGCATATGATTTGTTGCAGGCTACTTATATAAATGTAATGTTAGGGGAAATCGCTTCTGATAATACATTAGCTGGAGGGGAAAGTGCTAATGATGTTTCTGGAATTCAACAGATAGATGATATGATACAAACACCTGTAAATGAAAATCTTAGAGATATTTGGAGTTGGATGTTTGCTGGTGTAAATAGAGCAAATTATATCATGGAATTCCAAGATAAAACTGATTTTGAAGGAAAAGATTTGGTATTAGCACAAGCAAGATTCTTAAGAGCTTATTATTATTTTGAATTGGTAAAATGGTTTGGAGATGTTCCATTGGTAGTTGATCAAAGAATACTTTTTGGACAACAATTTGAAATTGACAGAACTCCGAAATCAGAAGTATATGCTCAAATCGAGCAAGATTTAATATATGCAGCTGATATATTACCTTACTTTCAAGTTGAAACTGGAAGGGTTACAAAAGGTGCTGCGCAATCATTACTAGGTAAAGTTTATCTTTTTCAAGATAAATTTTCAGAATCAGCTGCTGTACTTGAAAGTGTAATCAATAATGGTCCTTATGAATTATTGACAGATTACAATACGATGTTTGAAAATGATAATGAAAATAATGCTGAATCTGTTTTTGAGGTCCAATACACAGATGTACAGGGAGCTGGATTTGAATGTTTACAATGTAGTGAAGGTAATGTAGCAGTTGGCTTTAATGGTATTCGAAATTATTCTGTAGAACCTGGTTCAGTGGGGGACATATTTAAGTCAGGATTTAGTTTTAATGTGCCTGTACAAGAAGTATATGATGCATTTGAAGAAAATGACATTAGAAGGGATGTTGCAATCTTAGATATAGTTACTTGGGCAGCTGAAGTAAATGCTACTTATACCGAAGGGTATGAGCATACGGGATATTTTAATAGAAAATATTTACCTAGAACAGGAGGATTAAATACTGGTGATTCTAATCTTACTAACCCAAACAATTATAGATCAATACGGTTTGCAGATGTTCTTTTAATGGCTGCTGAAGCATTAAATAGAGGAGGAATAGATGAAAGTAGATCAAGATTATATTTAAACAGAGTACGAGTAAGAGCTAATCTCTCTGAAGTTTCAAGTTCTGGAACAGCACTTACATCGGATATCTATCAAGATAGAAGATTAGAACTTGTTGGTGAAGGACACCGATTTTTTGATTTAGTAAGGACAAATAGAGCTGCTCAAGAAATTGAAGGCTTTATGACTGGTAAAAATGAGTTGTTTCCAATACCTTCTATAGAAATTAATTTAACAGGTAATAGATGGGAACAAAATCCCGGATACTAAAAATTAAGAAAAATGAAAATTCTAAAATCTATTAATGTTTTACTTTTAGCAATACTACTATCAGGTTGTGCAAGTGATAATGATATTTTTGATGTAGTAGATTCGATAGCACCGCCTTCTAATATATCGGCTGACATTATCATTTCACAAGATAATGCAGGATTAGTAACTATAACACCCAACGGACAAGGAGTTTCTCAGTTTGAGATTTATTTTAATGATGGTACTGATGATAATTCAATTCTTTCTATGGGAGAAAGTGTTGAAAGGATTTACCCAGAAGGAAACTATCAAGTAAAAATTGTTGGAATTGGTTTGAATAATCAATCGACCGAAGTACTTGAGCCTTTAGTTGTTTCTTTTTTACCTCCAGAAAATTTAATAATTACGATTGAAAATGATCCTGGTAATAATTTTCAAATAAATATTTCAGCAAGTGCAGATAATGCTACTATGTTTGAAGTGTATTTTGGTGATGTTGTAAATGAAGTACCTAGCTCTTTAATGTTAGATGAAACTATATCTCATATCTATGATGAAGTTGGTGATTATGAGGTTAGAGTTATAGCATTTAGTGGAATAGAAGGAGCTATAGAAGCAACTCAAATAGTTACGATATCAGATATAGTTCTGCTTTATGAATTATTTCAAGATTTCGAAGGTACTCCACCAATATTTACAGAATTCGGTGATATAGGATTTACTCAAGTTGTGACTAATCCTAATTTAGGAGGAATTAACACTACTAACC
>JAQWNL010000042.1:0-12015 GCA_029268635.1 Flavobacteriaceae bacterium
ATTAAACAGGATTATAAAAAAGCAGTTGGAGTTATTTCTAATATTTATAAACAGATTCAATAATGAAAGTCACTATTATAAATAAAATAGGATATGTAAAAAAAGTGTTTTTAGTTGTTTTAATGCTTTTCACTGTTTTAAATTTTGCTCAAAATGGACCTCTTTTCGAGCAAGGAAAATTATTATATAAAGCTGAGAAATACCAAGAAGCAGTAAATTCTTGGATGAAAATTATAGCGGATAAACAACATGCTCCCGAATTATATTTTAATTTAGGAAACGCTCACTATCAGCTTAATAATATTGGGCCAAGTATTTATTATTATGAAAAAGCTTTATTGCTAGCTCCAAATGATGGTGATATAAAGAACAATTTAGCCTTTGCTGAAAATGCAAAAGTAGATGCGATTGAGCCCTTACCAAAAACCATATTTGATAAATGGTATTATACGATATCTGGAATACTTACTTTTGATGGGTGGGCATATTTAACAGTATTGTTTTCAATATGTTTTGTACTGTTGTTTTTAATTTACTATTTTTTATATTCAGAGCGTAGAAAACGATTGTTCTTTGCTGCTGCTGTTTTTTCTATTTTATTATTTGGGATATCACTTTCTATGGCTTTTTCAATCCATGATGATGCGATTAAAAATAACCCCGCAATTATTTTTGCCGAAAGTATTGCAGTTAGAGAAGCACCAAATCTAGGCAGTGAAATAGCATTTACGCTTCATGAAGGTACCAAAGTTCAAATAGTTGAGAAAGATACTGACTGGGCACTTATTGAGATTGTAAATGGAAAAGAAGGATGGATTCCATATTTAGATCTTAAAGAGTTATAAGTTTTCTTTTTCTTTTTCAGATTTATTGATATTCAAAATGTCTTTTGGAATATCAATATTCTCAATTTCTTCTACTAAATTAGGCAATACTAAGGGGGCTAAATTTGCAACAGGTTCATATAGGTAAGAGTTGTTTTTTTTCTCTTCTGAAATTATATATTCGGTAGAATTCCATTCATTAAAAAACATAAAAATAGCACTTACAATAAATGCAGCGATAATCATATTAAAAACACCTCCAAGAATTTTATTGAAAATACCCAGAAAAGCAAAATCTGCTATTTTGGTTAAGAATTTTCCAGCCCAATTTACAATAATAATAATGGCTATAAAGGTAACTGCCATTGCAACAAAGCCAGTCGTCTGTTCTTTCCAAGAAAACCATTCATTGATATAGCTAGCTGCATAATCGGAAAAATAAATAGCACCAATAATACCTAAAACCAAGCCTATTAAGGAAGCTAATGTTACAAATAGGCCTTTTTTCATTCCTTGAAAGAAAGAAAAAACTAAAATAACACCTAAAATAATGTCTAATAAGTTCATATAATGAATTTAGGATAAAGATACATTATCTTTGCGATGTTTTAGAAAGGGAGGTAATTATTTGAAACTCTTATTTATTCAAAAATTAATATGGCAAGAGACGAAGGATTAAAGAAGCAATGGGAAGAATTGGTTCTGCTTTTAAGCAACCAATTTTCCGATGGAGATACCTTAGATTTAGACGCAATTATATATATTATTGGACTTCAGGAAAAAGGAAACTTAAATACTAAATACAGTAAAGACGATAAACTAGATTTAATGCATATTGCTATTTGTAGGCTTTTAGAACCTTTTGGTTATTATGCTTTCGATTATTTTGATGAAGAGGGTTGGCCCCATTATAAAATACTAGAAGAATTACCATTATTAAAAGCTGGAGAGCAAAGTGTATTAATGAAAGAAGCAATTGTTAATTATTTTTTAGAAAAAGAGCTTATTAAATAGCGCAATAAATTAACTAGAAACGATAAGCTTTTCTAGTTAATTTATTGCGCTAGACCTAAAAAAATGTAATTTTGCAATATTGAAAGATTTTAACTATGATTCAGAAAATAAAAGAACATATAGCAGCAGCTGAGGCTTTTAATGCAAAGTCACAAGAGGAGGTAGAGCAATTCCGCATTAAATATTTAGGAAAAAAAGGATTGTTAAATATTTTCTTTGCTGAATTTAAAAACGTTCCAAACAATCAAAAAAAGGAATTTGGACAAACCATCAATGAGCTTAAAACAAAAGCTGCCGAAAAAGTAGCTTTCTTAAAAGCATCTTTATCAAGTGATGATGATACAAAAGGAATTTACGGAGATTTAACACGTCCAGGAGAACCTGTTGAATTGGGCTCTAGGCATCCTATTTCTATTGTAAAAAATAAGATTATAGATATATTTTCTCGCATTGGATTTAATGTTTCTGAAGGCCCAGAAATTGAAGATGATTGGCATAATTTTACCGCATTAAATCTTCCGGAATACCATCCGGCACGTGATATGCAGGATACATTTTTTATTAAAAAAGATCCAGATATATTATTAAGAACTCATACATCTTCAGTTCAAGTTCGTTATATGGAAAACAACAAACCTCCTATACGAACGATCTCACCCGGAAGAGTATATCG
The DNA here is from genome assembly GCA_029268635.1 of Flavobacteriaceae bacterium. GTDB lineage: Bacteria > Bacteroidota > Bacteroidia > Flavobacteriales > Flavobacteriaceae > Marifrigoribacter. The sequence continues at coordinate 2,512 of JAQWNL010000042.1, forward strand.
CAATGAAGCAATTTCAGCAAGATCACATTGTTTTTTTCATCAAGTAGAAGGATTGTATGTGGATAAAGGAGTAAGTTTTGCAGATTTAAAACAAACACTTCAATACTTCACCACCGAAATGTTTGGTAAATCTAAAATACGCCTACGCCCTTCTTACTTTCCATTTACCGAGCCAAGTGCTGAGGTTGATGTGTATTGGGGATTGGAAACAGAAACCGATTATAAAATGACTAAAGGCACGGGTTGGTTAGAAATAATGGGTTGCGGTATGGTAGACCCAAATGTGTTAAAAAACTGTAATATAGACCCTAAAATTTATTCAGGTTTTGCTTTTGGAATGGGCATAGACCGAATCGCTTTATTGCTTCATCAGATTCCAGATATTCGGATGTTTAGTGAAAATAATATTCGTTTTTTAGAGCAGTTTAAAAGTTTATAATATATCGTTCAGAGCGAAGCGAATAATTTTTAAGACCCTTTATTCGTATCCTTCTTCTGAATAAAATCATTAATACATTATGAAGAAAGATCTCATCAGCCCAATTGTTGAAAACATTCAGGTTGTTGCAACTCGTGAATGGGATAAAGATTTTTAGCTAAAACTTGGATTGTAAATTTAATCAATAATCGCGAGGATATTATTGAGTCTGTTTTAGTCATGTCTAGGTGATCTAGTAAAAATATAAAAACGTCCACCTTAAACCATGTTTTAAGCAATTTACTAACGAATACAGGAGCAAAAGGTTGGATTAGTTTGCGAAGAAGTATAAGGCTTTACTAACGAACACATATAGTAACTTTTTTTTCTGAAGGAAAACTTTTTAATAGAACATTTACGTTTAAGTCTTTTAGCATAAAAGGAAATAACACTAGTTTTATTGACTTAATGGGCCAAGATTGTATTTTGGCAGTCTAATTAATTCAACTTATCAGCAAGTGTTTTAAAAACCTTTTTTGCATTTTTATTTTCATATAATATGGTATAAATAGCATCTATTATAGGTGTTTTAGCAGTTTTTTCCTGATTTTTATTAAGCTGGTAGGCACTTTTTGAAGCGTAATAACCTTCGGCAATCATACTCATTTCCATTTGGGCACTTTTAACAGTATATCCTTTCCCAATCATATTACCAAACATGCGATTGCGACTAAATGTAGAATAGCCTGTTACTAATAAATCTCCAAGATATGCAGAGTCATTAATATCCCTTTTCATTTTATATATTTTCTTTATATACTTCTTCATTTCACGAATAGCATTACTCATCAACACACTTTGAAAGTTATCACCATAACCTAAACCGTGTGCAATTCCTGCAGCTATAGCGTAGATATTTTTGAGTATAGCGGCATATTCTGTACCAATTATATCCTCACTGGTTTTACATTTTATATAATCACAACTAAGATGATCCGCTACGATTTGTGCTTTTTTATCATCTGCACAGGCAATGGTTAAATACGAAAGCCGTTCTAATGCAACCTCTTCTGCATGGCAAGGCCCTGTAATTACACCAATATTTTTAAAGGGTATGTTTAAATTTGTAAAGAAATGATCTCCTACTATTAAACTAGTTTCTGGAACAATTCCTTTAATTGCAGAAAAAAGAATTTTTCCTTTTAAAGGTGCAGTTAATTTCTTCAACTCATCAAATAAGAAAGCAGAAGGAATTGCAAAAATGAGATAATCGGCATAAGTTGCCATTTTATTAATGTCCTTACCTAGCTTTAATTTAGAAACATCAAACTCGACTGAACTTAAGTAATTAGGATTGTGCTTTTCATTTTTAATATGTTCTAATGCGATTTCATTTCGCATATACCAACCAACTTCTTCTAAGTTTTCACAAAGCATTTTCACTATTGCTGTAGCCCAACTTCCTCCTCCAAAAACAGCAAACTTTGGTTTATTTGACATAAATAAAAAATAATTTACTTCAAAAATACGGATTATTAAAACCCTTAACAAATTAACGATAGAAACTGTTATTGATTACTTAGAAACGTTTAAAGAAATTGATAAAGAACCAAATAAAATTTATAAAGGTTTTTTTGATGTTAGAATATCAAAAAGTATACATAAAGAATTTGCTCTTATTGCAATAAAAAATGGGTAAAAATTAAATGACCTTATTGATAAAACCTTGCACTATTTGTTAGATAATTAAGATAAAGTATTAAAATAATTGAGCTTTTCTGAACTTTAGATTATTCATTTATAAAAATTCATCTCATCAATATAGTGCCAAACATTTTTGCTTAGCATGGGTTTAATGTTTTTATTTAGCGCAATATTCTTTCTAATAAATTTAGATGACAGCTCAACTATAGGAGCATTAATAAAAGTTATTGAAGATTTTTTTTCTAGAATTGAATTTGCACCTCTTTTTAAATTTTCTGAAATTCGTGGATAAATAAATATGGGATAATTTTCCAAAATTACTTCATAATTCTTCCATTTATGAAGACTCATTAAATTGTCTTCACCCATTATTAAGCAAAATTCTTTATCTGGGTATTTTTCCTCAAAAACAGCTAAGGTATTAACCGTGTAATTTGGTTGCGGAAGATCAAATTCTATTTTACTGGCTTTTAATTTTAGATACGCTTCAGTTGCAATTCTAACCATAGCCAGTCGATGGGTATCTTCTAATAAAGTATTCTTTTTTTTATGTGGATTGTGAGGAGTCACAACTAGCCAAACTTCATCTAGTTCGGAAAATTCTGCCATATGGTTGGCGATTATTAAATGCCCTATGTGAACAGGATTAAAGGTTCCAAAAAATAAGCCAATCTTTTTATTCATTGGATTTTCTTATATAGTTTGCAACTAATACTTCAGCTTCTTTTAAAGCAATATTCAAGTCAATATTTTCAATGATAAAATCAAATTGTGGAGCAGTTGCTAATTCTACTGAAGCTTTTGCAATTCGCATATTAATTTTTTCATCACTTTCAGTTTTACGTTTTTTTAACCTTATTTTAAGTTCATCTACACTTGGTGGCTTTACAAATACGGATAATGTTTGCGCTGGAAATTTCTTTTTAATTCGCAAACCACCAACCACATCAATATCAAAAATAACATTTTTACCCTTAGCCCAAATACGTTCGATTTCTGTTTTTAATGTTCCATAAAAATTATCTCGGTACACTTCTTCCCATTCTAAAAAATCACTATTCTTTATGTGTTGTTTAAATTGTTTTAAGCTAATGTAATAGTAGTCTTGACCATGATTTTCACCTTTTCTAGGTTCTCTTGAAGTAGCAGAAATAGAAAAATCTAAATTTAATTTCTCTAGTTTAAGTAAATGTTGAACGATGGTTGTTTTTCCACTTCCAGATGGTGCTGAAAAAATGATTAATTTTCCTCCTTTCATTATAAAACGTTTAAAGCTTGTTCTTTTATTTTTTCTAACTCATCTTTCATTTGCACGACCAATTGTTGCATAGGAGCGTGATTTGATTTTGATCCAATGGTGTTGATTTCTCTACCAATTTCTTGACAAATAAAACCAATTTTTTTTCCGTTCGAGTCAGAAGAATCTAATGCTTCCTTAAAGTAGTTTAAATGATTTTTTAAACGCACTTTTTCTTCGGTAATGTCGTATTTCTCTAGATAATAAATCAACTCTTGTTCAAAGCGATTTTCATCTACAGCCTCTTTTAAATCTCCAGCTGCTTTTCGGAGGCGGTCTTTAACAATTTCAATTCTATCAGAATCAATAGCAGTTACATTTATCAATAGCTCTGAAATACTGTTAATCCTCATTTTAAAATCATCTTCAAGCACTTTACCTTCATCAGATCGATATAGATTAACAGCTTTTAAAGCTTCATTAACGGCCTCCAAAATAGTTTTAAACTCATCTGCATCAATTTCTTCTCGTTCCGTTTTCATCGAATCTGGCATTTTTATAGCCATTTTTAAAAGCTCTACATCATTTACAGGAACAACGTTTTTAAGTTGATTCATATAGTGCCTTAGCACTACTTCATTCACTTTTGCAATCGTTTTTTCTCCAGTGATTTCAACATAAAGATTGAAATCTACTTTTCCTCTAACTAATGATTGTGAAATATTTTTACGAATTTCCAACTCCTTTTCTCTATAGAATGACGGAACTCTAGCATTTAAATCGATGCTTTTACTATTTAACGATTTTATTTCGACGGTAATTTTTTTGGCAGGTAACTGGATTACTGATTTGCCATACCCGGTCATTGACTGAATCATAAACTGATTTTTTATAAGATGCAAAGGTACTAAATTAGAGTTGGAGTGTAAACACATAGATTTCTTTGAATCCTTTCTTTATTGTATTTGTTATTTTAAATAAAGAATATTATCTATTAACTATAATCTAACTTATTTAAAAGGTAATAAATAAGGGTTACTTTATGTCCTTTAAAAATGATACCGTTCTTTTTTCACTATAATACGTATCGTTAGATACATGAAATCCAACATGTCCTCCGTATAATGGAGTTTCTAAAAAAATATGTTTTGAGTTTTTTGCAATATCAAAAGGGAAACAATCTGGACTTAAAAAACTATCATTTTTTGCATTCAAAATCAGTACAGGGACTTTAATATTAGGTAAAAATTGATTGCTGCTGTTTCTTTGATAATAATCATAAGCATCCTTAAAACCATGAGCTTTTGAGGTATAGATGTCATCAAAATCCTTTAAGGTTTTTATATTTTTTAAATCTGAAGCACACATTTTATCTGGGTATTGCTTCATTTTTAGTTGGTATTTATTTCGCAAGCTTATTAGAAAAACAGTCCTATATGGCCAATTTTCGGGTTTATTTAAGCGCTCTAAAGAACCCTTTAAACTTGTGGGTACTGAAATCGCAACTCCTTTTTTTATTTGCTTTGGAATATCTTCTCGTTCACCTAAATATTTTAACAGCAAATTTGCTCCTAAACTAAATCCTACTAAAATGATTTCTTGATAGTGATCCTTTTCTAGTATGTGATTAATAATCGATTCTAAATCATCTGTTTTTCCCGAATGATAGGATTGATACAATGTATTGTCCTCTCCGCTACAACCTCTAAAATTCATGGCGGCAATATCACAATGGTCTTCCAATAAATTTTTAGCAGCACCTTTTATGTAAATTCTTTGAGCGTTTCCTTCTAACCCGTGAAGTAAAATAGCCACTTTTTTGGCAGGTTTCTTAGCATAAGACCAATCAATGTCAATAAAATCATTGTCTGGCAATGTAACGCGCTCTCTTATCTGAATTAGGCTAGGAGAAATTCTTAATTTTGCAGAATATATCGTAGAAAAATGGCCATTTCTAAAAATAAAGGAAGGGTGGTAGTCACTTTGTATAAGAGGCATCTTTTTTTTTCAAAGTAAGGAATTATTATAAATCGTTGTGCATTTTGATTAAATTAAACCTAAAACCATCAAATATTTTAGGTTTTTACTTTAATTCTAAAGAAGAGCTAAAGTTTTACCGATATTTCCTTTAGGACTAATGTAAAACTAATAAAAATATCCAAATTGAACAACGAGTTTCTATAGATACTTCAAAAAGTATTTTATTTTTGAAAAAAATTAAAATATGTATTTAAAAGAATTTGAAGTTCGCTGGAATGATCTTGATGCCAATCGACATTTAGCAAATAGTAGCTATATAAACTTTATGAGTCATACCCGTCTTAGTTTTATGATGGAGAAAGGTTTTGGGCAAGGTAACATGGTTAAAAATCATATTGGTCCAGTCGTTTTTTATGAGCATATGTTCTATTTTAAGGAGATATTTCCTGGTAAACCAGTTCGTGTTTCTTTGCAATTAAAAGGGATTTCAGAAGGAGGAATGTATTTTGAGTTTCAGCATAATTTTTATAATGTAGAAGGCGTAAACATGGCTCGATGCAATATGATGGGAGGTTGGATTGATTTACAAACGCGTAAGTTACGCGATGTACCTGAACTACTTTTTTCTGCCTTAAATAGTTTAGATAAAACAGATGATTTTAAAATTTTAACCAAGGAGGATACTCGTAAATACAAGCAATTCCCAAAGGACCTATAACTTAGTATTGTAATTAATAAGTTTCAATCGTTAAAATTATTTCTTTTTCACCCTAATTTTATTTTTCGTCGCTCCTATTGCTTCATAAGCGAAAAAAATAGTTTAATTTTCGCCAATCGTTACTTATAAATTACGACACTATGCGTTTTTTATTTTTCTGGTAGATAGAAATACCCCCATAAATATTAATCCAGCTGCAACAGCTCTAATCGGAGTTATCGAATCTGAACCTACAATAATTGCAAATAAAACTGCTGTAACGGGTTGTAAATAAATAAAAGCTCCAATGGTTGAGGGTTGTAATTGCTTTAAAGCGTAGATGTTAAAAAGATAGGAAAAAAAAGTGGGTCCTATTACAACGAATATTAATTTACTTATAATATCTAAGGGTAATTGAGACCATTCAACTTCAATAAATTCATTGATCCCAATCGGGAAATTAATAATAAAAGCAATTAAGAATAACCATTTCATTAATGTTATGGAATTGTATTTTTTAACTAAGGGTTTAACTATAATTAAATAGATAGAATAGGAAGAAGCACTCACTAAAAACAAAATATTCCCTAATGGAATATTAGGAGCATTATTTTGGGTTTTCATTCCAAAAAATATTAAAAATAAAGCCCCAAGAAGCCCCAAGCCAATTCCAATATATTTATGCCAAGTAATTTTTTCTTTTAAAAATATTACTGACAATATCAAAAGAATGACAGGTACTAAAGTAATTACAACTGAACTATTGATAGGTGTTGACAGACTTAATCCCTTAAAATACGTCAACATATTGATGGTCATACCAAATAAGCCACAAGCCAAAAATCGAAGCCTATCGCTTTTAGCTATTTTTTCTGAAGGCAAAAATAAACTCAATAGCCAAAAAAGAACTGCAGCACCACTAATTCGTAAAAAAATAAATCCATAAGGTTGGATTATTTCTGGCATTAAGTTTTTAGCTATCGTATGATTAATTCCATAAATTACACTAGCAGCTGTTGCTGCTAGAATAGCTAAGGCTTTTTGATTCATAAAAAAAGATTATTTTAATTCCTTGCAAAATTTCTGTTTAAAACATGATCAAATTCGTTTCCTACTGCAGCGATTTGATTATCAGCGTTGATTTTAAATCCCTAGTAAATTATATTTGAATACCAATTTAGGTTAAAAGTAACAATAATGATTTTTTTGCTGCTGCAACTACTTTCTTGCTATTGCCAATAAAGACTTCTTGTTAATTTATTAAAATAGGACGTTTTAAAAAAGTACAATGTTCTAATAATAACTTTTTATAGTCATCTTCTTTAATGAAATTTTCAGAAAGGTTTAACGCTCTTAAAATTCTTTATATTGTTATCAGAAATAGCGAGGTAGTATATTTTTTTCATTCAAAACGCTAATTTAATCAGAATATTTATCAAGTAATTGGGTGCCACAAAGTAATATAAAAATTAATAAAAATAGTTGTATTTAAACCATAGAATCTATTTTATTTAACTAATTTGAATAAACTATTAACTAAAAAGAGGTAGCTTTAATTTATAATTATTTTTTTTAAAAAATATTGAAACCTAATAATCACAGGCTTTTAAGTGTTATTTCAACTAAAAATTTTGGAAATATTTAGTTGAAAAAGATAATTGTAATCTAAATAATTTTTTAAAACAGATTTATTTTATCATATTTACCTTCTGTCTTTTTTAAAAAAAGATGAGATTTTTTAACTAAAAACACAATTAATTATTAACTAAATTTTAAATTATGAAAAAAATTACATTCATGTTTATTTTCTTGATTTGTTCGGTTGGCTTTAGTCAGACGAATAATTTAGGAAATGTCCCTATTAGTGATTTAGGTGACAACAATCCAACCTATGCTCAAAGCGAGCCAAGAGTTTCTTCAAATGTAGAAATTATTGCTATTAGTGAATTAGGTGACAATAACCCTACTCATTATCTAGCACGTAAATTTGACGCTCAAAGTGAGCCAGGAGTTTCTCCAAATTTAAAAAGTCTTGCTATTAGTAATTTAGGTGACAACAATCCTACTTATGCTCAAAGTGAGCCAAGAGTTTCTTCAAATGTAAAAACTATTGCTGCTACAGGTGGCAACAATCGTACTTATGCTCAAAGTGAGCCAAGAGTTTATTCAAATGTAGAAACTATTGCTATTAGTAATTTAGGTGACAACAATCCTACTTATGCTCAAAGTGAGCCAAGAGTTTCTTCAAATTTAGAAACTATTACTTCTGCTACAGGTGGCAACAATCGTACTTATTTTCAAAGTGAGCCAAGAGTTTCTTCAACTGGGGAAAATCCTGCTATGGAATCAAATAGAGCCCCTGCTACTATGATGGATATTCCAATACCTGGAACGTCTGATTATAAGCAAGGTTTCGAAAATTTAGTTTCAATACCTTTTGTTCCAAACCGAAATAGTGCGGGGAGTGATGATTGTACTGGTGCTACTGAAGTTCTTGCTGGGGAAACTTATGTAGGAAATACTGGAGATTATAATGACACAGGAGGTAATTCTGGTCCAGATGTATGGTATTCTTATGCAGGTTCTGCAGGAGATATTACATTATCACTTTGTGATGGAGGAACTGATTACGATTCTTATTTAAGAGTTTTTGATGCTTGTGATGGAACTCAAATTGCTAATAATGATGATTTTTGTAGTTTACAGTCTGAATTAGTTTTTACTGCAGATGGAACTTCTACCTATTACATTATGATTGAAGGATATAGTTCTAGTTCAGGTAACTATAGTTTAGCTGTTTCTGGTGAGTTTCCAGGTGGTAGTGATAATTGTAATGACGCTACTCCTGTTTTTGACGGTGAAACTTATCTAGGAGATACTACTACTAAGACTGACACAGGAGGTAATTCTGCTCCAGATGCTTGGTATTCTTATTCAGGTGCTGCAGGAGATGTTACAATATCACTTTGTGATGGAGGAACTGATTACGATTCTTATTTAAGAGTTTTTGATGCTTGTGATGGAACTCAAATCGCTAATAATGATGATTCTTGTAGTTTACAGTCTGAATTAGTTTTTACTGCAGATGGAACTTCTACCTATTACATTATGGTTGAAGGATATAGTTCTAGCTCAGGTAACTTTAGTTTAGCTGTTTCTGTAGAATTTTCCGGAGGCGGAGGCGGTGGCGAAGGCGATTGTGACGACGTTTTACTAGAGATCGATCAAAATCTTGGTGGTATTTGCATGGCTTTTATTTCACAAGGGGGTATAGCTCAGGGTTATAAACCTCTTACTTCATTTAGTGCTGGAGCAGGTTTCCAGTTTGAAGCAGCGCCAGCTGAAGGTACAGATCTAACGTTATCTCTTTGGGACGAACTTCCAAATAATGGAGGGACGATGTTAACTTCTGGAACTACGGTATGTAATGGATCAGATGTTTGGGTAGATGTATTTTGGGATGTAGTA
>JAQWNL010000043.1:0-48441 GCA_029268635.1 Flavobacteriaceae bacterium
AACCGATATCTGAACATGACTTCCATCTGCTTCTGGTGCTAAATATCCATTATCTTTTACTTCAAAACCTTTTGGAGGTAACTCCCACCCTGTTGGCTCCTCAAACATTACTTCTTTACCATTTTCATTTATTAATGAATCGTTTAATGGATTAAAATCTAAACGACCTGCTATTGCAATTGCTGCAGTTATCTCTGGAGAAGCAACAAAAGCATGAGTATTAGGGTTTCCATCTGCGCGCTTAGCAAAGTTTCTATTAAAAGAATGTATAATACTATTCTTTGGTGCATTTTTGGGATTACTATATCTTGCCCATTGCCCAATACAAGGTCCACAGGCATTGGTAAATAGTTTAGCATTTAAATTTTCAAAAACCTCAAGGATTCCATCCCGCTCTGCTGTATAACGAACTTGCTCAGAACCAGGATTAATTCCTAATTCAGCTTTCATTTTTATTCCTTTATCTAAAGCTTGTTGAGCTATAGATGATGCTCGAGATAAATCTTCATAAGAAGAATTGGTACAAGAACCAATTAATCCCCATTCAACATTTAAAGGCCAGTTATTAGCAGTAGCTCTTTCTGCCATTTGTTCACCTACTTGAGTGGATAAATCTGGAGTAAAAGGTCCGTTTATTAAAGGTCCTAATTCAGATAAATTTATTTCAATAACTTGATCAAAATAACTTTCAGGGTCTGTATAAACTTCAGCGTCTCCAGTAAGGTAATCTTTTACTTTATTCGCAGCATCAGCAACATCTTCCCGATCCGTTGCTCTTAAATAACGTTCCATAGAATCATCATATCCAAAAGTAGAAGTAGTAGCTCCTATTTCAGCTCCCATATTACAAATAGTACCCTTTCCAGTACATGACAAAGAAATAGCTCCATCTCCAAAATATTCTACAATAGCTCCGGTACCACCTTTGGCACTGACAATACCTGCTACCTTTAATATCACATCTTTTGGTGATGTCCATCCAGAGACTTTCCCTGTTAATTTTACACCGATTAACTTAGGGAATTTAAGTTCCCAAGCCATCCCTGCCATTACATCAACTGCATCTGCCCCACCAACACCAATTGCAACCATTCCTAGGCCACCAGCATTAACAGTATGAGAATCGGTTCCAATCATCATTCCACCAGGAAATGCATAATTTTCTAATACAACTTGGTGAATAATACCAGCACCGGGTTTCCAAAATCCAATCCCATATTTATTTGAAACTGATTCTAAAAAATTAAAAACTTCGCTACTAACACTATTTGCATTTTTTAAATCGGTTGCGGCTCCATCTTTTGCTTGAATTAGGTGATCACAGTGAACTGTTGTAGGTACTGCAACTTTATTTTTACCAGCTTGCATAAACTGTAACAATGCCATTTGAGCTGTAGCATCTTGACAAGCAATACGATCTGGTGCAAAATCTACATAATCTTTACCTCTTGTAAATGCTTTAGATGCATTTCCATCCCAAAGATGCGAGTATAATATTTTTTCTGAAAGAGTTAATGGTTTTCTATTAATCTCACGTGCTTTATCTACTCTCTTCACCATTTGCGAGTAGACCATTTTAATCATATCAATATCAAATGCCATATTTTTATTTTTATAATTTTAAGAACTAAGTTTAAATTTTTTAGGATTAAACTTTTACAAAATTACAAAATTTAAAGATTATTAGCAAATAGTCAAGAATACAGGCCATTTAATGAATATAATCTATCAATTATTCAATTATAATAAACATATTTTATAAAATAACTGTTTTTATGAATAATATTTTACGAATTATGTAAAATGTATTTTAAAAAAGCGATTTAATAATATCTTCAATACTTAAACCCTCAGCTTCTGCTTTATAGTTTTTAATTAATCGATGGCGAAGAATACCGATGGCAACTTTTTGAATATCCTCTATGTCTGGAGAAAATTTTCCATGCAATACTGCATACGTTTTTGCACTTAAAATTAAATTTTGTGACGCTCTTGGTCCCGCTCCCCAATCTATATACTTTTTTACCATTTCTGGTGCAGTAGAACTCTTAGGTCTCGATTTACCAACTAGGGTTACCGCATATTCTATAACATTATCTGCTACTGGTATTTTTTGAATTAGCCCTTGGCACTTTATAATTTCTTCAGCAGTAAATAATGAATTTATAACTGGCTTTGCTCCTGCTGTAGTAGTTTTTACAATATCCACTTCTTCATAAAACGAAGGATAATCTAGATTAACAGCAAACATAAAGCGATCTAATTGTGCCTCTGGTAAAGGATAGGTTCCTTCTTGCTCAATCGGATTTTGTGTTGCTAACACAAAGTACGGTTTATCTAATTTATAAGTATGACCAGCAATTGTAACAGACCTTTCTTGCATTGCTTCTAATAAAGCTGCTTGAGTTTTTGGTGGAGTTCTATTAATTTCATCTGCCAAAATAATATTAGAAAAAATGGGGCCTTTAATAAATTTAAAATGTCTGTTTTCGTCTAATAATTCTGATCCCAAAATATCGCTAGGCATTAAATCTGGAGTGAATTGAATACGTTTAAAATTTAACCCTAAGGCTTCAGCAACCGTATGAACTAATAATGTTTTTGCTAAACCTGGAACTCCTATTAATAAAGCATGACCTCCAGAAAATATAGAAATTAATATTTGTTCAACGACTTCATCTTGTCCAACAATTATTTTTTTAATCTCTTTTCTTAGCTCATTATATTTTGTAACGAACTGTTTTACTGCTAGAACGTCTGACATACTAATTCTCTTTATTTACCCAATTGTTAGTAAAATCACAATCTTGATAATCTAAGCTAACTTTAATATAAGTTTCTTTAATTTTTTCTTCTTGCCAATCTTCAACCGCTCTTAATTGTTTCTCTTTAAGAGCAAGTTCATGTATCTTCTCATAATCCAAAACATAATCGGCAATATGTTCGTCATATCTTGCAGTAACCGTTAATATTTTAAATATATCTTTTCCTGTTCGATCTGAATCTTTGTAAATCTTAGTAACTTCACCCTTTTTTATATTATAAACTTGAGCACTTAAAGTAGGGTCCATTTTTGTTAATTCAAATCTTGTATCAAATTTTTGTGGATTAACAAGTATCCCTCCATTATTTCTTGTTTCATAATCATCGGAGTAAAGTCTTGCTGCTTCGCTAAAAGTAATTTTTTCATCAATGATACTTTGACGAATTGTATCAATTTTTTTTCGGGCAGCTTTAACAATAGTTTGAGAAACTTCAGGAAAAATAATAATATGACGCACATCTACTTGCTGACCTCTTATCTTATCAACTTTTAATAAATGAAAACCAAATTCAGTTTCAAAAGGTTCACTTACCTCCCCTTCTTGTAATGAAAATGCCATATCTTTAAATTCCTTTGCCATAGGAGAATCTTTACGAACTCCTTCTATTAATCCTCCTTTAGTTCGAGTTCCATCTTTAGAATATAAAACTGCTTTTGTTGCAAAAGAGGAACCATTATCTACGATATCTACTCTAATAACCTTGAGTCGGTTCACTGCGTCTTGTTTTGCTTTATCGGTAACTTCCGGTTCGACTACTAATTGAGCAATCTCTAATTCTGCACCAAATATTGGTCGTTCATCAACAGGAATTGAAAAGAAAAATGCTCTTACTTCTTCAGGAGTTATCGTAACATTTGATACAATCATTTCTTGCATTCGCTCCGTAAGTCTAATCTCTTTTCTAGCTTTAAATAAATCAGCTCTTAACTCCGTAATATTAGATTTCCTATAATAATTAACTACTTTTTCTTCATTTCCTAATTGTTCAATCATATAAGCCATAAGTTGATCAACTTCTGGTTCAATTTCTGCATCAGATATAAATATACTATCTTGAATCGCTTGATGAACATATAACTTATCCTCCATTAATTTTCCTATCATTTCGCAACGATCAATGGTACTAATATCTACTCCATTTTGTTCAAATTCAAGGTAACTTTTATCTATATCGAATTCTAAAATCACAAAATCTCCAACAACTCCGCTTACTCCTTCGGCTTTAAATCTTTTAAAGTTTACTAAGGTGTCATTTATAGTTTTTTGCTCAATAATTTCTGGGTTTTTTGCAATACCCTTACTATCAACAGTAACAACCTCTTGTGCTATTAAAGGAGTTAACAAACTAAAAAGTATTATTTGTAGAAAGCTATTTTTTTGTAAAAAGTTCAAAATTTTTATTTTTAATTGCATCTTTTGTAATGTCTTTTTCTATTTTCTTTAAAATTTCTTGCTTCCTTTTGTTTATTACAATTTGTTCTATTGTAGGTTTAACATAAGAAAGAGGAGCAATATCATTGGTTTTTAATACTGCTTCGATTTTCACCAAATATACTCCTAATGAATCTTGTAATTGTGTGAAATTAGTTTTTTTAACACTAGATTATTGTTCTGTTTAAGCACTGGTAAAACTCCTATTAACAGATCATTTTTTATCCAAATTGAATCATTTAAATTAAACGCTTTAAATTTGATACTTAAATTTGTTAATTCGTTTTTATCAATAGAGTCAAATCGTTTAAATTTTTCTACTAACTCTTTAGTGTTTGAAAAATTTTCATCGATGTGTATATACCTTATCTTTAATAAATCACCATTTAATTTAAAATTTTCTTTATTCTGATTATAAAATTTTTCAAGTTCTTCATAAGTTATTGTGCTATCTAATCGCTTAGCAACTATTGAACTCTTATAAGCTTCGATATAAAGGTCTGTTTTATATTGATTTACTAAATTATTATAAGCATCTTGTTTCTCTTGGGTTAAGTTAATTATAGACTGATCAATTAACAATTGTTTAGTAGCCCACCTATTTATAAAATTAGTAACTATTAATGTACTATCATCTTTTAATATATTTCCAAAAATTAAATTTTTAATATCTTTTTGATATAAATAACTATCATTAACTCTAGCAATAGGTATATCTAGATTGTCTTGATTAATAAAATCACAAGAGCATAAGACAATTAGGCTAATAATAGTTAAAAATATTTTATTCATTAATTATCCAATTCTTTTTTAATTTTTTTAAGAGACTTCTTATTAATTTCAACTTTGTATTTATCTCTTAGGCTTTTCATCCATCTTTTTCCTATTTCACTTTGGTAGTTACTTAAAACTATTCCTCTAACATTTGCGAATTCTTTTACAGAGGGTGCAGTAACTTCTTTAACGTTTACAAAGACACTAGAGCTGTCTCTTTTATAAATTTCTGAAACTCCTGTTTTAATTTTAAGACCTTTAGGAAGTTCATTTTGATCTATTTCATAGATACCACTTGTAATAATGACATTTACTTTACCTTCTGTATTGAGAAGTTCTTTAATTTTCGTAATTTCCATTCCCTCATTTAATAATTCTTGGGCTTTTTTAGCGCTTTCATTATTAGTACTAGAAATAATATCCACATCAACCCTTTCCTTCCACATGTAATTATCTTTTGTAGCTGTATAATATTTCTCAAGGCCAATCGAGTCTGATTTTGCAGCTTGCCATATATTATTTTTCATTACGTCATAAACTAAAAGTCCATTTCTGTATTCATTAATAATGATTGCATACTCTTCATTCTCTAATTCTAATCTTTCTTTGTAATAGTTTTTAAGCGCTTCATTCTTAAATACACCATACATATCTAATAATAACCTGTCCTTATCAGAATATTTTTTTCCCAAACTTTGGTGGTCTCTAATGTATTTTGCGAAATCAGAATACATAATCTCTTTAGTTCCTATAGTAAAAAGCACTTTATTGTCTTCAGAAGGAATAGGAGTATACACCCACTGCTTTTTATAGATACTATCTGTTAGGTAGTTATTGAAATATGGCGAATAGTTTTGCCCCTCTTTATAACCGTATTTAGCAATTATCTTATTACTAATTGTTTGTGTAACAAAATTTGCTCTAGCTCCAGTATTAATTTTCTTTTCTATGTCTGGTTTCTGTTCTTCAAAAGAAGGTATTGTAAATTTTTTGTTAAGCCTGATAATGTGCCATCCAAAAGAACTTTTAATGGGAGCTAATATCTCTCCCTCATTTTTGATTGAATATGCCGCTTTCTCAAATTCTGGAGCTCTTAAGTCTCCGGGTCCAAAAGTTTTTATTTGACCTCCAACTTTACCAGTACTTTTATCTTCTGAAAATTGTTTGGCAACATTTTCAAAAGATTCCCCTTGCATGATCATTGCATATAATTCATTAATTCTTTCTTCAGGGTTTTCTTCTTTTTTATCCTTATTAGAAAAAATCATAATGTGAGAAACATTGATTTTTGGTTTTTTTAGTCTTCGTTCATTTATTTTGATAACATGATAACCAAAAGCAGTTCTTGTAATCTTAGATATCCCTCCAACTTTTGTGTTATATGCTGCTGTCTCAAAAGGATATACCATTCCAAAAACAGTAAAATAACCTAACTTACCTTTAGTTTTTTTTGCACCTGGTTCTTCAGAATAATTAACAACTAAGGTTTCAAAATCTTCTCCACTAAGTGCTTTATCATAAGCAATTTTAATTTTATTATATGCAATTAGTGTGTCTTTAGGAAGCGCATTAAAATTGACTAAAACTAAAATATGATCAGCATTTATTTCTTCTTTTCCTCTTTCATAAGCTTCATCTAATAATTGAGACGCAATTCTTTTATCAAACATATATTTTTTTGAATGTTGATCTTCGTATTTTTCAAATTCCTTTATATACGCTTCATTTTTATCTAAATTTTGTTTGTAAGCTTCTGTAATCTTTAATTTATAATCTATAAATAAACCTAAATATCCATCAACATTTTTTTGAGATTCTTCAATAACTAAATCAAGATTTTTATTAAAGACTTGTTTAAATTCTGAAGAATAAACGGGTTCTTCATCAATAGTTAACAAAACATCATTTTTCTTTTGTGATATTCCAGTAAAATAAGTTATTAAGAGCAATAGTAAAAGTAAATTTCTTTTATTCATTTTTATAGGTTATAGTGAGAATTAAAACGGATCAAATGTAAGAAAAATATAGCTTTAAGCAAATAGCTTTCTGTTAAGCTTTACTTAAGAATTAGCTATTTTATTGGTTTTATTTTTCTTTAACTTGTATATTCGCAAAAATCTAAAAAAAAAATTATGAAGAAATTAAACATCTTTTTAGTCATTGTAATTATTTTTAGCATTCAATTAAATGCACAATCAAAAGTAGGAACTGTTGATGTTGAGTATATAATATCAGCTATGACAGAATTAGAGCAAGTAAGGACTGATTTAACATCGTATAATAAGGACCTAGAAAGCCAATCTAAATTAAAAATAAACACGTTTCAAACATTGGTAGATTCTTACCAACAA
Organism: Flavobacteriaceae bacterium; assembly: GCA_029268635.1. Classification (GTDB taxonomy): domain Bacteria; phylum Bacteroidota; class Bacteroidia; order Flavobacteriales; family Flavobacteriaceae; genus Marifrigoribacter. The sequence continues at coordinate 7,382 of JAQWNL010000043.1, forward strand.
AATGAAAGCACTTATAGTGAAGCTATTAAAAAAGAAAAACAAAGTGAAATAATTGCTTTAGAAAATGATATTAAACAATTTCAGCAAAATTCTAATAAGTTAATTCAACTAAAACAAGATGAATTAATTCAGCCTCTTTATAAAATAATTGGTGATGCTTTAAATGCGGTTTCTAAAGAAGAGAAATTTACACAAGTATTTACGATAAATAACAATATCGTATACTTAGATCCTAAAATGGATCTTACCATTAAAGTGATGAAAAAAATGCGTTTACCGATTCCTAAAGAATAATACTAAATTTACTTATCTCGAATAATTAGGAGCCTCCTTTGTAATAGTGACATTATGTGGGTGGCTTTCCTTTATTCCAGAAGCTGTAATTTTTATAAATTTAGCATATTCCTTTAATACTTCTATATTCTTTGCTCCACAATAACCCATTCCCGCTCTGAGCCCTCCAATAAACTGAGTCATACTTTCTAAAAGCTCTCCTTTATAAGGAACTCTACCAACAATACCTTCAGGAACAAGCTTTGTAAGATCATCCTCAACATCTTGAAAATAACGATCTTTAGAACCTTGTTTCATTGCTTCCACTGAACCCATTCCCCGATATGATTTAAATTTTCTTCCTTCGTAGATAATTGTTTCGCCTGGCGATTCTTTAGTACCTGCTAATAATGAACCTAACATCACACAATCTGCTCCTGCAGCAATTGCCTTAACAATATCACCCGTATAACGAACACCTCCATCTGCTATAACAGGAACTCCAGTCCCTTTTAAGGCTGCAGCTACTTCTAATACTGCAGAAAATTGTGGAAAACCAACTCCAGCAATAATACGTGTAGTACAAATGGACCCTGGACCAATACCAACTTTAACTGCATCTGCTCCTGCATCTACTAAATATTTTGCAGCTTCAGCAGTTGCAATATTTCCAACCACAACATCCAAATCAGGAAATTGTTTTTTAATTTTTTTTAATACAACGACTACTCCTTTTGTATGACCGTGTGCGGTATCAATGATTACTGCATCTACTTGAGCATTTACTAATGCTTGTGTTCGTTCAACTGCATCTGCAGTAACGCCAATTGCTGCTGCAACTCTTAACCTTCCAAAACTATCTTTATTTGCAATTGGTTTTTGAGTAACTTTTGTAATATCTCTAAAGGTTATTAAACCTAATAAAGTATTATCTTTACTAACAACAGGAAGTTTTTCAATTTTGTTTTTTTGTAATATGATTTCTGCTTCTGCTAAGGAAGTTATTTTACTTACAGTCACTAAATTTTCAGAAGTCATAACTTCTGTCAATGGCTTCTTGTAGTTTTTTTCAAAACGCAAATCCCTATTAGTTACAATCCCTATTAATTTTTTTTGTTCATCAATAATTGGAATTCCTCCAATACCATATTCACGCATTGTACTTTGAGCATCTCCAATTGTCGCAGTTTTAGGAAGTGTAACTGGATCGATAATCATACCACTCTCCGATCTTTTTACTTTTCTTACCTCAGCAGCTTGTTCTTTAATACTCATGTTTTTATGAAGTACTCCTATCCCACCTTCACGAGCCATTGCCATTGCCATCGCACTTTCCGTAACGGTATCCATGGCAGCTGATAATACAGGTACATTTAAGCTAATATTTCTAGTAAACTTTGTACTTATTGATACTTCGCGAGGTAAAACTTCTGAATAAGCAGGTACTAACAATACATCATCGTATGTTAATCCTTCTCCTAAAATCTTGTTATTGTTTGCGGTCATTGCAATTAAAATTATTTTCAGTTTGAAGAAATAGTCACCAATTAATTGCATACAAATCTACTAAAAATAGTTGACTATTTCCCTTTTTTTAACAATTGTAATAAAATAGAAAAAGATGCTATTAAAATACACCTTTTGTTATAATCTCAAAAACTGCAATAATACATTTCACGAAAAGACTTCCTTCACAAATAAAATAAATTTAAAAAAAATTAATGTGATTTAGAAAAAGGATTCTATATTAAAAAATATTTTATTTTTTAATTAATGATACTTATTAAATATTTTAGAAGCTTCATTATAGGCAATTTTAAAAGATATTGAATTGATATTTGTAATCACTTTTTCTGCGGCAAAATAGCTTAACATTTTTTCGGTAGGCATATTACCAGTTAAATCATCTTTTGCCATAGGGCATCCTCCAAATCCTTGAATAGCTCCATCAAATCTTCTGCAGCCAGCTAGATAGGCAGCTGAAACTTTTTCTTTCCATTTTGTAGTGGTCGTATGCAAATGCGCACCAAACTCAATTCTAGGATATTTTGTTATTAATTCTGAAAATAAATAAGTGATAACATCTGGAATCGAAGAACCTATAGTATCACTTAATGAGAGAATATTAACTCCCATATTGGATAATTTTTCAGTCCATTCCCCAACAATATCTAAATTCCAAGGATCTCCATAAGGGTTTCCAAATCCCATAGAAAGGTAGGCTACTACTTTTTTGTTTTTTGAATCTGCAAGGTTTAAAATTTCTTGTAACGTTTCAATAGACTGAGCAATTGTTTTATGAGTGTTTCTCATCTGAAAGTTTTCAGAAATAGAAAAGGGATAGCCTAAATAATCTATTTCATTATACATTACAGCATCTTGTGCCCCTCTTATGTTGGCTACAATTGCCAATAATTGACTTTCTGTATTGGATATATCTAAAAGTGAAAGCAACTCTGAAGTATCTTTCATTTGAGGTATTGCTCTAGGAGACACAAAACTACCAAAATCAATCGTATCAAATCCACAGTCTAATAATGATTGAATAAATTGTGCTTTTTCTTTAGTAGGAATCCAATCTCGAACTCCTTGCATTGCATCTCTTGGACACTCTATAATTTTTATATTTTGCATTACTCAAAGATAAGAATTCCTTTGATGTATTTTTTAAATATATAAAAAATTAAGTAATCAAAATAAATACTGCAATACCAATAAAAACAATTACTTGAATCCATTTTAATAAAATAGAAATATTTTTATTTTTATTTAATGCCGTAGATATATATCCTGCCAAAATTGCTAAACTACTAAATACGACAAATGATATAGCCATAAATAAAATACCCAAAACATAAAACTGATAAATGGTATATTGATATTCATCCCACAAAAATCCAGGAAAAAAAGCAAGGAAGAATATTAGTATTTTTGGATTCACTAAATTCATAATTACTCCTTGTTTAAAAAGTTGTAAATATGATTTTTTTGAAGTTTTATCTTTTAAATCGACGTAAGCATTACTTCTAAAAACGTTAAAAGCCAAGAATGATAAATAACAAGCACCCATTACTTTTAATCCATAAAACAAGGTTTCTGAAGCAGCTATAATTGCAGAAACTCCAAAAGCCAATAAAGTAGTATGAACGATACATCCACTTATCAAACCAATAGTGGTAGCAATACCACTTTTGGTGCCATTTGCTAAAGATTGTGCTATAACATACAGGTTATCAGGTCCTGGGGATAATGCTAAAAATAAAGTGGCAATAGAAAATGAAATTAAACTTTCTATCATCCTTTTAGTATGGCTTTATTTAATCTTTTCACAAGTCCTGGCCCTTCATAAATAAAACCAGTATACAGTTGAACTAAACTAGCTCCAGCATTTAATTTATCCAATGCATCTTTTTCTGAATGAATTCCTCCTACTCCTATAATTGGAAATGAACCATTACTGTTTGAATGCAAATAACGAATTACTTCTGTTGATTTTTCAGTAATTGGGTTTCCACTTAAACCACCCATTTCTTTTTTGTTTTCTGAAAGCAGCTTATCCCTCGCAATGGATGTATTCGAAGCAATTACTCCATCTATGGATGTGATTTTAACCAATTCGATAATTTCATCTAATTGGCTATTATTTAAATCGGGTGCTATTTTTAAAAGTATTGGTTTCTGTTTCTTAAAAATTTTGTTTGCTTTTTGAACAGCAGTGATTAATTTTTCCAGATAATCTTTGTCTTTTAATTTTGCATGACTGGATACATTTGGACAACTCACATTTAACACAAAATAATCTACATATGGATGTAACTCATTAAAGCAAGTTAAGTAATCTTCCGAATATTTTTCAGGAAGTGTCTGGGTGTTTTTACCAATATTACCCCCAATAATTATATTGGTGTTTGATTTTAATTTTTCAGCAGCAGCTTTTACACCATCATTATTAAATCCCATTCTATTAATAATCCCCTGATCTTTTTTTAATCTAAACAATCTTTTTTTCTCATTACCAATTTGCCCTTTTGGAGTAACAGTTCCTATTTCAATAAAACCAAAACCAAAGTTTGACAATTCTTTATATAAGTCTGCATTTTTATCAAAACCAGCAGCTAGTCCCACTGGATTCGGAAATTTTATCCCAAATAATTCTCTTTCTAATTTTTCATTTTTAATTTGAAAAAGACTTCTAAATAATCCGCCAAATCCAATGTTATTGAAAACCCTAATCATGAAGAAAGAAAAATAATGTACTTTTTCTGGATCAAAAAGAAATAAGATAGGTCTGATTAATAGTTTATACATAGAATAAATATGAAGTACAAAAATACTATTTTTGTACTATAGATTTTAAGAAAATAAGCAATGATTAAAAAACAACACTTAATTGATCGTTTTGTAAGCTATGTTACTGTAGATACTGAAAGTGATCCAACCAGCGAAAATACTCCAAGCACAAAGAAACAATGGAATTTAGCAAATGCTTTGGTAGCCGAGCTAAAAGAAATAGGAATGCAAGATGTTTCTATAGACGAAAACGCTTATATTATGGCTACTTTACCAAGTAATATGGATAAAGAGGTGCCTATAATTGGTTTTATATCTCACTTTGACACCTCACCTGATTTTACTGGCGCTAATGTAAAGCCACAAATTATAGAAAATTATGATGGAAGTGATATTGTTTTAAATAAAGAACAGGACATCATTTTATCTCCTTCTTATTTTGATGACTTATTACTTTATAAAGGACAAACATTAATTACTACAGACGGAACAACGCTTTTAGGCGCAGATGATAAGGCAGGAATTGCTGAAATTATATCTGCTATGGAATACTTGATTAATCATCCTGAATTAAAACATGGAACTATAAAAGTAGGTTTTACTCCAGATGAAGAAATTGGAAGAGGAGCCCATAAATTTGATATTGAAAAATTTGGAGCAGATTGGGCTTACACTATGGATGGCAGCCAAATTGGCGAATTAGAATACGAAAACTTTAATGCAGCAGGTGCAAAAGTACGTGTAAAAGGAAAAATTGTACATCCTGGTTATGCAAAAGGAAAGCTAATCAACAGTATGTACATTGCTACTCAGTTTATCAATTCACTTCCTAAAATGGAAACTCCAGAACATACGGAAAGTAGAGAAGGTTTTTTCCACTTACATACCATAAATGGTGAAGTTGAGGAAACCAAACTTGAATATATTATTAGAGATCATGATCTTTCACATTTTAAAGCAAGAAAAAATGTAATTAATAAGCTCGCAGCAGAATTAAACTCCCAATATGGTAGAGAAGTAATTTCTGTTGAAATTAAAGATCAATATTTTAATATGCGTGAAAAAATTGAGCCGGTCATGTATATCGTAAAAATTGCTGAAGAAGCGATGATTCAAGCTAATATTAAACCATTAATAAAACCTATTAGAGGCGGAACAGATGGCTCGCAATTAAGTTATATGGGTTTACCTTGTCCTAATATATTTGCTGGTGGGCATAATTTTCACGGAAGGTATGAATATATTTCTGTTGAAAGCATGCAAAAAGCTATTGAAGTTATTGTTAACATAGGGCAATTGGTTGCTAAGCAATAGCTTTTATAAAATAGACCAAAAAAAACCTTCAGAATTAACTAAAGGTTTTTTTATATAATTATAGCTTTAACGTTATTTCTTTTTTTCTGGAGCTGGAGCATTTAATTTATTACTCATCTCCATTGAAATGGCAGATCTTTCATACTTCATTTTTCCTGCAGCAGATTCTAAAATACAAGTACTGTCATCATTAATTTCCAGTAATTTTGCATGCATTCCACTTTTAGTAATAACTTTATCTCCCTTTTTAAGCTCATTTGCAAAACTTTTCTCTTGCTTTTGCTTTTTCATTTGTGGTCTTATCATAAATAGATAAATTACCAAAAATAATAATATAAGTGGAAAAAAACTTTGTAACTGTTCCATAAGGGGTATGTCTTTTATGATTAATTAGTTGCAGTTGGACCACCACCTACTTTTGGATTGACAAAAGCTTTAATTTTAATAGTTTCTGTTCCTTGTAAAGTATTAGAAGTAATAGTAACTGTTTTACTTACTTGATTTTTACCACTTCCATTAAACTTCACTAACATTTCTGCTGAATCTCCAGGAGCAATAGGTGTTTTAGGGTATGATGGTACTGTACACCCACAAGTGCTTTTTGCGTTTACAATTACTAATGGAGCATCTCCAGTATTTGTAAATTTAAATACGTGCTCTACAGCAGTTCCTTGGTTAATGGTTCCAAAGTCGAATTCTGATTCAGTGAAAATCATTTTTGGAAATTTTGAAGCACTAGCATCACGTTTTTCAGCTTCTGCTACTTTTTCGTTACTTACTTTAGTTGCAGCATTTTCTTTACAAGAAGTAAAACTAAATGCAGAAATTACAGCAATAATTAAAATTAATTTTTTCATTTTTTTTTGATTTATGTATTATGATGGCTAAAATACTTATTTTTTTGTACTTAATTAAGCCCTCTCCCTATTTTATTTAATTTACCTTCTTTTGTTAAATCTTTTATCATTTTATCTAGAATACCATTTATAAAACTACTGCTTTTTGGTGTGGAATATTCTTTAGAAACCTCAAGGTATTCATTAATAGTTACTCTTACTGGTATGAAAGGAAAAAACAAAAACTCTGAAATTCCCATTTTTAAAATAATCATATCTATTTCAGCAATTCTTTCTTGATCCCAATTTGGAGTTTTACCATCAATTTCTTCAGAAAGCTCATCTTCATTAATAATCACTTTTTGAAATAATTGTAAAGCATATTCCCTGTCTTCTTTGTTTTTATAAACTTCAGGAATTAAAATATAATTGATGTTTTTTACAGAAATTTTCTGTAACATTTTTAACAACAAGGTATTCACTAAAGGAAAATCATCAAGCCAGGTAAGGCGTTTATCTTCTATATATTCGTATAGTTTTTCGTTGGGTGCAATGATCTCTTTAAATATTTTAATAATAAAATCTTTATCTTCTAAAAAAGTCGTTGCCTTTTTGTTAAGAAAACTTAAATACCATTCTTTTTCTTTTAATTCATTAAATATAATATTAATATACTCTGAATCGTTCTCCCAATAATTAAGTTTCTTTTTATTGATAATGTCTGTAAAACTTTCATTTGATTTTAATAATGAAATCAGCTTATTATCAATAAATAATTTACTTGGTTTTTTTTCTAAATCGGTAGCCAAATGCTTTTTTTGAGATATAAGTAAATAATTCTCAGCTTGATCACGCAATGCTATTAGTAATTGAAGCATTAATAAATATAAATCTTGCATTTGCTCCATATTATAAAGCAAAAACTTTTCTTGTTTTTCTAAATCTTTACTTTCGCTTTGATTATAAGCATAGATAGATTGCAAAACTTTTACTCTAATATGTCTTCGTGTAAGCATAATTTATAAGAACGTTAAAACAAAAAAAAACAGCATAATATGCTATGTTTTTTTAATTAATTTAACTGCTTTTTTTTGTTTTTTAAACTTCGAGCGTCAATCCTGCCTTGTGCAATATGAAAAGCTGCTTGATGCGTTGTAACGCCATTAGTGTCTGCATTTTTTAGAATCTCTAAGGTCGTGTTGTATATATTTTCAGTTTTACGAATAATTTCTTTTTTGCCATAATTTTCTAATTCAGCATAAACATTAATGATCCCTCCTGCATTAATTAAAAAATCTGGAGCGTAAACAATACCTTTCTCTTTAAGTAAAAGTCCGTGTCTATTTTCTTCTGCCAATTGGTTGTTTGCTGCACCAGCAATTACTTTTGCTTTTAATTGAGGCAAAGTTTGATCATTAATAGTAGCACCAAGAGCGCAAGGAGCATAAATATCCATTTCTTCAGAATAAATATTATCTCCTTCATAAATAGTTACACTGTACTTATCTCTTACTTCTTCTAACCTTTCTTGATTAATATCAGAAATATAAACCTTAGCTCCTTCATTAGTCAAGTTTTCTACTAAAACTTCACCTACATTACCAATTCCTTGCACATACACCACTTTGTCTTCTAAAATATTAGAACCAAATGTATGATACGCGGATGCTTTCATTCCCATAAAAACACCATAAGCAGTAATTGGAGAAGGATTTCCAGCTCCACCAATTTCTTCAGAAATACCAGTTACATAAGGAGTAACAGTCCTAACTAAATCCATATCTGCAGTTGTCATACCAATATCTTCCGCAGTAATATAACGACCACCTAAAGAATGAATAAACTCTCCAAAACGCAACATTAGTTCTGGTGTTTTTTGTGTTTTAGCATTGCCGATAATAACCGCTTTACCACCCCCCAAATTAAGTCCAGTAATAGCAGATTTATAAGTCATTCCCCTAGACAAACGCAACACATCATTTAATGCTTCCCATTCATTTTTATATTGCCACATACGAGTGCCTCCAAGTGCAGGCCCCATAACTGTATTATGTATACTGATTATTGCTTTTAATCCTGTATCTTTGTCATTGCAAAAAACAACTTGTTCGTGATCATCAAAAGATACCTGTCCAAAAACAGGATTTAATTTTTTAAGATCATTTTTGTTAACTACTTCAGTCTCCATATATTGAATTTTAACATCCTTAAAAGGACGCGCAAAAGTAGTTATTTGCTAATAATCTCGCAATAATATTAGAATTAAATTACAATTTTATTAAAAAAATCTATTTAACTATAAATGAAAGAACTTCAAGAACTTAACCATTATTTAAAAAAGTATGGCGGAAGATTATTACTTGGTTTAATAATTACAATTATAGCTACCGTATTCAGATTGATTGTTCCAAAAAAAATTGGAGATATTATCAATATCATTGAAAATTACATCAATGGTTCTAAATCAGACCTTAATATTGTTAAACAAGAATTATTCTTAAGTATTCTTATCATACTAGGTACTGCTTTATTAGCAGGTTTTTTTACTTTTTTAATGCGACAAACTTTTATTGTTGTTTCTAGAAATATTGAATTTGATTTAAAAAATGAAATTTTTAAACAATACGAAAGTCTTTCTCTGGGGTTTTACAAACAACATCGAACAGGTGATTTAATGAATCGAATTAGTGAAGATGTATCTAAAGTTAGAATGTATGTTGGGCCAGCTTTAATGTATAGTATCACTAATATCACATTACTTGTAGTTACATTAAGTTATATGTGTTATTCCGCACCAAACTTAACATTATATGCAATCGCTCCCCTACCATTTTTGTCAGTCGCAATATATAAACTAAGCGCAGCTATTCATAAACGGAGTACCATCGTTCAACAATACCTATCTAAACTCACCTCTTTTACACAAGAAGGTTTTAGCGGTATTTCGGTTATAAAAGCTTATTGTATTGAGCCTCGTATCATTAAAGATTTTGATGTTTTATCTGAAGGCAGTAAAGATAAAAATATAGACTTAGCAAAAGTGCAAGCTTTATTTTTTCCTTTAATGATACTTTTAATTGGACTAAGCAACATATTAGTAATTTACATTGGTGGTAAACAATTTATTAACGGTGAAATAGAACAACTTGGAACCATCGTTGAATTTCTTATTTATGTAAATATGTTAACTTGGCCTGTAGCAGTTATTGGCTGGGTAACCTCAATGATCCAACAAGCTGAAGCTTCTCAAAAAAGAATCAATGAATTTTTAAATGAAAAACCTGCTATTGAAAATTATGTAGAAATTGAAACAAAAAATAATGGAGTAATTGAATTCAAAAATCTTTCTTTCACATATTCAGACACAGATATTACAGCACTTAAAAATATTTCATTTAAAATAAATCCAGGAGAAACTCTAGCTATATTAGGGAATACAGGGTCTGGGAAATCTACCATCTTAGAGTTAATCGGGAGGCTTTATGACGTTGATAATGGTCAACTAAAAATTAACCATAAAAACATTAAAGATTTAAACATCTCAAATTTAAGAGATAGCATTGGATATGTACCTCAGGACGCCTTTCTTTTTAGCGATTCTATATTAAACAATATTAAGTTTGGTAAAGAAAATGCAAGTAATGAAGAGGTTTTTGAAGCTGCAAAAAAAGCATCGGTTCATAAAAATATAATTGGTTTTAACAAAGGTTATAAAACTATTTTAGGAGAACGAGGAATAACATTAAGTGGCGGACAAAAACAACGTGTTTCTATTGCGAGAGCGATTATTAAAGATCCTCAGATTTTACTATTGGATGACTGCCTTTCTGCAGTAGATACTGAAACAGAAGAACGAATTTTAAATAATATAGATGCCTTATTAAATGACAAAACTACTATTATTGTTAGTCATCGCATATCTTCCGCTAAAAATGCAACTAAAATAATTGTATTGGAAGAAGGCAAAATTATACAACAAGGTACTCATACTGAGTTAATAAAGCTTAAGGGTTATTATAAAGAACTGTACGCAAAACAATTATTAGAAAAAGAAAATTAACTATAATGTTGCCATAGTAATATTTTTTTTAGATTTTTGGAGAAAATTTAAATAATAAAATAAAATTATGAGTGATAATTATATGATGGAGCGAGAAGAAATTTATTCTAAAGTAATGCGAGCGGGAAGACGTACTTATTTCTTTGACGTAAGAGCAACAAAAGCTGGAGATTATTACTTAACTATTACGGAAAGTAAAAAATTTACAAATGACGACGGCTCATTTCATTACAAAAAACATAAAATTTATCTTTATAAGGAAGATTTTTCTGAATTTAAAAATAGCTTAGATCAAATGATTTCATTCATAATCGATGAAAAAGGTGAAGAAGTAATTAGTGATCGTCACCAAAGTGATTATAAAAAAGAAGGAGAAAAAGAAGCTTCAAGTGCTGATTCTGAGGATTCTTCTACATCAAGTTTTACAGATGTAGATTTTGATGATATATAATATTTTTACATACGCTTAATCGCAATAAACATACTTTCAATAATATAAGTTGAAAGTATGTTTTTTTATATATTTATGCGAATTAAATTTAATCGCATGAAAAACTTTATCCTATTATTATTTTTATTGCTTTCAATTAAAGCTTTTACTCAGGACTACCATGTAAAGCTAGATTATTTTCTACCAGATAATATATCATATAATCTAAACATTCCAACACCGGCAAGTGTAATAGGTTATGAAATTGGAGACTGGCATATTACTCATGATAAATTAGTACAGTATATGTATGTTCTTGCTGAATCGAGTGACCGGATTTCAATTGAGAATAGGGGGGAAACCTTTGAAGGGAGACCGCTTTTACTTTTATATATAAGCGCTCCAAAAAACCAATCCAACTTAGAACAAATAAGAAAAAATCATGTTTTCTTAACTGAAAATGGTTCCGAGAATATGGATGTCACTAAAATGCCAATTGTAGTTTATCAAGGTTTTTCAATTCATGGAAATGAACCTAGTGGATCTAATGCTTCCCTTGCAGTAGCTTATTATTTAGCTGCCGCTCAAGGTCCAGAAATTAAAAAACTACTTGACGAAACTGTTATTTTATTTGATCCTTCCTATAATCCTGATGGTTTGCAACGGTTTGCATATTGAGCAAATATTAATAAAAGTAAGAACATCAATCCAGATCCAAACGATCGAGAATACGATGAAATCTGGCCAGGTGGGAGAACCAATCATTATTGGTTTGATATGAATAGGGATTGGTTACCTGTTCAGCTTCCAGAAAGTCAGGCAAGAATTAATACATTTCATAACTGGTACCCTAATATATTAACCGATCATCATGAAATGGGTACTAACTCGACTTTTTTCTTTCAACCTGGCATTCCTTCAAGAACGAATCCTTTAACGCCAAGTAAAAATCAAGAACTTACCGGAGCTATCGGAAACTACCACGCAAAAGCATTAAATAAAATTGGAAGCTTCTATTATAGTAAAGAAAGTTTTGATGATTTTTATTACGGAAAAGGATCTACTTTTCCAGATATAAATGGTGGTATTGGAATATTGTTTGAACAAGCTTCCTCGAGAGGACATGCACAAGAAAGTGACAACGGAATACTTACTTTTCCATTTACCATACGCAATCAGTTTACAGCAGCACTTTCCACATTAGACGCTGCTGTTGGCATGCGTAATGAATTACTAAATTATCAAAAATCATTTTATGCGAATGCTCGTATAGAAGCTGAAAATTCTGGGGTTATTGTTTTTGGTGACGAAAAAGATGCGACCAAAGTTAATCAATTAGCTAAAATTTTAAAACGTCATAAAATTGAGTATTATGAATTAAAAAGCAATTTTTCAAAAAATGGTAAAAATTATAAAAAGGGATATAGCTATGTAATACCAAAGAATCAAAAACAACATCGATTAATTAATGCTATGTTTCAAAAACGAACAACTTTTCAAGATAGTTTATTTTATGATGTAAGCGCGTGGACCTTTCCGCTAGCTTTTAATTTAGATTACGAGGAAAATGAATCTTCAAATAAGCAAGGTGAAAAAGCTTCAGAAAATAAAAATATTTCAATTCCTACAAACTCAAATTATGCTTATTTAATGGAGTGGAACGATTATAATACCCCTAAAATTTTAAATAAGATTCTAGAAAAAGGCTTACGTGCAAAAGTGGGGCTAAAACCATTTAAGTTAGAAAACAAAAATTATGATTACGGAACAATACTAATTCCTGTTCAAAATCAGAAATTAAATAAGCAAGAATTATCAAGTTTTATCAATAAACTTTCAAGAGAAAACAATGTATTAATAAATGGCGTTTCAACAGGGCTTACTGAAGGTATTGATCTTGGAAGCAGTAATTTTAAATTAATAGAACCTCAAAAAGTAGGGTTGATTGTGGGGAGCGGAATTACTCCTTATGATGCAGGAGAAGTTTGGCATTTATTTGATCAGCGCTATGATATGTTAATTTCAAAATTAGATACGCGTGATTTTAACAGAACAGATTTAAGTAAATACACCGATATTATTTTACCTAATAGCTGGGGGAATGCACTATCAAAAAAAGATGCAGAAAAACTTAAAAAATGGGTTGAAAATGGAGGAACCTTAATTGGATATAAAAACGCTGGCAAATGGCTGAACAATAATGACATATTAAAAATTGAATTTAAATCTAAAAAGGACTCTATTCAAAATATTTCTTTTGAACAAAAAAGTAATTATTTTGGGGCACAAGTTATTGGAGGAGCCATATTTGAAACAAATATAGATCGCTCCCACCCTATTGCTTTTGGTTACAAAAATAATACGCTTCCTGTTTTTAGAAATTCAACTATTTTTATGAAACCTGAAAAAAATAGTTATAATAACCCTATAAATTATACTGAGAACCCATTATTAAGCGGCTACATATCTAAAAAAATCTATTAGAATTAAAAAATACTAGTATGTTCAAAATTGGTAATCTTGGAAGAGGAAAAGTGATTTACTTTACAGACAATACTAATTTCAGAGCTTTTTGGTATGGCACAAACAAACTATTAATGAATGCCATATTTTTTGGTAACGCAATGTAAGCAGGCATAAAGCTAAAACATTGCAATCTTTAATTTTTCAAGTTCAAACTCAGCGATCATTTCTTTTACTATATCAGCAGCAGGCTTAATTTCATTAATAAGTCCAGCTATTTGACCAATTTCTAATTCTCCTTCTTCTAAATCACCTTCAAACATCCCTTTTTTAGCCCTAGCCCTTCCTAATAAATCTAATAATTCTTGTTTTGAGGGATTTGTTTTATAGAGCTCTAACAAATCGTCAGAGAATTTATTTTTAAGCAAACGAACAGGAGCTAATTCTTTTAGGGTTAAAAATGTATCCCCTTCTTGAGCCTCAGCAACTTTTTTCTTAAACCTTATATGGGCGCTTGATTCTTCACTTGCAACAAACCTACTACCAACTTGTACTCCATCTGCACCTAAAATCATGGCTGCTAACATCCCTTTCCCATTAGCAATGCCACCAGCTGCAATTAAGGGAATATCTAATTGATCTTTGACCATAGGAATTAGTGTGAACGTGGTAGTTTCTTCCATACCATTATGACCTCCAGCTTCAAATCCTTCAGCAACCACAGCATCAACTCTTGCATCCTGAGCTTTTAAAGCAAATTTCACACTACTAACTACATGAACAACGATACAATTATTTTCCTTTAATCTAGTGGTATATATTTTAGGGTTTCCTGCAGATGTAAAAATTATTTTCACATCTTCCTCTATAATAATTTGAATTATTTCTTCAATATTAGGGTACAACATAGGAACATTAACCCCAAAAGGTTTATTGGTAGCCTTTTTGCATTTTTGAATATGTTCCCGCAAAACTTCTGGATACATCGATCCTGCCCCTAATAATCCTAAACCACCAGCATTACTAACTGCACTAGCTAACCTCCATCCACTATTCCAAATCATTCCAGCTTGAATGATTGGATATTGAATATTGAAAAGTTGATTTATTTTATTTTTCACTATTCTTTAATTATCTTAAAGCTAATCTGTTTATTATTTGAATTAATTGAAGCAATATACATTCCTGAATTTAAAGCTTCTATATTAACTGAATTAAAGTTTCTTGAAATTTCAGTTAATAAAACTTTGTTTCCCAAAATAGAATAAATTGTAAATGTAGCATTTGAAATTCCTTCTGGAAATGATATGTTTATTTTTGAAGTTACAGGGTTAGGGTATAATGCAAAATTAGACATTAAAAATTCATCTTCAACCACGAGTTCTTGAAGAGCTGCATAAGCATCCTCAAAGTTTGGAATTCCATAACCCATTTCATCAGTAGGGTTATCATATAAATTTGCAGATTCTCTTATAATTTGCATAATATTTCCATTGGGAGTTTCAGGTCTTGCTTGCCATAAACAAGTTACTACTCCAGCCATGATTGGAGAACTAAATGATGTGCCACTGCTAAAATCAACATTACCTCCAGTATTAATTACAGCAGCACTTACTCCTTGCGCCATCAGATCTGGCTTTACTCTACCATCTACAGTGGGACCAATAGAACTAAAAGAAGCATAATTTCCATTAGAATTTACTGCTCCAATAGTTAAAGTTCCTGGTGAATCTCCAGGAGTTCCTACAGTTGGAAAATCAGTATTACCACTATTCCCGGCAGAAGTAACTAAAATCATACCTTTATCAAAAGCAATATTTGCTCCTCTAGCAGAAAAAGTAGTTTGACCATCAAGGTCTTCATAACTATGATCGTAATTTGGATTATCATAACCTCGATAACCTAAACTTGTATTTACAACATCAACTCCTAAACTATCAGAACGTTCTAAAGCTTCTACCCACCAAGCCTCTTCAACTGGTGTTTCAGATGGAGTATATTCAGTTACAAAAAAATAAAATGATGCTTGTGGTGCCGTACCTACAAATTCATCTTGTAAAAAGCCTCCTATATCACTAGATGTATTAAATCCATGCGAACTTGTTCCATTAACATTTTCGATTCTAGCTTCAAAATCATAAGTTCCTAATATTCGATTTTCATCTCTCATTTTTTGAAACCCCGGATTGGTATCAATGGATGGAAAACCTGCATCTAAAACAGCTACAATCATTCCTTCTCCTGTATAATCTAACTCATGTAAATAATCTCCTGATAGCATTTCGATTTGATTTGCTGCTGCTCCATAATTGTAATTGATATTTTGACTAGCTTCTTCTAAAGCAAATTTATTTTCTATTGGTCCTCCGGGAAATAGATTTAAAGACTTATCGGCATATTCTACATCAGTTACAAAAGAAAAATCTAAAAGTGACTCTATATTAGACTGATCTCCAATCACATAAATGCAATTCATCCATTTTGACTTTGATAGAACAGTCATATTATAAATATTTTTAATTTGTGTAATATAATTTTCATTAACAGGAACATCTCTTTCATCGATAGGAGTTCCTTGTAAAGTTTTACGATCAATTGCTTCTTGAGTCATAATTAATATTGGGTCTGCTAAAGAAGCTTCCACATTTTCTTTGTCTGCAAAAAACACCCAAGCATCTTGAGATTGAGCAAAGCCTTGTTGAATACATAAAATTGTAAATATTAGTAGTAATTTTTTCATAGTTTTATTTTTTTATTTATTGTCTAAATCTTTTTTATATAACAATTGAATTGTTGGTTACCCTACTATTTACATCTATTGGGAAATAACTCCGCTTCCTATTAATTCTTCATTTTGATACCAGGCTACAAATTGACCTTCAGTGATAGCAGATTGTGGATTTTCAAAGATAACATAAAGTCCTGATTTTGTGGAATAAATCGTTGCACTTTCAAGTTTTTGTCGATATCTAATGCGAGCCATTACATCAAATGACTCTCCAGTATTAATTTTTAAATCTGGGCGTACCCAGTGTGTTTCTTCAGGAAGGACTAATAATCCTCTTCGATACAATCCAGGATGATTCTTACCTAAACCTACATAAATTATATTTTCTTTTACATCTGTATCTATTACAAACAAAGGCTCTGTAGTCCCTCCAACCGCTAGGCCTTTTCTTTGGCCCTTTGTAAAATAATGAGCTCCTTTATGCTTACCAACAGCTTTTCCTTCTTGTTTAGCATAGTTTTTCTTTTTAGAGATAACCGCTAGCTCTTCTTCCTTAGAATTAAAAACTGAAGTTTCTCTTTGAAATCCTGAATAAGAAAAAGGGATTTCAATAATTTCTCCTTCTTTAGGTTTTAATTTTTGCTGAAGAAAATCGGGTAAACGCACCTTACCAATAAAACAAAGCCCCTGAGAATCCCTTTTTTCAGCAGTAATTAATTCCTGTTCCTTTGCTATTTTGCGTACCTCAGGCTTTATTAATTCTCCAATGGGAAATAATGTTTTTGAAAGTTGTTCTTGTGATAATTGACATAAAAAATAAGACTGATCTTTATTGGAATCTTTACCAGCTAATAATTGATAAGTTTCCTTGTTGTTTTTAATAAGAGTTCCTTTTCTACAATAATGACCCGTAGCAATATAATCGGCACCCAAATCCAGGGCGATTTTCAAAAAAACATCAAATTTTATTTCACGATTACATAAAACATCAGGATTGGGAGTTCTACCCATTTTATATTCCCTAAACATATAATCTACAATTTTATCTTTATATTGTTTACTTAAATCAATAGTTTGAAAGGGTATTCCTAACTTTTCTGCTACTAAAATAGCGTCATTACTATCATCTAACCAAGGACATTCATTAGAAATGGTAACCGAATCGTCATGCCAGTTTTTCATAAAAAGACCAATCACTTCATAACCTTGCTCTTTTAAAAGATAAGCAGCTACACTTGAATCTACACCTCCTGAAAGCCCTACCACAACCCGCTTTTTCATAAAATAAATTAAGAGATGCAAAGATACATTTTTTGTATTAGAATCATAATCAATACCGGCTTTCAAAAAAACTATAAAAACACATATTTAAAAAATTAACAAAACATTATTAAAATACATAGCAGTTATGTTTAACAAAGCATTATATTTGTTGAACAATAAACATAAAATAAATTTAAAAAAAAAAAAATGAATTACACAAACACTATTAAAAAAATTAGTATTGCCATGGTATTGTTTTTAACATTTGCAGCTTGTAGCGATGATGATAACAATGAAATAATACCTACACAACAGAATATTGTAGAACTTGCTATTGCAACTCCAGAATTAAGTTCTTTAGTGGCAGCTTTAACTGCAGCAGATTTAGTTGATGCACTGAATGCAGACGGTCCTTTTACTGTATTTGCACCAACAAATGAAGCATTTGCAACGTTTTTATCTGATTATGACTTTGCTACATTGGATGATGTACCTGTAGAAGTATTACAACAAGTTTTATTATACCATGTCGTTGCTAGTGAAATAGCTTCTTCAGATTTAACTAATCCTGGAAATACAACTGCAATGACTTTACAAGGAGCAGATTTAACTGTTACAATGCCAGAAGCTACTATTACAGATGCAACTGGAATTACAGACATTAGAATTACAGCGGTCGACATAGAAGCATCAAATGGAGTTGTTCATTTAATAGATAAAGTAATGCTTCCGTTTTTAATAACAGAACAGAATATTGTAGATCTTGCTATAGCAACTCCAGAATTAAGTTCTTTAGTAGCAGCATTAACTGCAGCAGATCTTGTTGGCGCTCTTAATGGGGATGGTCCATTTACCGTTTTAGCACCAACAAATGATGCATTTGCAAACTTTCTAAGCGATAATGGTTTTGCTACGTTAGATGACGTACCTGTAGATGTTTTAACACAAGTTTTATTAAACCATGTAATTTCAGCTGATCTTACTTCTACTGATTTAGTAACAGCAGGCTCAGGATATACTAACACTCTAGCTAGTGGAGCTGATAATAACTCAATGAGTATTTATTTTAACACATCCAATGGCGTAACATTTAACGGAACATCTTCTGTTAGCCAAGCTGATATAACTGCTTCAAATGGAGTTATACATATTGTTGATGCTGTTATTGGATTACCTACAGTAGTAACATTTGCTGCTGCAGATCCCACATTCTCAACTTTAGTTACCGCTTTAACTGAATTGACTCCAGCAACTAACTTTGTTGAAATATTGCAAGGTGAAGGTCCTTTTACTGTATTTGCTCCAACAGATGAAGCTTTTAGCGCTTTACCATCTATACCTGATGAAGAGCCTTTAACTCAAATTTTGTTATACCATGTAGTTGCCGGTAACATAGCTTCTGCTGACTTAACAAATCCTGGAAATACAACGGCTATGACTTTACAAGGAGAAGATATAATTGTTACAATGCCAGAAGCTACAATTACAGATGCATCAGGCAACACAGATATAGGAATAATAGCAGTAGATGTACAAGCAGTAAATGGGATTATACATGTAATTAACAAAGTAATGCTTCCATTAGAATTTTAATATTAAAATAAAGTATGTTTATTGATTAATACTTTGTTATGAAAAGAGTTCTTATGTTAAAATAAGAGCTCTTTTTACTTATATAAATAGTTAAAAACTTCTATTATTTATAATGTATAAATTAATATTTAGGAAACATTTCTTCTTTCTAAATATTCCCATTTTCATAAGTTTTCCATAGACTATTTTATTTACCATATTTGTAAGCGCCTTTTAATATAATATTTCCCATCGCGTCGCAATAGATAGTATTACCATGGAGTTAGTCATTTAAATAGTATAATTTTTTTAACAGTTTTCAATTGGGTGAATAATAATTATTTGCACCTTCTTTAATACCTTTTTGATAATTTATTTCTTCAGCCAGGACATTGGTTTTATAATAAGTAAATTTTGAGCCATACAGTTATCCATTTTTATAATTCTCTTTTGTCATTATATTATTGGTAACAGTTGATAGTAAATCCAGGGCCCAATTCTTAATTTATCTTTCATGGAAACCACACAAAAAAAGTATTCCTTTTTTAGAAAAGTACTTCACTTCTGAAGTGGCATCATTTTCATTGAATGATTTTGTCATTATTAGGGTTACTCCACAATCTTCACAATAAAACTTAAAGACTCCTATTTCTTTTCCATGATTAAATGTACCTTTATATCGAATTTGTTAAGAATTATTAAAATTCTTTTTCCAAATTCCATAACGTTTTCTTTGACTTTCTAATTGTTTGATTCCGTTTTGAGAAATAACAATAGGAGCTTTAATTATAAAATCTAATAGAAATAAAATTGATATTTTCATTTTTGTGTTTTTTATTAATAACGATTAAAATTTAAAAACTATTGAAATTAATTTAAAATTTTCATTAAAAAAACTCACAAATGGGAGTTTTAAAATTTATTTCTTTGATTTCTTTTTTTGCTCCTCAGCTTGTTCCATCATTTCAGCCATTTTCTTCTGAAATTTATTCTGTTTTTTTGGTTTCTTTTTATTCTCCTGAATTTTTGCATGAATTTTATCATCATCGATTATATAATTCTTTATGACTAACATAATTCCAATCGTAATTAGGTTTGAAACAAAATAGTACAAGGAAAGACCTGATGCATAATTATTAAAGAACACCAACATCATTAATGGCGACAAATACATAATAAACTTCATGTTAGGCATTCCTTCTTGTTGTTGCATAGTTTGACCAGTAGTCATCATCATATAAATAAATATTGCGATCGATGCTAGTATTGGAAATAAACTAACGTGATCACCATAAAATGGTATGTAAAATGGCAATTCTGCTATTGCATCAAAACTTGCAAGATCATGTGCCCAAAGGAAACTTTTTTGACGTAAATCGAATGCAGTAGGAAAAAATGTAAATAAGGCATAGAATACAGGTATTTGCAATAATGCAGGCAAACAACCTTTTAATGGACTTGCACCAGCTACCGTTTGAAGTTTCATCGTTTCTTGCTGAATCTTCATTTTATTACCTTTAAACTTTACTTTTATCTCATCTAATTCCGGCTTTAATACCTTTAATTTTGCTTGAGACAAATACTGTTTGTATTGAACTGGTGATAAAGCTAATTTTATTAATATGGTAAGCATAATAATTGCTATCCCCGCAGGCAAGAAATCACTTAAAAATGCAAACAATGGAATGATTAAATATTTATTTAAAAATCCGAAAATACCCCATCCTAAGGGCATAGCTTCATCTAAATTTCTATCATAAGTTTTAAATATTTTATATTCTGTAGGCCCATAATACATATTCATATCATAAGATAGATTACCCAATTTTGGTTCCAAAAGCATTTTTGCTCCATACATCTTAGTATATAATGTGTCTACCTCTTCGTCTTTGACTAAATCAATAGAACTCAATGCAACTTCTTTAAAAGCAGTATCGGTTAACAGCATAGAACTAAAAAAATGTTGACGAAAGTTCATCCAAGTCAGGTCTTTCACTAATTCGTCATCATCTGAAGCTGCAGATAATTTACTGTGTTTTTCTTTATTTTCATATTCATAAGTTAGACGAGTATATCTATTTTCGTAAGAAATACTTTTAGCTTGACGATACCCAATAAAATTCCAATCTAAATAAATAGGTTGAGAAGTATTAATCACGTTTTCTAAACCTTGAGTTTTAATACTAAATCCTAACATATAATTATCAGGTATCAACTCATAACGGTATTCAATAAAATTAGTTTCTGAAGTTTTTAACTTCATAGAAAGCACTTTATTCGCTCCATTACTTGAAATTGATGGTTCAAAATATAAATCTTGAGAGTTCAATAACCTATTTTCTGCTGAAAATTGAAGGTTTAAAGAAGAGTTCCCGTCTTTAATTAAATAAACTGGAGTTCCATTATAGATGGTTAGTTCTTTTAATTTTGCTTCAACAATATATCCACCTTTATTACTTATTGTTAACTTTAAAATTTCATTTTCAATTACAGTAGTTGCTTCAGTTGCTGAAGGAAGTATTCCAGAATAAGAAAAAGATCCCAATCTATTTTGAAGTTTTGACAATCCAAGAGAATCTTCAGAATTTGCAAAAGCTAATTCTGTTATTTCATTTTCTAATGAAATATCTTTTTGACTGACAAGATCAGTAGTTTTATTATCGTTTTCTAGTTGTTCAATTTTTTCTTTTTCAGCTTGTTGAGCCTCTAATTCTTCAGGAGTTGGTGCGTTTTGCCAAAGCATATAAAGCAGAATACCACCAATTAATAAAAAACCTACAATAGTATTTATATCAAATTTCTTTTCTTCCATAGTACAATCCTAAATAGTCTTTAGGAAACTTAATTAATTATTTTTATTGAATTGATTCTGTTAAATATGTTCAATTTTTTTAAAATAAATTTTTCAAATATCCTACCTTTTTTTTAATATCGACAAATTGTCGCATTAATTATTTTTTAAATGCTCGTTGGCAGCTTTTACAAATGACACAAACAATGGATGTGGACTTGCAACCGTACTTTTATATTCAGGGTGGTATTGCACTCCAACAAACCAAGGATGGTTTTCTATTTCAATAATTTCTACCAATCCAGTTTCAATATTTATACCCGTTGTTTTAAGTCCGGCAGCTTCTAATTGTTTTCGGTATTCATTATTATATTCATAACGATGTCTATGACGTTCTTCAATTGTTTTAGTATGATATGTTTTACCTACTATACTATCTGCAACTAAATCACATTTCCAAGCTCCCAAACGCATGGTGCCTCCTTTGTCAGTAATGTGTTTTTGTTCATCCATTAAACCAATAACTGGGCATGGAGTGTCTTTGTTCATTTCGGTTGAATTAGCTCTTTCTAAGCCAAGTACATTTCTTGAATATTCTATCACTGCCATTTGCATGCCCAAACAAATTCCTAAAAAAGGAATTTTATGTTCTCTAGCATATTTTACTGCAGCTATCTTTCCTTCAATACCTCTTTCACCAAAACCAGGTGCTACCAAGATACCGTGCAGTCCTTTAAATTTTTCTCCAACATTGGTCCCATCTAAATGTTCCGAATGAACAGAAACTACTTTTACCTTTACTTCATTTTCTGCACCGGCATGAATAAAAGACTCCAATATAGATTTATACGAGTCTTGTAACTCTACATACTTTCCTATTAGGCCAATATTAACTTCACTCTTAGGGTTTTTATGTTTTTTCAAAAAGCTATTCCAATGTACTAAATCTGGAGTTCCGTGGTCACTTAAATTTAATTTTTTTAAAGTGATGATATCCAATCCTTCTTCCAACATTAAATTAGGCAAATCGTAAATAGTGGATGCATCTATAGACTCTATTACAGCTTCCTTATGTACATTACAAAACAAAGCTAGTTTACGTTTAATATCGTTTGATAAATGGTACTCCGTTCTACAAACCAAAATATCTGCATTGATACCACTTTCCATCAAGGTCTTTACAGAATGCTGTGTAGGTTTGGTTTTTAATTCACCTGCAGCTTTTAAAAATGGAATTAAGGTTAAATGGATTACTATAGCATTTTTATCTCCTAACTCCCATTTTAATTGACGTACCGCTTCAATATATGGTAAAGATTCAATATCACCAACAGTACCTCCTATCTCCGTAATAACAATATCAAAGTCTCCAGTATTTCCTAGAAGTTGTATTCTGTACTTAATTTCATTCGTAATGTGCGGGACTACTTGTACTGTTTTTCCAAGAAATTCACCTCTGCGTTCTTTTTGAATAACACTCTGGTAAATACGACCTGTAGTAACATTATTAGCTTGTGAAGTAGGCGCGTTTAAAAAACGCTCGTAGTGGCCTAAATCCAAATCTGTTTCTGCACCATCATCGGTAACATAACATTCCCCATGTTCGTATGGGTTTAATGTTCCTGGATCCAAATTTATATAGGGATCTAATTTTTGAATAGTTACTCTATATCCCCTAGCTTGTAGTAATTTAGCTAATGATGCTCCTATAATTCCTTTTCCTAAAGAAGAGGAAACTCCGCCCGTAACGAATATGTACTTTGTAGTATTCATTTGTATTTATTATACGGGATGTAAATATAAGGGTTTATTGCCGAAGCAAGCAGATAAATTAGAAGAAACAAATCTAAATTTGAAGAATTTTAATAAAACTATTAATTTATATAAACCCTAGCTATAAAAAAACCATCCACAATTAAGTAAATATTCTTGATGTATTAGGTTTAATATTTAATTAAAGAGTACAGTCGCAGTTGCAATTAGTGAAATTATTTTCATTCCAAAAAAAATAGTAGATACATAGGAAGATAGGATATCTGACCTTAGATTTTCTGTTAATTTATTAAAAGTTAATAGGCATTTCATAAAAATACTTTCAGAAAAATTTATTCGACTATTTCCAATTTTAATTCATTGTTGTATTTTATAATATAAAAAGCTTGGTTTTTATATCCTGAATTTGGCGTATTAGAATATTGAAACTTGTTTTCAACATATTCTGTTTTAATATTACTAATAAATGCTTCCTCAAGAGTTTCTGCATTAGCTAATCTTAATAATACATCGTAAGTAACATCAAAACCTCTAATCACATAATGATTAGGCATTACTCCATATTTGTTTTTATAAGTCACCAAAAATGGTATCATTAAATCATATTCGTAATGCTTATTTGATGACGGGTATGTGAAGTTTAAATTTGCTAAATGTATATTAGAAACATCATTATAATCAAAAGCTCTTGATTTATTAACAGCAAAAAGACGTATTTTATTTTTTCCAACCTCAACATTATCTTCGTCTAATATAGCCTCAGGAAATCCATTTAAAAGCCCTACCACATTACTTACCAAAATAGGATTATCTGAATCTAAAATCACCCAATTTTCTTTAATCGTATCCAATTGCATCTGTATATCTTCAATATATAAATAATTTCCTTGCTCAGGAACTATGGTTTTTGCAGTTGGTATAGCTGCCATAATAGTACCTTTTCGTTGAGACCATTCTTTCCCAGTAATTACAATTACATTAATAGAATCTAATCGTTTAATAATAAAATCTAACATTGCAGTTTCCATCAATTCGTTGGATGGTATGGTTTGATATAAATTAGAATATTCTTTTAGTTTAACTTTACTTAATGGTGAAAAAACAGGAATATTTTCAGATTGCAATGATGATGCGGCTTTCTCTATGTTTTTACTTAATAAGGGTCCAATTACAGCATCGATCTTATTAAAGTTATTTAAACTCATAATTTGCCCTACTTTTGAAACTTTACCTTCAGTATCATATATAGTAATCTCCGTAGAAATCCCTTTGTCTTTTGCAAATTCTGCTGCCATTAGCACTCCACTATAAAAATCAATAGCTGCTCTTAAAGTACCGTCAGATTTTAATAAATTGGTATTGACGTTTAAGGAATCTAAATCAATACGCTCTAATTTAAAAGGAAGCATTACTGCTAATTTTTTTTTACTAGTATTTACGATATAATCACCTAAATTGATGACTTCAACCTTTTGACCATCTAGTGTATTATTTATTTTAGGAATTTTTAAAATCATCCCTTCCTTTAGACCTTCAAAAGCATATGGATTTAAAGCAATAATCTCTTCTTGCGTAAGACCCAACTTTACATTTAACCTAAAGAATCCTTCTTTTGGTAATACTTCATAGAATTCATATTCATCTTCAATAAGGGTCGCATCAGTTGAAATGATTTTTTTAGGAACCATGATTTCTTCTCCAATAGTAAGACTTTCACCCATCATTGTGTTTAATAATTCTAGTTCAGTTATTGTAATACCAAACTTTCTTGCAATACCATACTTAGTTTCTTTAGGAAGTACCGTGTGTGTTTTAAGGCTATCATTTGTTGTTAAAGTTTCCTCAGCATTAGTATTATTTAAAGCCGAAGCATTAAAAACAGGAATATCAATTCGTTCTCCCTTTCCAACTTCTCTAGCGTATAAATCATTATTGTATTTCTTTAACAGATCTTCAGAAATATGATGTTTTGAAGCAATACTTTTTATGGTTTCTCTCCTTTTAACACGATATTTTTTTATAGAAACAGTTACTTCTTTGCCATTAATTGGTATAATTAAAATAACGTCCGTTTTTATAACATGTTTCACATCTGGATTTAACTGATAGATCGTTTCTTCTGAAACATTATATTTTTTAGAGATACTAAAAACCGTTTCTCCTTTTTCTACAATATGGCTTTGGTAGTTGTTTTGAGCAAATAGGTTGCTCGCAAATAAGAGAAAAAATAGAACTAAAAATAACTTCTTCATTAGTCAATGGTTTTGGAATACATAAGATGAATCAAAAATGATTCCCTTTTAGGTTGGTTTATTCCCATTCAATAGTTGCAGGTGGCTTAGAGCTAATATCATATACTATTCTATTAACGCCTTTTACTCTATTTATTATATGATTAGATGTTTCTTGTAAGAATTTATATGGTAAATCCACCCAATCAGCTGTCATTCCATCGGTAGATTCTACTGCACGTAACGCCACTACTTTTTCGTAAGTACGTTCATCACCCATAACTCCAACACTATTAACTGGCAACAACATCGCTCCGGCTTGCCATACTTTATCGTACAAATCCCATTGTTTTAGGGCCTCAATAAAGATAGCATCTACCTCTTGTAATATACGTACTTTTTCAGCAGTGACATCTCCTAAAATACGAATTCCTAATCCAGGCCCTGGAAAAGGGTGTCTTCCTAATAAGTTAGCATCAATTCCCATTTGAGCTCCAACTCTTCGCACCTCATCTTTAAAAATCATTCGCAATGGCTCTACTACTTTTAATTTCATAAAGTCAGGTAGTCCACCTACGTTATGATGTGATTTAATAGTAGCTGAAGGCCCTCCAGTTGCCGAAACACTTTCGATAACATCTGGATAAATAGTTCCTTGTGCCAACCAATGAACATCTTCTAGTAAATTTGATTCATCATCAAACACTTCAATAAAAACTCGACCAATAGCTTTGCGTTTTAACTCAGGGTCACTAATTCCTTTTAAAGCATCTAAAAAACGTTCCGATGAATCTACTCCTTTTACGTTTAATCCCATATGCTCATATTGATCCAATACATTTTGGAATTCGTTTTTACGAAGCAATCCATTATTTACAAATATGCAATATAGATTTTTTCCAATCGCTTTGTTTAATAAAACACCTGCTACGGTAGAGTCTACGCCACCACTTAGACCTAGTAATACTTTATCGTTTCCTAATTTTTCTTTTAATACTGAAACTGTGGTATCTACAAATGCGGCAGGCGTCCAAGTCTGAGCTACCTTGGCAATTTTTACTAAAAAGTTTTCCAATATATTTTTTCCAAAGGTGGTATGATATACTTCTGGATGAAACTGAATTGCATAGGTATTTTCACCCTCCATACGATAAGCTGCATTAACTACGTCTTTAGTACTCGCTATACGAACGGCATTATCTGGAAGTTTTGCAATGGTATCGCTATGACTCATCCAAACTTGACTGCCTTTTTCTATGCCTTCAAATAACGTTTCATTTTCTAAGAGATCTGAAAGGTTCGCACGACCGTATTCTCTAATATTGGAAGGCACAACACTTCCGCCATTAAAATGTGCTAAGTATTGTGCACCGTAACAAACTCCTAACAAAGGTTTATGTGTTTTAATTTGTGATAGATCTGGATGTGGGGCATCTACAGCACGAACCGAAAAAGGACTTCCCGATAAAATGACAGCTTTAAAACTATCTTGGTTGTTTGGGATTTTGTTGTAGGGATGAATTTCGCAGTAAATATTTAACTCTCTTACGCATCTTGCGATAAGCTGTGTATACTGGGAACCAAAATCTAGAATGAGGACGTTATTTTGCATTCGCAAAAATAAGCTAAAAAATTATTTTGTATCACAGTTTTAATGATTTTATGATATAACTATTTAAAAAAAGCCTTTTAAATATCTTGTAATATAATTTCATTCCAATAAATTTGTTTATTATTTATTGTTTAATAAAAATATAATTACTTGAGATGAAAATGCAAATTGGGATCGCTGCAATTGACTACTATGTTCCTTCAATTACTCTAAGAATTGATGAATTGGCTAAAGCTAGGAATATAACTCCTGCAAAACTAGAAAAAGGACTGGGTTTACATGCTATGTCATTAACTGATGTAAATGAAGACGCTGCTTCCTTAGCTGCAAATGCTTTACTGCGTTTAATTGAAAACAATAAAATTGAGCCAACTACAATTAGCAGTATTCGTTTGGGTACAGAAAGCGCTATTGATGCCGCAAAACCTGCATCAACTTAAGCTGTTAGTGCTGTTGAAGATAAATTAACAGATCAATATGAAGAACGATGTTTTAAAAATTGTGATGTTGTAGATTTAACTTTTGCATGTATTGTAGCTACCTTATAACTAAAAAAAAAAATTAAGATGAAGCCATTTTTAGCAAATATTATCATTCGTACAAGTCTTAAGTTCAAGAATAAAAAAAAATATCCAAAAGAAAAGCTCACTGAATATAAACTTGCAAAAGAATACCAACAATTTGTTATTTCCCTAAAACGTAATTTCAAAAATTTAACACTTATAATAATTGGAATTTTTTCTGCTTCGTTTGGTTTTAAAGGCTTTCTGTTAACAAACGATTTTATTGATGGGGGAGCTACAGGGATTTCATTACTTTTAGCTGCAATTACAGAAATCCCTCTTTACCTTCTTATAGTTGGTGTCAACATTCCTTTTGTATTTCTTGGATATAAAATTATGGGGAAACGCTTTGCTTTAAAAACAGCGCTAGCAATTATTGGACTTGCACTTTGTGTCGCAATTGTTCCTTTTCCAAATGTTACAGATGATGATTTACTGGTGGCAATTTTTGGTGGTTTTTTTCTTGGAGCGGGAATAGGACTTTCGATTAGAGGTGGTGCAGTAATTGACGGAACTGAAATTCTTGCAATTTTCTTAAGTCGAAAATTTTCTACAACAATTGGCGACATTATAATCCTGATTAATATTGTTATATTTTCTTTCGCAGCCTATTTACTTTCTACTGAAATAGCACTCTACTCAATGATAACCTATATCGCTGCTTCTAAAACATTGGATTTCATCATTGAGGGTATCGAAGAATACATAGGTGTAACCATTATTTCTTCACAGAGTACCCGTATAAAAGAAATGATAATTGATAAATTAGGACGTGGTGTGACGATTTATAAAGGTCAAGGCGGTTATGACAAAAATGGTGTTACAAAAGAAATAGATATTGTATACACAGTGATTACCCGTTTAGAGTTAAACAAATTAAATACAGAAATCGAAAAAATTGAGCCAAATGCTTTTATTGTAATGAATAGCATAAAGGATATAAAAGGAGGTATAATAAAAAAAAGACCTTTAAAACATTAACCAGAGAAACACACACATTTAAAATTTTTATAATTAATTGCTTAGGTAAGTGTTTATTTAGAAAATTACTTCGGATTTTCTCTTGTTCGTATTTGTTTACTAAATTAGGTGCTTGAAACACGCAACTAATATTATACAAAAAGGTTACCTGCAAGAACAATAAAAGGAAACTATGGGAATTGGAATGATAATTCAAGAAATAAATATTTCGTTCCAACTAAGTTAATAAACTTAACTGAATTATAATGAAGTTTAAAACATCTTATAAGAAATACCAACGATTTAAAAATGAAAATAATAAAAATTTCAAGCTATTATTTTATGCGCTGTTAATTGGAATTATTGTAGGACTGGTTGGTGCCATTTTTAGAATTACACTAAGTCATATTGAAATTTTCAGAGTTAACTTATATGAAAATGCAGGAAACTCGGGTTTTATAAGTTGGCTATGGCCTATTTTATTTGCAATTACAGGAATAAGCATCGCATTATATTTAGTTCGGAAATTTGCACCTGAGGCATCAGGTAGTGGAGTTCAAGAAATAGAGGGCGCGTTAGATGGACTAAGACCTATGCGTTGGAAAAGAGTATTACCCATAAAATTTATTGCTTCATTATTTTCCTTGGGGAGTGGTTTACTGTTAGGACGAGAAGGACCAACTATTCAATTGGGAGCCAATATTGGTAAAATGGTAAAGGACACATTGGGGAAATCGAATATTGAAAGCAATTCATTGATTTCTTCTGGAGCTGCTGCAGGACTCGCTAGTGCTTTTAATGCACCTTTTGCAGGAATTATTTTTGTAATTGAAGAAATGCATGGACAGTTTAAATTTAATTTTTATTCAGTTGCAGCTATCATGATTGCTGCCGGAACATCAGATTTTATTGTTAGGATTCTAATCAATGCTAAACCGGTTCTAGAAATAATGATTTTTCCAAGTCCAAACATATTTGGACTATGGATATTTATAATCTTGGGTTTATTATGCAGTATTATAGGCTATGTATATAATAAGTTACTTGTTATATCGTTGGATTTATTTAAACTTTCCTACAAAATACCAATAATTTATACGGGAATTACTGTAGGATTAATCATTGCAGTAATTGGCATATTTTTTCCCAATTTAATAGGAGGGGGATACGATATAATTAACAAAGGAGTTGGTCATTCTTTTACATTATCTTTTTTATTATTTTTATTTATTGCAAGATTATTATTGTCAATTTTTAGCTATAGCACAGGTGCACCAGGAGGAATTTTCTTACCTATGCTTACACTTGGAGTTATTTTCGGGATGTTTTTTGGAACGATCATGCAACAATTTTTTCCCGATTTAATTTCCCACCCGGGTATTTATGCTATTGCAGGAATGGCTGGTATTTTTTCAGCAACCGTTAGGGCACCCCTAACAGGATTGGTGCTTGCTATAGAAATGACATCAAACTATGAATTAATTTTACCCTTGATAGTAACCACAGTTATCGCTTCAGTATTTACAGCATTACTGGGTAATGAACCTATTTATACCACTTTATTAAAACGCACGTTGGAAAATACAAAACAAGAAGAATATACAAAAGGTTAAATTCAAATTCATAGCAAAAAATCGATATCTCCGCTTAAAATAAACTACCACAAGGAAGAACCACAGAGGTATTAAATGTATTTTACTATTAGCTATTATTATTTAAGTCCCTGAGGCTTGAATAATTTAACAAAAAGAAGATTAAGTTTGTGTATCTTATTAATACCTAAAATTATGAAAAAACAGTTTAAGCTTGTTTCACTTATTATATTGATGCTATTTGCCGGATATTCATGTTCAAAAAAATTCATGGTCATTGAAAGTCCTTTATTACAGCCTCCTGCACGAGTACTTAAGGAGAGACCTAATGTTGCGCTTGTTCTTGGAGGTGGTGCATTTCATGGAATGGCACATGCAGGTGTCATAAAAGTACTTGAAGATGCCGGAATTCCTATTGACCTGATTGTTGGCACAAGTGCAGGAAGCATGGTGGGTGCATTATATGCTGACAATCCTAATATTGACGATCTAATACCATTAATAAAATCAACAAAAGCCAAAGATGTTTTTGATTTTTCTTTATTTCGGTCGAGCCTAGGCTTTGTTTCGGGAAAGAAATTACAACGTTATATGAATAATGAGCTTCGTGCTACTAAGATTGAGGATACACAAATACCTTTTGTTGCTGTTACAACAGATATTGAGAAGGGAAAATCTGTAGCTTTAAAAGCCGGACCAATATCCGCATCGGTTAATGCATCTTGTGCAGTCCCAGGAATTTTTGAGCCGGTAAAAATGTACGGTACAACTTTTGTCGACGGAGGCGTTATTAATGGGGTTCCTGTTAATTTTGCCAAAGAGTATCATCCAAAATATATAATTGCGGTTAGGATTATGGAGTTCGATACTACGGTGGTATTAAAAAATCGTAAAGATGTGGTCTTGCGAGCATCTGCTGTTGCATCATATCATGCTAATGAAGAAACAATCTCACTGGCTAATATTATAATTGCTCCTAACCTAAAAGGCATTTCATTAATGAGTGGTAAAAACAATGAAAAAATGTATAAACTGGGTATTATTACTGCAAAAGAAATGCTTCCTGAAATAAGATCTGAACTTAAGAAAAGGTATATACTTAAATAGCAAGTCTGGTTATTATCAATCGAAAAGAGCTTGGTTTTAAAATTTTAAATACAAACAACACTAAGCTATAACTCCAACACCGTAAATTGGTGGCAAAGCGGATCCAATTGTTTTTTTAATTGCGGTATTAACTGATCTCCATGTTCCAAATAAAACTCAGAGAAATTAACCCGCCGTTCTTGTAGGCTTTCCTTAGGGAATAATTGTTCTTGGATAGAAATTAAGCGTTGTATTTGGTCTTTAAGTTTCCGTTTTTCTGCTTTTAGCAATCTTTTTTCTAAATGATCCAAACCGTTAAGCTGCTTTTTTTCTTGGGCTCCAACAGCTCCTAAAAAAGAGACATCGGTTTGTTTTGCCAATGTATACAAGTCTATAAATTGTTTTTTTAAATGTTCTCGTTGGGGAGTAAAATTAATTTTTAGTGTAGATAACTGCTGCGTATGTTTTTTTTCTAAATCATCGGTATTTAAAAACAACGCTTCGATAGTTTCATTTAGTTTTTCTAATTTCTTAGAAAATTTTTGTGGGACTAACAAAACTGAATTTCGCAATAATAAAATAGGAAAAGTTACTGCTACACTTTTAAAATAATCTTTTAGTTGGAACCAGTAAGCCAATTCTCCACCTCCACCTACATAACACAAATTAGGTAATACCACTTCTTGAAAAAGAGGCCTTAACAAGGCATTGGGTGAAAATCGCTCTGGGAATTCATGGAGCTCTTTTAATAGTTCTTTCTTGTTAAAAAAAATGTCCGTATTATTAATTTTAAAACTTCCTTCTTCTTCTATAATCCGTTCTCGGATTCCTTTAACAATATAAAACAGATTGATTTCTCTAGGCTGTACTTGCTTGTTATAACCGATTGCTTCTAATTGCTCAGTTGTTTTATTAATAATTGAAAAAGATTTTTTATCAAAAAATTCCTTTTGAGCAAAAGGCGCAAATTCTTTTTTCAGTTCGGTATCATTCCCATCAACAATAACGAGTCCATATTCCGCAAACAATTGGTTGGCCAAATAACGGGTAGCATCACTTAGGTTATTGTGTTTTATATAAGCTTCAGAAAACAAGTCAATAAGTTTTTTTGCATTTTCACTTGTTCCTATTTTAGTTTTTAAAGTTACCAATAACTCTTCCAGTCCATCGGTTTTTAAAGATCCAACGGCTCCACCACTCTCGTGATTCCAAGCTACTTTTTTGCCATAGAGGTTAAAATAATTTATCTCCTCAAAATCGTGGTCTTCAGTTGCCATCCAATATACCGGCACAAAATGATTGTTGGAATATTTTTTATTTAATTGTTCTGATAAATTAATCACCGAAACTATTTTATATAAAAAATATAAAGGCCCCGTAAACAAATTAAGTTGATGTCCGGTGGTAATAGTATAGCTATGCTCACTTAAAAGTGAATTGATATTGCTTTTTGTTGCTTCAGAAATGTCGAAATCTTGGTATTGCTTATTTAAACTAGCTACCAATACTTTCCTGTTTTCCTTTTTAAAAGATCTACTTTTTTCTGCTAATTGGGCTTTAAAATTATCAATCATAGGAAAACGGAGATAAAAAGGTGCTAACGCTTCTTTTTCAGCTATATAATCAACCATTAACGATGAAAAGTATCCAGTGTTTTTATAAGGTATGTGTGTTATCGACATAAAATAGTTTGCAATATCTGTTGTAAAAATACAAAATCCTTAATAGTGTTTTGCAAGAGAATGTTAATTAAAAAATATATAGGATAAAATATAAAACATTTTTTAAATTGCAGTCACTTAATAAAAACCAAACCATGATTCGTTACTTGATACTTTTATTTCTTTTTATTTCAATATCCATCACCGCTCAAATTAAATCGCCATCCGAGTTTTTAGGATATGAGTTAGGAACTCAATTCACGCGTCACGCAGAGGTAGTTAATTATTTTGAATATTTAGCCGCTAACAGTAAGCTAGTCATTTATGATACCTATGGAAAAACAAATGAACGAAGACAATTAACCTATGCGATTGTTTCTTCCAAGGATAATTTGAATAATTTAGAAACGATTAGAACCAATCATCTTAAAAATGCAGGAATCATAGATGGAGATATCAATCCTGAAAAAACAATTATTTGGTTAAGCTATAACGTACACGGTAATGAGGCTTCTAGTTCAGAAGCTGCCATGCAAACACTATATATACTTATTACCAAGAAACAAGTATGGTTAGAAAATACGGTAGTAATTATTGACCCCTGTATCAATCCAGACGGTCGCGATCGTTACGTAAACTGGTACAATCAAGTAAAAGCGACTCCTTACGATTTAAAACAAGTAGCTGCCGAGCATAACGAACCTTGGCCTGGAGGGAGAGCCAATCATTACCTGTTCGATTTAAATAGAGATTGGGTTTGGGCAACACAAATAGAAACTACGCAACGATTAAAGCTATACAACCAATGGATGCCTCACGTTCATGTAGATTTTCACGAACAAGGAATTAACGAACCTTATTATTTTGCTCCAGCAGCAGAGCCTTACCATGAGGTTATTTCAGATTGGCAACGAGATTTCCAAATTCAAATAGGTAAAAACCATGCAAAATATTTTGATCGCGAAGGATGGTTGTTTTTTACAAGAGAAGGATTCGATTTATTATATCCAAGTTATGGAGACACCTATCCTATGTTTATGGGAGCTATTGGAATGACCTATGAACAAGCTGGACACGGAAGAGCTGGATTGGGTATTAACACAGACGAAGGTACGGTATTGACTTTAGTAGACCGCATACAACACCATACTACTACAGGCTTATCTACGGTTGAAATAGCTTCAAAAAATGCTGAAAAACTAAATAAAGAATTTAAAACCTATTTTAATAACGACCAGTTAAGGTATAAGAGTTACGTATTAAATGGTAATTCAGATAAATTAAAAAAACTTAGTAATTTATTAGACAAACATGAAATAAAGTGGGGATATTCTATTGGTAAAAGTGCTTCAGGATATCATTATGGAACTCAAAAAAATGGTTCTATAAATGCTGAAAACGGAATTATTGTAAATACCGATCAAGCAAAAGGAAAAATGGTCAAAGTCTTGTTCGAGCCAGATGCTAAATTAAGCAATCCATTAACCTATGATATTACTTCTTGGAGTATACCATATGCTTATGGATTAGAAACTATTGCAAGCAACCGTTTATTAAAAGCTAATGAGGTTAAAATTAGCACTGTAGCACACAATAAACCATCCCCAAAATCTGTGGGTTATATTAGTAAATGGAACAGCATAAACGATGCTTCTTTTTTAGCAGAATTGTTACAAAACGATATTAAAGTGCGTTTTTCTGAAAAGGAATTGAGTTTTAATTCTATTCCCTTTGAGAGAGGAAGTCTAATTATAACGAGAAGCGATAATAAAAAGAAGGTAGGTTTTGATAAATTAGTAACCGATATCGCTAACAAACAACAACGTGAATTAGTTGCTTCGCCATCAAGTTTTTCAGATAATGGAACTGATTTCGGTTCGCCAGATATTAAATTAGTGAACAAACAACGAATTGCCGTGTTAAAAGGAAAAGATGTTTCGTCACTAAGCTATGGAGCTATCTGGCACTTTTTTGAAACAGAATTAAAATATCCTCTTACATCGATTGATACAGATGATTTTAGAATTAGCTCTTTAGAAAAATTCGATGTATTAATTCTTCCTGAAACGTATTATTGGAAAGACCTTGATGAAGATAACATTGATAAACTTAAAAGTTGGATTCAAAAAGGAGGAAAATTAATCGCAATGGGGATCTCTGTTGATTTATTTAATGATAAAGAAGGTTTTGGAATTTCAAACAATAATGAAGAAAAAGAGGAAGCAAAAGAGGGTATAGATTTAAAATTGCAACCTTATGATCAACGAGAAATATACAATGTAAAAAACTTTATTACGGGTAGTGTCTATAAAGTAACAATAGACAACACACATCCTATGGCTTTTGGTTATAATAACATTTATTATAGTTTAAAACAAGGCAACCAATCCTATAAATTCTTAGATTCTGGTTATAACGTAGGTTATATTAAAGGAGATGCTGTGAGTGTTTCAGGTTTTTCTGGTAAAGAAGCTAAAAAAGGACTTAAAAACTCGATTATTTTTGCTGAAAAAAGGATGGGTCTTGGAAGTGTTATTTATTTAGTGGACGATGTTTTATTTAGATCATTCTGGGAAAACGGAAAGCTATTCCTGGTGAACTCTATTTTCTTTGTCAATAACAATAAAATTATTATTTAATTTAATTTATTTTTATTAAATGTGGTATCAAATTAAATCATACCTCCATTTTTTATTAAAATCTTCAAATCAGCATGGGGTTCACTCCCCTTTTGTATACGATTTAGTGACAACTTGTTTTTATGATAAAAAAGATTATTCCGAATATCAAAAAATAAAAGCGTTTAGAAACGAACTTTTACAGAATTCAGATACTATAAAAATAACAAATTTTGGAGCGGAATCACGTGTTTTTAAATCTAATACTAGGAAAATATCTTCCATTGCAAAAAACGTAGGTATTTCTTTTAAAAGGCAGAAATTACTTTTTAGAATCACTAATTATTTTAAGTTAAAAACAGTCTTAGAATTAGGAACTTTTTTAGGTTTAGGAACAGCATCAATCGCTTTTGCAAATGATTCCACTAAAATTACTACGATAGAAGGTTGCAAAAATACCGCTAAAGTTTCTGAAGCGATTTTCAACAAATACCATTTATCAACTATTCAATTACAGAATGCTACTTTTGAATATTTTTTTAATAAGAATTTATCAGATTCTTATGACTTAGTTTATATCGATGGGAATTATAATAAAAAGAATACGCTTCAGTATTTCGAATATTTATTAAATCGAATTAATAATGATTCTCTTTTAATATTTAATGATATTTATTGGAATACTGAGACAACGGAAGCTTGGAATCAAATAAAAGATCATCCGAAAGTTACAGTTAGTATAGACACCTTTTATTGGGGGATTGTCTTTTTCAGAAAAGAACAACAAAAACAACATTTTACAATTAGAGTGTAACAAGCAACTAGCATCTGCGTCTTATGTGAAAAACTAGTATCTTGCAAATGTTAAAATTCACTATAAAAAAATGAGTTTAGTTATAAAAATTAGAGGAATTATAAGAAATTTCCCATTAGGAAATGAACTTGTAAAAGTTTTAAAAGGAATCAATTTAGAAATCGAACGTGGTGAATATGTAGCATTAATGGGACCTTCTGGCTCTGGAAAATCTACTTTAATGAACCTTTTAGGATGCTTAGATACTCCAACTGACGGAACCTACAAATTAAACGGAAAAGATGTAAGTAATATGTCACAAGATGAACTTGCTGAAATTAGAAACAAAGAAATAGGTTTTGTTTTTCAAACTTTTAATTTGTTACCAAGGACCACAGCATTGGACAATGTAGCATTGCCAATGGTTTATGCAGGAGCTACAAAAGAAGAACGAAAAAATCGTGCTGAAAAAGTATTAACAAATGTTGGCTTGGCTGACAGAATGGACCACAAGCCGAGTCAATTGTCTGGAGGACAAACACAACGTGTTGCTATTGGTAGAGCATTAGTAAATAAACCCTCCATTATTTTAGCAGATGAACCTACAGGAAATTTAGATTCTAAAACATCCTTAGAAATTATGGGGCTTTTTGATGATATTCATAAAAAAGGGAACACCGTTATTATTGTAACACACGAAGAAGATATCGCAAAATACGCACACAGAGTAATTAGATTAGTTGATGGGATGGTTTCAAGCGATATAAAAAATCAATAAGCTTATAATATTCTATATTTGTATGATTATTTTAATTAAATTTAGATATGAATATAAAACAACCATTATTGCTGACTTTAACTATTTTGAAATTGCTTCCTAAATTTAGTGAATTCAACAAATTTTTATTTAAAATAATCAAGATCTAATATCTAAAAGCTTAGAGGTCTAAAGTCTTATATTGAACAATAGTATTTTTAAGTTAATTACTCTTTATGGATTCTTTCAATCTTTCAAATCCTATTCTTTTAATCGTTTGCGGTTTTGGATTACTAGCCTTAGTCTATTTTTGGAACAGGCACAACACAAAAAAAAATCGCACTAGAAACAGAAAGAGTTTCCGAAAAAGTTATTACAATAAGAAAAAAGACCAACCATCATGAAAATATACACAAAAACTGGAGACAAAGGCACTACTGCTTTATATGGAGGAACAAGAGTACCTAAACATCATATTCGAATTGAAAGTTATGGAACCGTAGATGAATTAAACTCCTATATTGGATTAGTTCGAGATCAAGAGATAGATATTCCTACCAAAGAGTTGTTAACTCATATACAAGAACGGTTGTTTACATTAGGAGCTATGTTGGCAACTGATCCAGAAAAAGAAAAGCTAAAAAGTGGAAAAGAA
This sequence comes from Flavobacteriaceae bacterium, assembly GCA_029268635.1. Lineage (GTDB taxonomy): Bacteria > Bacteroidota > Bacteroidia > Flavobacteriales > Flavobacteriaceae > Marifrigoribacter. Next base: position 45,703 of record JAQWNL010000043.1, read on the forward strand.
CGATTAAATATTCCAAGAATTGATGAGAATAATATTCAACTTCTAGAGTCTGAAATGGATCGCATGAATGAAAACCTCCCTCCCATGACGAATTTTATTCTTCCTGGAGGACATCCTTCTGTGTCACATTGTCACATAGCACGTTGTATTTGCCGTCGAGCAGAACGTTTAGCTACTTTTTTAAATGAGCAAGAACCTATAGATAGCCTTGTTTTAAAGTATTTAAACAGGTTATCTGATTACTTATTTGTACTGGCACGAAAATTGACTTACGACCTACAAGTTGATGAAATTAAATGGATTCCTAAGAAACTATAAATGTTCAAAAAACTTAAAATGCAAGTATCTATATATCATATACTTACAAACGTTCTTAAAAATAAAGCATAAATAATTACGATTTTACTTGACTTTGTGATCAAAAAAATTATTTTTGCAGAAAATTAAAAATCATTAAAGGCTATGTACTGGACATTAGAATTAGCATCATTTTTAAGTGATGCACCTTGGCCGGCAACGAAAGATGAATTAATAGATTACTCTATTAGAACTGGAGCACCCCTTGAGGTTGTTGAAAACCTTCAGGCTATAGAAGATGAAGGAGATTCTTACGATTCAATTGAAGAGATTTGGCCAGATTATCCCACAGACGAAGATTATCTGTGGAATGAAGATGAAAATTAAATTATTAATAAAAAAAAGTCTCTAAATAAGAGACTTTTTTTTTGCTTGAAACTCAAAAACTAAAACATATTAACCTTTGGCTATGTTGTTTTTTTACAGTTTTTTTGTAAAACATTGAAAAGTCTATTTACTTTTTAATTTGTTAAAAAACACACAATACAAAATGAAAATATTAGATAATGTTTTAAAATTGTTTGTTGGAGATAAATCCAAGAAAGATATTAGTAATATACTGCCAATAGTCGAGCAAATAAAAAAGCAAGAAGCAGTCATAGAAAAACTTACCATAGATGAGTTAAGAGGAAAAACTGCTGAATTTAAGAATAAAATAAAAGCAGATCAAAAAGAAATTCAAGATCAAATAAATGCTTTAGAAAAAGAATCTTCAGAAATTGATGATATCAATAAAAAAGAAGATCTCTATAAAGAAATTGATCAGTTAAAAGATGATCGATATACTAATGAAGTAAAAACATTAGAAGAATTATTACCGCAAGCTTTTGCAGTGATGAAAGAAACGGCAAAACGATTTAAAAATAATGAAATACTTACCGTAAATGCAACTCCTTTTGATAGAGAAATTTCTGCTATTAAGGATTATGTAAGTTTAGATGGAGAAAAAGCGATATGGAAAAACTCTTGGAATGCTGCTGGTAAGGAAATCACCTGGGACATGATTCATTATGATGTTCAATTAATTGGGGGTATAGCTTTACATCAAGGAAAAGCAGCTGAAATGCAAACGGGTGAAGGAAAAACATTAGTTGCAACGCTTCCAATGTACTTAAATGGTTTAGCTGGAAATGGTGTGCATTTAGTTACTGTAAATGATTATTTAGCAAAACGTGATAGTGCGTGGATGGCTCCTTTATTTCAATTTCACGGCTTAACAGTAGATTGTATTGATTATCATCAACCAAATTCTGAAGAACGTAGAAAAGCTTATAATGCAGATATTACTTATGGAACCAACAATGAGTTTGGTTTTGATTACCTAAGAGATAATATGGCACATGCTCCTGAAGATTTGGTTCAGCGCCCACATCATTATGCAATTGTCGATGAGGTGGATTCGGTATTAATTGATGACGCTCGTACGCCCTTAATTATTTCGGGACCAGTACCAGAGGGAGATCGTCATGAGTTCAATGAACTAAAACCAAAAATTGCTGATATCGTTGCGGTACAGAAAAAATATTTAACAGGTGTTTTAGCAGATGCTAAAAAACTAATAAAAGAAGGAGACGAAAAAGAAGGTGGTTTTCAGTTATTAAGAGTTTATAGAGGTATTCCTAAAAACAAGGCGTTAATAAAATATTTATCAGAAGAAGGAGTTCGTCAAATACTTCAGAAAACTGAAAATCAATACATGTCAGATAATAATCGTGAAATGCCAAAGATAGATGCGGAATTATATTATGTTATTGATGAAAAAAACAATCAGATTGAACTATCCGATAAAGGGGTTGATTATCTTTCCGGTAAAGATGATCCAGATTTCTTTGTAATGCCAGAAATTAGTCTTAAAATAGCTGAAATTGAAGCGGAAGGTCTTTCTTCAGAAGAAGAAGCACATCAAAAAGAAATATTGTTACGTGAGTTCGGAGTAAAAAGTGAACGGATCCATACCATGAGTCAATTATTGAAAGCCTTTTCACTTTTTGAAAAGGATACTCAATATGTAGTAATGGACAACAAAGTAATGATTGTTGATGAGTCTACGGGTCGTATTATGGATGGTAGACGTTATAGCGATGGTTTACACCAAGCTATTGAAGCCAAAGAAAATGTAAAAATTGAAGCAGCTACGCAAACTTTTGCTACAGTAACACTGCAAAATTACTTTAGAATGTACCGTAAGCTGTCTGGTATGACGGGTACAGCTGTAACTGAAGCTGGTGAGCTTTGGGAAATCTATAAATTAGATGTTGTTGAAATTCCGACCAATAGACCGATTCAAAGAGATGATCGTGAGGATAAAATTTACAAAACCAAACGTGAAAAATACAATGCAGTAATTGAAGAAGTGACTTTACTTACAGAAGCTGGAAGGCC
>JAQWNL010000044.1:0-22378 GCA_029268635.1 Flavobacteriaceae bacterium
CAGTTTTCTTTAAACTCATTTGCAGTTTGTTTCGCTTCTTCTTCAAATGATTGCTTGTTTTCTTCGCTCATTAATAATTGGTTTTTTTATTCTATTTGTAAAAGTAATAAATATTATAAAAAACTACTATCAATTGGTTCCTGAAGTTAAATTTTATTGCTTTCATTATCTAAAATCTAAGCAAACTCCCTATAATCATATTCTTCCATTTTTCCAATAACAGTAACTCCTTCTTTCGTTAAAATATTTAATAGCTCTACTAAATTTTCAACCCTAAAATTTATGATAAATTTTTTCTTACAAGACTTAAAATAGTCAATATCATTTCTAAAAGGACTCTATTGTGTAGCACACTTTTTGTTTTCTTTGTCATTCCACCAAAAAGTATAACCATAATCATTGGTATTTAATCCTAAATAATTTTTATACCAATCCTTTGTTTTTTTTTGATCTTCCGTTTTAAAAAAGACACCTCCTAATCCAGTTACTCGTTTCATAATCTTAGGTTTTAATTTATTCAAATTCATGAACTATTTTGTCTGCAATTACTTGGGCTAATTTCTCTTTACTTTCTAATGTCCATCCTGCAATATGAGGACTTAAAATCACATTTTCCATTCTTAATAAGTCGGATAAAGATGCTGGTGTTTTATTAGAAAATAATGATTCAAACGAACTCTTTTCAAACTCTAAAACATCCAAACCAGCTCCTAATAGTTGGCCTTTTTTTAAAGCTGAAACCAAGTCTGAAGTGACCACACTTTTTCCTCTAGCGGTATTTAATAACCAAAATGTTTTTGAAAATTGATTGATAAAATCGCTGTTTACCATTCTGTTTGTCAAGGGGGTCCAAGGAATATGTAAACTTACAACATCTACTTCTTTTTGAAAAGTTTTTAATGAAACTTGAGTCGCATTTTTATCACCAACTTGTTTCTTAATATCATAGCAAATTACCTTACAATCAAATCCTTTTAGTTTTTTTGAAAAAGCTTTACCCATATTTCCATACCCAATAATACCCACTGTTTTTCCATCTAATTCAATTCCTCTATTTACTTCCCGATGCCACAATCCTTTTCTAATTTCAAGATCTGCTTTGTTTAGTTTATTAAACAATGAAAGAAGCATCCCTAAAGTATGTTCGCCAACAGCATTACAATTTCCTTCAGGTGCTGATATTAAAGTAATTTTTTTAGATTCAGCATAAGGAATATCTATACTTTCTAATCCAGCACCTACTCGCGCAATAAACTTTAAATTAGTTGCAGCATTAATAAAAGTTGCATCGCATTTAAACCTGCTTCTTATAACGATTCCGTCATATTCTGAAATGATTTGTTCAATATCAGATTTAGATGAGGTGTAATCTTCTTCATTTTTATGTCCTGCATCTGTTAGTTGCTTAATAAGTAAAGGATGGTTTTTATCTAAATGAAGAATTTTCACGATTTAAATTTTTGGATAATTGCTAATTGTTTTTTCGTGTTTAATAGTGCCTGTATGAGCAGTACTCAATTTTTCAAATAATAACACTTGAACCTCTTCTCCATTTTTTGTTACTGGACAATGTTCTACTCCTTTTGGGACTACTATAATTTCTCCTTCATTAATAATTTCGATACGATCCCTAAAATGCATTTCTAAAGTACCTTTTATAACTTGAAATAATTCATCTTCTTTTTCATGGTGGTGCCAAACAAAATCACCTTTAATCTTTGCTAAAAGCACTTGCATATCGTCTACGATTGCAATTTGATGAGGATGCCAGTTCTTGCTGAATTTAGAGAACTTTTCTTTAATATTTATCGAATTCACAGACTTATAAGTTAGTCAAACAAGGTACTAATTTCTTCTGTTATTTTAGTTGGACGGAGTGTTTTTTCATTTAATAAGCACCAAGTAGTTTTTGCTTCGACGATTGTTTTTTGATCACTTAATCTAACAATTTTATAATGGCGATCACTTTTAACTCCTTCGTTTTTTGTAATCCAAGTAGTCAATTCTAATTTTTCTCCTTCAAAGGAAGCTGCTTTATAATTAATGGTGTGATTAATCACGTACCATACATAATTTTTTTGAATTTTTTTAGGTGCAGTATCATTCCAATGTTTTTCGGCAGCATCTATGCACCATTGCAAATAAATAAGATTATTTACATGATTTCTTTTATCTATTGCAGATGAAGGAACTATAAATGTTTTGGAATGGATTTTCATTTAAAAACCAAGAATAAGTTTTGCGATATAAAAGAACAGAAAAATTCCAAAAATATCATTACTAGTAGTAATAAAGGGTCCTGTTGCAATTGCAGGGTCAATTCCTTTGCGATCTAAAATGATCGGTACAAAAGTCCCTATAAGTGCAGCGATTATAATTACAGTTAACATAGAAATAGCAATTGTGATACTTACAATAAAATCTTGACCAACTATAACTCCAAAAAGGATTACTAATAATCCTAATATGGATCCGTTAATTAATGCCAATCCTAATTCTTTTAATAATCGATGAAATAAACTCCCTTTAACAACATCGTTTGCTAAACCTTGAACAATAATAGCGCTAGACTGAACACCAACATTACCTGCCATTGCCGCTATTAATGGTGTAAAGAAAAATAATATTGGATAATTAAACAATGCTTCTTCAAATCCTTGTAAAATGTAAACACTGCCTAATCCTCCAAATAACCCTAAAACTAACCAAGGTAGTCTTGCTTTGGTTAATTCTAAAACACTATCATCAGCTTCAACATCTTGCGATATACCCGCTGCCATTTGATAATCTTTTTCTGCTTCCTCTTTTATGAAATCTACAATATCATCAATGGTAATTCTACCAACTAATACACCATTTTTATCTACAACAGGAATGGCTTCCAAATCGTATTTCTGCATAATTCTTGCTACTTCTTCGTCTTCTGTAGCAACGGTTACATAATCTACTTTTGCAATATAGATTTCACTAATATATGTTTTGGCAGACGCAGTTAAAAGGTCTTTTAAAGAAAGGCGCCCTTTTAATTTACCATCTTTATCAGTAACATAAATAGAATGAACTCGAGTTATATTTTCTGCTTGTCTACGCATTTCTCTAACACAACTAGCTACAGTCCATGTTTCTTTTACCTGAACCAACTCTTTTGCCATTAATGCTCCGGCAGTATCTTTATCATAGGTTAAGAGCTCTACAATATCGGAGGCATGCTCTTCGTCTTCAATTATTTCAATTACCTTTTTCTGAATGTGATCATCGAGTTCTGCTACTACATCAGCAGCATCATCAGTATCCATTTCTTCAATTTCTTTGGCAATTTCTTTTGGGGAAAGATAACTTAGAATTTTTTCTCTATCATCTTCATCTAATTCCATTAAAGCTTCAGAAGTAATTTCACTTTCTAAAGATTTAATAAGATATGCAGCATCTTCAGGTTTTAATTCCTCTAGGAGTTCAGCAATATCAGCAAAGTGTACTTCGTGTATTAAATCCCTTAGCATGTTGCCATCTTTTTTGGCAATGAGGCGGGTTATTTTTTCTGAATAATCAGTTGTTATTTGAAATTGCATCTTTCTCTAATTTTTGAGTGAGCATAATAAATTCTGAAACCGAAAGTTGTTCGGGTCGCTGTCCAAAGATAATATCTTCTTTTAATTTATCGGAAAGATTAAAGACTTTTAAACTATTCCGCAATGTTTTTCTTCTTTGCTGAAAAGCAGTTTTTACGACTCTAAATAACATTTTCTCATCACAAGGAAGCGTATAGTTTTTTTTTCTTCTTAAGCGAAGCACTCCGCTATCTACCTTTGGAGGAGGATTAAAGACATTAGGAGGAACTGTAAATAAATATTCTGCATCGTAAAAAGCTTGAACTAAAACCGATATAATTCCGTAGACTTTACTTCCTTCTTTTTCACAAATACGTTTTGCTACTTCTTTTTGAAACATACCCGTAAATTCTGGAATTTGATCTCGCCATTCTAAAGTTCTAAATACAATTTGTGTAGATATATTATAAGGGAAGTTTCCAGTGATAGCATAGGGTTTTCCATTAAAAAAATTTTCTAAATCAAATTTTAAAAAATCAGCAGGTATTACTTTTAGGTTTTTGTTTTTAAAATGTTCATTTAGATAAGTTACAGATTCTTGATCTAGTTCCATTGCTATAATTTCTAGATTTTTTTCTATAAGATATTTGGTGAGCACTCCCATACCGGGTCCAATTTCTAATACATTTTTGTAAGTATCTTGCGTTAGTGTGTCTGCAATTTTTTTGCAATAGTTTCGTCTTTAAGAAAATGTTGACCTAAATATTTTTTTGCTTTTACAGACATTCTGAATGGTCTATTATACTATACTCATCTATAATTTCTAGTTCCGTTCTAAAGGTTAGCATTTTATCTGCAAATTTTAATAAACCATCTTGGTTTAGCTTATCTGCATCATTTTTATAATAACTGTCTAAAGCTTTGCGAGATTTTGCTCTGTATTGTATAGCATAGGTAGTACCTTCCATTTCTTCTTCAACCAGCACTTTGGTAAGTTTAGCATCTGTAAATTTTCCAGTAGCTAAAACCTGAGGGATATGATTTTTAATCCAAATTAGCCATTCGTCATGGATACTTTTTTCAATATTTACAGTAACATTATATATGATCATTTTAATCTATTTCATCACCTCGAAGCATCCTGTATTTTTTTCTTGCTTCTACAAAGTATACACTATCTGCAAAGTTGAAGATTAATAACTCATAGTATTCTTTTGCTTTTTGATGTTGGTTAAGTTTTGTTTCGTATAGTTTTGCTAACCGATAATGCGCATCATCGGCTAATATATCTTCATTATAAAACTGTATTAATGCAAGATAACTTTCTACTGCTTTTTCATACTCACCCTTGGTCTCATATAATTCGCCTAGCTTTAGTAAAGCTTCATCTTCAATTTTTTCACCTTTATGGTTCTCTAATAAATTTTTTAAAACTGAAATTGCTTCTGTTTCTTTTTTTTGAAATGTTAAAAGATCAGCTCGAGCAAATTGTTTTAAGGCAGTTTGAGTAGAGTCTTCAATAGAATTATCTTTTATCAACAAGCTCAGTTGCATTGCATCGTTTGCAATTAATTGTGTTGCCGATTTTTTAAGAACATCTAATTGTAACTGTGCCCAAGTAAAATCAAAATTAAAGTAACTTGTTTTTGCAACTTTAAAACGTGCTTCTTGTGCTAATAAATTACCTTTTACTTCATGCTGAATTTGTGAATAATAGATCAATGCTTGATTAAATTTCTCGTCAAAAACTAAAATATCTGCTAATAGCATTTTAATTCTTGCTTCTTGGTATTGAGATAAAGGCTGTTTTGAAAAAGATTTTAAATTTGAAACAGCAAGCTCTTTTTCGTTGTTTTGAAAACCTAAAAAATAATTATAGTCTAATTGAAGCTGATGCGTTTCTTTTCCGCTGCCAAATTCATTAAATAAATCTTCGTAGCTTTTTTTAATTTTTGGATATTCTTTTTTGGAAGCAGTTTTTAATTTAATCTTCATTAATTGTTGATATCCTGCTATTTTTTCTTTGGGTGTTGAAGCATTATTGATTACAAAATTTACTATTAATATAGCATTTTCATCATCATCATCATTGGCAGCAAAATAAGCAATATCTGCTATTCCAGACATATCATTATTTCCCATACGTTTGTAAATTGCTTTTTCTTGAGTAAATGCTTTTTTATATTCCTTTTGTTGAATAAACAACCAGCTTAATAATTCATTATACAAAACATCGGGTTGCTTTTGCAATTTTTGAAGTAAGACTTTACGGAGTAAAATATTTGCTTCTTCAGTAGGGTCTTCAGAGATATAAAGGCTGAAGTTTTGTTGAGCGACCCCTTGATAAGAACGTTTATTTTTAATTAAAACTAAATAACTGTCGAACATTTTTTCAAGGTTGCCTTGTTCCCCATAAAGACGTGCTAACTGGTAGCTAAAGTCAGCATCTGGAAAAGCATCCATAACCGTTACGTACGTTTCAATAGCTTTATCTATAAGGCTATACTTTTCAAATGATTTACCAATGCTTCTTCCATAATTAAATTTTTCACTTTCTTTTAAAAAAAGAATTGCTTTATCATAATTAATAGTGGCTAATGAATCATTTTCTTGCAACGAATAGTTATACCCTAATTCCACATAGAGTTGAGGGATAATTCTTTTATTATTTAGCCTATCTTTTAATAGTTTTTCTGCTTCTTTATAATCTTCTAATTGTTGGTATGAAGCTACAATAGCTTTAAAATAAATAAAGTTTTTATTTTTTTTATAAAGCTGGTTATAAAGCGTGAGTGCTTTTTCGTACTCTCCTTGTTCAAAATAGTTTTCGGCTAACAAATTATTTTGAGCATTCATAAAAGTTAATGATAGAAAAAATAAGATGAAAACAATTTTGTGCATGGGATAAAGATAGGGAATAGATTTCTTAATAAAATGTCAATTTATTAGGGTTTAATTAAAAATAGGAACTCCTTCTAATTGTCCCCATTCGGTCTAAGAACCGTCATATAAAAGTGATTATTTTCTGAAATTAATGCAGCTGCTAAAATTAATACACAAGCGGTTAATCCAGAACCACAAGTGAATATTTTTGGCTGACTGTCTATCTTTAATTTTTAAAAATAGCAGAAATGTCATTTGGCGGAAGAAATTTACCATCTTTTAATACCTCCAAAAATGGTAGGTTTACAGCATTTGGGATGTGACCAGATTTTAAATTTTTTCGAGTTTCTGGAAACAATCCGCAAAACCGTAAGTTAGATCGAGCATCTATTACAATAGCTTCTTTTGACACTATGTTTTCTAAAATATGAGAAGCTGATTTTTGAAAATTTGATTTAAACATTGCTCTAAAATTTCCTTCAATTAGTTCTCGAGTTTGAATCGATTCTGTAGGATAGTTTTTATTTTTCCATGCTGGAAGCCCACCATCTAAAACGGCAATATTTTTATGTCCAATACTTTTAAATATCCACCATACTTTAGGACTGGCATAAATACCATTATGATCATAAACTACAATAGTACTATTGTAGTTTATTCCTAGGTTTCTAAAGGCGAAAGCAAAAGCTTCAGGATTTGGCAATGTATTTGGCAGTGGGTTTTCTAGATCAGAAAAGCTTCTTTTTAAATCAAAATAACGAGCTCCTTTAATTTGGATTTTAGGAAATAAAACTTCAATATTAGCTAAATTACTTTCTAAACTAACATCTAAAATCACCAAATCAGGTGCGTTTAAATTTTCAGAAAGCTAATTAATAAAGACTAATGGATTCAAATATAATGATTAATTAATAATGTCAAAACCGCAATATGGCACTAATACTTCCGGTATTTTAATTCCTTCTGGGCTTTGATAATTTTCCAAAATACCTGCCAATACTCTTGGTAAAGCTAAAGAGCTACCGTTAAGTGTATGAGCTAATTTATTTTTACCGTCTTCATCTTTGTAACGTAATTTCAACCTATTTGCTTGAAATGCTTCAAAATTTGAAACCGATGAAATTTCTAACCAACGATCTTGAGCGGTAGAAAAAATTTCAAAATCATAGGTTAAAGCAGCGGTAAATCCTAAATCTCCACCACATAACCTGAGGATGCGATAGGGTAATTTTAGTTCTCTAAGGATATCTTTAATGTGTGTTAACATTCCGGTAAGAGCGATATAAGAATTTTCAGGTTTTTCAACTCTAACAATTTCAACTTTATCAAATTGGTGCAATCTGTTTAACCCTCTAACATGTGCTCCATAACTTCCAGCTTCTCTTCTAAAGCAAGGAGTGTATGCGGTACATAAAATTGGTAATTCTGAATGCGTCCTTAAATTTCCACGGAATAAATTAGTGATAGGAACTTCTGCGGTAGGGATTAAGTATAAATCGTCTACTGTTGAATGATACATTTGTCCTTCTTTATCTGGTAATGCACCAGTTCCAAAACCTGAAGCTTCATTTACTAGATGTGGGACTTGATATTCTGTATAGTCAGCGTCTATATTTCTATCTAAAAAATAAGCGATTAAAGCACGTTGAAGTCGAGCACCTTTTCCTTTGTAAACTGGAAATCCAGCACCCGTAATTTTTACACCAAGCTCAAAATCTATTATATCGTATTTTTTTGCCAATTCCCAATGAGGTAACGCACCTTTAGAAAGTTTTGGAATTTCACCTTCAATAAAAACCTCTTGATTATCATTTTCATTGGTTCCATCTGGCACCAATTCATTTGGAATATTAGGTATGGTAAAAAGTAATTGCTGAAGATTTCCTTCAGCATTATTAAGCGTTTCTGTAAGATGTTTTGAAACTTCTTTTAATAGGGTAGTTTTCTCTTTTAAAAGAGTTGCCTTTTGAGGTTCTCCATTTTTAAATAGAATTCCAATTTCTTTGGAAAATGTATTGGATTGCGATAACGTTTCATCAAGTTTAGCTTGAGTTTCTTTACGTAACTCATCGGTTTTTAAAACTTCTTCAAAAATAGTTGTAGCATCAAAACCTCTTTTAGTAAGGGATTGAATAAATTTTTCTTTGTTTTTACGAATTTCGTTTACTTGTAACATTTTCTTAAAACTTTTGAGCTTGCAATTTAGGAAAAAAATAGGGGTTTATTAGGAGATTTTTTGCTGCTTATTTATTATGATAATCTTCAGGCGAAGCCAATAACCAATTACTGTGTTCAAATAGATCCCAATTTAGATTTGCAATGTCTATTTTAGGATTGGTAAACTGATGAAATGGACCACCATTTATACTTACTTTTGAATTCATGTAAATAGCAACATCATTTCCATTTTTAGTTTCAGTTGCTTTAATTTTTTGGGCTAATTGCCACATTAAATCTGGTTTTGTAGTTACCGATCGACTTTGTTTAGGTGATAGCAATTTTTTATAATCATATAGCTTTTTTTTACCTGTTTTTTTATTTTGAACACGAACAGTTAAGGTGCCACTTTTAGATCGTAACATCATTCTCCAACTCATTCGATGGCCTTCTTCAGTCCAAAGCACGTCATCTTGAATCATCCAATGACGGATAGGTAAACCTATTTGAAATATAAAATATACTAATAATATACCGATCAGTATATTATTGTATTTAGGTATTGTGATTTTGTATTCATTGTAAATTTCATTTTTAAGTTTGAATCTTTTTTGTATGGTTTCCGGACTAAAGAAAAACAATAAAAAAGCAATTGACATATAAGGGAAAATACCTACTTGAAAAACAATGGAGTTAAACAAATTAAAAAAGAGCGAAAGGTAAAAGCCAAGTAACCTCGTTCTTTTCCATAATAGCATTGGGATGATGAGCAAATCAAAAAATATTCCGAAGTAGGCAATAACATAATGCACCCAACTATGTTGCAATAACTCTCCAATTAAGAAATAATTACTTTTGGACTTCAGTATGATGCCAGGAGCAGTTCCATTTATCCAATCGGGATACCATTTTGCAACAGACCCATACATAAATACGATGCCAACTTGCAATATCAATGTACATTTAACCCATTGAGGCATTGAAAGTAATTTGAACGAAGGATTAAATTTAGCATCTAATGAATAACGTTTATTGGCAGGTAAAAAAGCCATCATCCAACAAAGTAATACCATTAAGTAATAATGATTGTTATAAGATGTTTTTTGCATTAAATAAACGGTAGTCCATAATAAAGCATAAGAGAACATCGCTAATCTATACTTATAACCCAACATCACGAAAATCCCAAAGACTCCCATAAGTGCGAAATAAAAATACATCCCTTCGCCAACAAAGACTTGTAAAAAATCGAAGCCAATAAAATTAAACGTGAAATCTGGTGACACCAATACACGTCGCACCCACCCTGTAGCAATCGCTCCAAACCCTTCCAAAGCAATTAGCAAACCAAAAATAATCCTAAAGAGGCTTAAACCGGTATTGTCAATTTGTTTGAAAAGAAATTTATTCATTAATATTTAGATAATTTCGTGCGAATAGTTCATCTTCTTTAATCGCAATTTTTAGCGCTTCTTTAGAGGTAAATATTTTTTCTTCTCTAATATATTTTATAAAATTTAATTGGATATCCTTTTCGTATAAATCATTTTTATAATCTAAAAAATAAGTTTCAATTGTTTTATGAATACCACCGACAGTAGGATTAGTGCCAATATTGGTAAGACCCAAAACCTTTTTTTCGGAAATGATGGATGTTACTAAATAAACGCCATTTTTAGGAATGAGCTTATAGTCTTCCTTAATTTTAAGGTTTGCTGTGGGAAATGCTAACGTTTTTCCAATTCCTCTTCCCTTAACTATTTTTCCTGAGAGCATAAAAGGATATCCAAGATATTGATTGGCTGTTTGTACATCGCCTTCCTCTAATGCCTTTCTAATTTTTGTTGAACTAATAGCTACATTTTGTAATTCTTGAGCGGTAATTTCAACAACTTCAAAATCATAGATTTTTCCAAATTCTATTAAATCTTTAATAGTGGCAGTTCTATTTCTTCCAAATTGATGATCGTAGCCAATAATTATTTTTTTAATATGTAATTGATTCACCAAAATGTCTCTGACAAACTCTAAAGCTGTTAACCTTGAGAACTCTTTTGTGAAAGGATGGATGATTAAATTTGAAACTCCTGTTTGTTCAATAATTTCTGAACGTTCCTTTATAGTATTGATTAATCTTAAGGAAGATTTTTTTTGTAAAACCATTCTTGGATGCGGGAAGAACGTAAGTAAAATAGATACTTGATTGTCATTTTTAGCAGCATTCATTAATTGAGTTAAAATTGCTTTATGTCCCAAATGTACACCATCAAAAGTACCTATAGTTATTACAGAAGGATTCTTTTTTTTATAGGAAGCTAAAGATTTATATATGTCCATATTATTTTCCGTTAAAGGAATTCATGGTATTTGTTATTCCTGCTAAACCAAAGGATTTAATAAGCTCAGTTGCTTTTTCTAATCTTTCAGGTAATAGTTTTTGTTCTTCAACAATCCATTCCCCTAACACATAATCTATTTGTTTTCCTTGTGAAAAAGTATCTCCAATTCCAAAACGAAACCGATTGTATTTGGTTGTGTTTAAAACATGCTGAGTATCTTTTAAACCATTATGTCCTCCATCACTACCTTTTGTTTTTATTCTAAAAGTTCCAAAATCTAAATTTAAATCATCAGTAACAACCAATAAATTCTCTAAAGGTATTTTTTCCTTTTCTAACCAATATCTAATAGCTTTGCCACTTAAATTCATGAACGTGCTCGGTTTCAATAATAAATATGTCCTGCCTTTTAATTTATATACAGTTACATCACCCAGTTTATTGCTTTCAAAAGTAAGTTCTTCTTTTTCAGCTAAAAAATCTAGAATTTTAAAGCCAATATTATGTCTGGTGTTTGCATATTTAGGACCAATGTTGCCTAAACCTACAATGAGATATTTTTTCATAGGATCACCATCAGTTAAATTTCTGCTGGAATTAATAGTAAAGAGTTCTCTAAATATTGAAAACATATGATAATTAAACTTTTGTAAAAATAAAAAAAGCATCCCAAATAAATAGGATGCTTCTTAAGTATATTTTTTTAAAGATATTATTCTTTATTAGCAGCTCCTTCTGCTCCTTCTGCTCCTTCTGCTCCTTCTGCTCCTTCTGCTCCTTCTGCTAACTCTTCACCTTCTTCACCTTCTTCACCTTCTTCATCTTCAACAGCAACTCGAGAAGTTCTAACTTGACAAACAACTCTGCTATCATCTTGAAGTATCGTATAGTCGTTACTAGTTAAATCTGCAACAGTCATAATTGTTCCAATTTTCATTTCAGAAATATCAGCATTTAAGAAATCTGGAAGATTTTTAGGTATTGCTTTAACTCTTAACGATCGATTTACAATACGTAAAACACCACCATTCTTTACGCCAGGAGCACTTCCTGTAATGCGAACAGGAATATCCATACTCACTTCTTTATCATCAAAGATTTGGTAAAAATCGATGTGTAAGATATTATCTGTTACTGGGTGAAATTGTATATCTTGTATGATAGCTTCAATTTTTGAACCATCTTTTAAAGCAATTACTACTGTGTGTACATCTGGAGTGTAAACTAAGTTTTTAAATGCCATAATTTCTGCTGAAAAGTGAATAGCCTTATCTCCTCCGTATACTACGCAAGGAACCTGACCAGCATTACGTAGGGCTTTAGTAGCTACTTTACCTACGCTTTCTCTTTGAGATCCGTTGATTGTAATTGATTTCATTTTTTTGTTTTATGTTTAAAAATTAAATTGCCCGCCTTTTGGTTAAAGCGGGTGCAAAGATGCACTTTTTTCTGAATAGAGAAAAGAAAATAGTCCTCTTTTTTATAACTCAGATTATGAAATAGAAAATCTATTTCATAATCTGAGCTTAATCTATTTTTAACTGGTTCTCTGAAGGTTACATTAAGAAATTTGTACTAATCGATTTGTTTGAGCTTACACTCGTCATTACTTCTGCAAAAAGTTTCGCACAACTTAATACTCTCACTATAGGACTATTAATTTTTGAAGGAATAGAATCAGTTACGATTAACTCTTCTAATTTAGAATTTTCTATTTTTTCGTAAGCATTACCAGACAATATAGCATGTGTGCAAATGGCTCTTACACTTAAAGCGCCTCTTTCAATCATTAAATCGGCTGCTTTTGTTAGTGTTCCTGCAGTATCGACCATGTCATCCACTAATACCACATTTTTCCCTTCCACATTACCAATAAGTTCCATATGTGAAATTATGTTCGCTTTTTCACGTTGCTTATAGCAAATTACCACATCGCTTTTTAAGAATTTTGAATAGGCATAAGCACGTTTAGACCCTCCCATATCTGGAGAAGCAATGGTTAAGTTATCTAGATTTAAAGATTTCAAATAAGGTAAGAAAATCGTTGAAGCAAAAAGGTGGTCAACAGGTTTTTCGAAAAAACCTTGAATTTGATCTGCATGTAAATCCATCGTTATTATTCTGGTCGCTCCTGCTGTTTCAAGCATTTTAGCAACTAATTTAGCGGCAATTGGCACACGAGGTTTGTCTTTTCTGTCTTGTCTAGCCCAACCAAAATAAGGTAAAACGGCAGCAATATGTTTTGCTGAAGAACGCTTTGCAGCATCCAACATCAATAACATTTCCATTAAATGATCACTATTAGGATGTGTAGAGCCCACAATGAAAACTCTACTTCCTCTAACTGATTCTTCAAATGATGGTTGAAATTCACCATCACTATACTCAGAAGTAATTACATTCCCTAGAGGTATTCCGTAATGTTTTGCAATACTTTCGGCAAGTTCTTTACTTTGTTTACAGGCAAAAATTTTAGATTCAGGAATATGGATGTCCATTTTAATTAGGATTTGTTGGTTGTTAGCAAATGTAAAATGAATCCTTAGAAGTAACTAAAAAATGAACAGATTAATTATTAATACTTATTAATTAAATGTTTATTTTTGCCACCTACTTGCTCAAGTGGTGGAATTGGTAGACACGTTGGATTCAAAATCCAATGCTTTAGTGCGTGCGGGTTCGATTCCCGCCTTGAGTACAAAACCCTTGTTAATCATTTAATTTTCAAGGGTAATTTTCATTTACATACTCAAGTAACAGGGCTATTTTTAGATGCTCAAAAAAAGGAAGACATAATTAATTTCTTAAAAACTCTAACAGATGATGTGTATTTGAATAATGAAGAGTATAAAAATTCTTTTGAATAATAATTTGACATTTGGATTAAACCAAAGCCATTTTATAATTATAAACTCTTGCTTTTAGTAGGGTTTTATATACAAGACATTCAAAATTATATTTTATTATATTTATAGAATTAAAACAAACAAATGAAAAAATTACTTTATTTATTTTTAACGATGTTAATTTTTGCTTGTAATAGTGATGATAACAATAATGTAATTGCTCCGATTGTTACATTAATAGGAGAATCATCCATAACTGTTTCACAATACTCAACATATGTAGATGCAGGCGCAACAGCATCAGATGATGTTGATGGAGATTTAACTGCCAATATTGAAACAACTTCAGATGTAGATACAAATATAATTGGAACCTATACTGTTACTCACAGTGTTTCAAATGCATTGGGTAATGTTGGTTCAGTATCAAGACAAGTTGATGTTGGAGTCTCTACTCCTATTGATAAAATAAATGTTCTTTGGCAATCTCCACCAAAATGGGATAGTACAACAGCTATGAAGGTTGCTACTATAAATCCTGATAAGTTTATTATAAGTATAGATGGAGGTGCAGCTCCTCCTGGAACTACTGCTGGACCTAGTGCAACTCAATTAGTTCAATTTGTCACATATTTAACTACATATGGTTATACCGGAGAATTAGTAATGCACCCAGATGTTAATAAAGATGATTTTGCGCCTTTTTGGCATCCACGAAGACCAAACGATACTACTTCAACAGGTGCTGAAACATGGCAATGGCTAGAGCAAAATGGTAATCCTCAACCATGGACATTATATATAGATTATTTTAAACAACTTAATGATTCACTTAATAATGCGGGTCAGAAACAAATGACAGAGCTACTAATAGAGACAGGTAATGGCACCAATATGGTGTCTGAACCTAATTTATTATTTCCATTATTTAAATCATACATTAACCAAATTGGTTTAGACTCAAGTATTAAATTATCAGCAACAGGTGATTGGCACAAAGATAGTTTCCCAACTTCGGCAGATTATTATTATGCACAAATGTATGATATGTGTTACATAGATACCACAAGTACTATATTATGTGGTGTAAATATATTTTCAACAGGACGGGCAAAACTAATTGCAGAAAGTATGGTCCCAGCGATTACGGCTCCAGATGGTGTTGGTAATAATAGTGGTAGAGGTTTAGGTAGAGTTTCTTTTATTTTTACGTATGCACCTACTTCTTCTAATTCTATTCCAGGACAAAATTCACCAATGTTTGGAGAAGGTAGTAATTTTTGGACTAAATCTCAATTTACCAATGGTACCATTATGGAAAATGGTGCTATAAAACAAACAGGTTTTATTTGGTGGTTTAAAACTAAAATGAAAACCCATTATTCTGATTCTATTGTAAGTTCAGGTTTATGGCATTCTGAGGCTATACTTGACCCAAGATGGGAAAATTAAAAATCATCACTTCTTAACTCCTGTATTTGTCTCATATTGGATTTCTGTAATTTTTGATGAATTATGCATGATTATTGAACAGCAGAAGTTTCTCAAACTGCACCTATTAACTCTTTTTCATCACCCATTAAATCATGCGTTGTATTTGGTACTTCAAAATAGCTTTTTTCTCCGTTCAATAAGGTATAAAACCTTTTTGCAAGTTTCGGTTCTAATACTTCATCGCTAGTAGATTGAATGATAATAATATTGCTTTTAAGTTTTTCTGCAAACCCTATAGGATTAAGCACACTAATTATCCTGTTTATCTCCTCTTCATACATTTCAGGTGTTTTTAGCGATAAAATATTTTTTGCATGCTTCCATAACTCATCCATTAAGGGTTTATTCGAGAACAAAGCCATGGAATCTAACACTGGATTCAACAGGATTACTTTCTCAAAAATATGGGGATCCTTATTTATAATGTTCGAAACATATAAGCCACCCATTGAGTATCCCAAAGCATTTAGTGGTACTTTATATTTTAATTTCAGATAATTAGCAACAGTTCTTATATCTTTCATAGAACCCAAAAAACTAAATTTTCCTTCACTTTTTTTATCGCCTCGGTAATTCATTTCTACTACCGAAATATGTTTTTTCTTTAAATTATCGTATAAACGCACAAGCCTACTTGATCCAGGAAAGCCATGGCAGAAAAGCAATATTTTTTTAGCATTCTTTATATCGCCATATTGTTCGCATATAATTTTGCTTCCATCAACATATAGTGAAAGCTCTGTTTTCATAGTAATTCTCATAATTTTAAAGGTTTTTTTTAGCTGTTAAATATTTCATGAAGATAACTTCTTATATTACTTTACGATTATTCATTCGGTTAAATTAATAAGAACAATAAGTTTATATTTAAACAAATCTAGTGATTTTTAAATACTACAATTTATATACCCACAACATTGCTTATGAGTTCTTGTTGTATTTTGGTGCTTTATACCCAAACCTATTCATTCTTTTCCATTTATGTTTAATAGACATAATAGGATCATAAAAAGAACTCATTGAAATTGACTCTCTAAGGTTTAAATAGAAATTTTATACAATATTTTTCGTCGATTTGATAAATTGAACTTAGCTTTGCCTTATGGAAGAATGGTATCATTATGTTCTTTTAATTGTTGTAGGTTTCACCGTGGGGTTTATTAATACCTTTGCTGGAGGAGGCTCATTACTATCATTACCAGTCCTTATTTTTTTAGGATTACCTCCTAGTGTGGCCAATGGTACAAATCGCGTTGCTATTATCTTTCAGACCGCATTTGCTACAGCAGGATTCAAAAGTAAAGGCGTATCAACCTTTCCATTTAATGCATATTTGGGAGCTTCGGCGTTAATAGGAGCTATTATTGGAGCTAGTATAGCGGTCGATATAAATGGCGCAGTATTTAATAAGATACTTGCTGTTGTTATGATTATGGTTATTCTAATACTCGTTTTTAAGCCCAAAACAAACCTTAATGATTTACATGAACGCCTTACAGGTAAATACTTATGGTTGGGGATGCTTGCTTTTTTCTTCTTTGGAATTTATGGTGGATTTATAAATGCCGGACTGGGCTTTATTATTATTATTTTTCTGCACTTCTTTAATCATATGTCATTAGTGAGAGCAAATGCTACCAAAGTCGCCGTTGTATTTATTTATACGCTATCGGCAATGGTTGTTTTTGTTTTGAATGGCAAAGTAAATTGGGCTGTCGGTTTTGTACTTGCGATAGGAAATAGCATAGGGGCTTGGATTGCCAGCAGAGTATCGGTTAACAAAGGAGATGGTTTTATCAAAACCTTTCTTGTTGTGATAGTTGCAATTATGGCAATTAAACTTTGGTTCTTCTAGATTATAGAGAATTATTTTGAGATATTAAGAAAGAATTTTTGCTAGTAATTTGGTTCATTCTATAATCTCATAGTCAATACTTAGTTTTCGCAAAGCTCTTAATGCAGAACCAGAGTTTTTATCTTTTATCTTAATATCTACAGCATCTCCTTCTAAGAGTATATCTGTAAGTTCATTTGACAAGGATTCACTAATGTTAGATGAAATTTCTGCAATACATTTGGCTATCGCTCTTCTTTCTGGTCTCTGAGCATCACAAGACAATAAGTTTAATTTCATAATAATAATTTATGCAATATACTATAGTTATGATGAGTCTGTATTATACTTATACCTTTATTATAAATTAACAAAAGTTATGATGTTTAATTGGTCGCAAAGCATTTTTTTAGGAGCCTCGTTTATAAAAGTATACAGTGACTATTTAGGCATTAAAATTTCACCCAAATCAGATGCAGTAAAAGTTGAAGAGATAGAGGTAAATAATTAGGTCATATTCCTTACCTTTGGATTTAAACCTACTAAATTCCCTAAGTATGTCAGATTTTTGGCTTTATTTAAAATTAGGATTAACGCATGTGCTCGATTGGCAAGCATACGATCATATCGTATTTTTAATTGTTCTGGTTGCAGCTTATAATTTTAGCAACTGGAAGCGAATTTTTATATTGGTTTCTTTATTTACTATTGGACATACCACCTCTCTTTTATTGGCAAATTATAAGGTGGTTGCTATTTCTAGTAAATGGATAGAGTTTTTAATACCTGTTACCATTCTGGTTGCAGCTTTGTATAATTTGCTTACTTCAGGAAAAAACAATCGAAGCGAAAAAGTAGGGTTATTTTATGTGATTACCATCTTTTTTGGATTCATTCATGGATTTGGCTTTGCTACTTATTATAAAATGATAACTGGAGGTAATGAGATTTTACCATTATTCGAATTTTCGCTAGGAATTGAATTTGCTCAACTAATAATAGTTACTATTGTTTTAATTTCGAGTTTTATCTTTCAATCTATTTTCCGATTTAATAAGCGTGATTGGGTATTGGTAGTGTCGTCTATAGTGATTGGAGTTGTGATCCCAATGCTTCAAAATAATTGGCCTTTATAATTTCCCAATAAAATAATTTATATAATATTTAACGCCTTCAAGGTTTGATTGTATGTATTTCCTTTTAAATTTGCTTTTTATCACAATAATTAACCTTTAGGTATTAATCTAATGAAACCAGAAAAACAACTTAAATACGACAAGGCATATCTTAAAATGGCATTGGAATGGAGTCAACTTTCCTATTGCGATAGAAGGAAAGTAGGTGCATTAATCGTTAAAGACAAAATGATCATTAGCGATGGCTATAATGGTACACCATCGGGTTTCGAAAATATTTGTGAAGATGACAAAGGGTATACCAAATGGTATGTATTGCACGCCGAAGCAAATGCTATTTTGAAAGTAGCTTCTTCCAATCAAACTTGTCAAGGCGCAACTTTATATATTACTATGTCACCTTGCCAAGGATGTAGTAAATTGATTCATCAAGCAGGGATTAAACGATTGGTTTATATAAAGGAATATAAAGATACTTCAGGAGTTAGGTTTTTAGAGAAAGCTGGTGTAAGTATTTCACATATAACTGACTTTTCATAAGCTATGGGGATTCAAAAAAAATACCTGCCTTTATTACTGGGTCTTACAATTTCGTTAGGTATTTTTTTAGGCTCTAAACTTAATTTTAGCGATACTTCAGATAAAATGTTTGCAATAAATGCTAAAAAAGACAAACTCAACCGTCTGATAGATTATATAGATTATGAGTATGTTGACCATGTAAATACCGATAGTATTGTAGACGTTACTGTAAATGGAATTCTAGAAAATTTAGATCCACACTCCGTCTATATTCCTGCAAATCAATACCAAGATAATGCCGATGATATGCGCGGTCATTTTGTAGGAATTGGAGTTAGTTTTTATGTTTATAAAGATACCATTGCAGTCATTAAAACAATTGAAGGGGGTCCTGCAGAAAAAGCAGGAATTAAAGCTGGAGATCGAATTTTATATGCAGATGAATATAAAATATTTGGAGATGATATCCCTAGAGATGATATTACTGCACGATTAAAAGGTGAAATAAATAGTAAAGTATTATTGAAAATAGCTAGAAAAGGAGAAGAGGAGTTATTGAAGTTTAACGTAAAACGCAACGAAATCCCTTTGCTAAGTATAGACGCTTCTTATAAACTTACTAATCAGTTAGGTTATATTAAGGTAAATCGATTTTCTGAAACTACGCATAAAGAATTTAAATCGGCACTAGAAATACTAATTGATAAAGGGATTATAGCTCTAATATTGGATTTACGAGATAATCCCGGAGGCTATATTTCAACCACTCAACAAGTTATTGATGAATTTTTAGAAGATGATCAATTGATTTTAATTACTAAAAATAAAAGCGGAAAAGAAGACCTAATCTTTGCAACAAGTAAAGGGAGTTTTGAAGATGGAAGGCTGTATGTTTTAATAAATCAAAATTCTGCTTCAGCAAGTGAAATTGTAGCGGGTGCTTTACAAGATAACGATCGAGGAACTATAGTAGGGAGAAGGTCTTTTGGAAAAGGATTGGTGCAAAGAGAAATGTCTTTAGGTGATGGAAGTGCGGTAAGACTTACTGTTGCTAGGTATTATACGCCAACAGGTCGTTCTATACAACGTCCTTATAGCAACGGGAATAATGCTTATTATAACGATTATGAAAGCCGTTATAAAAATGGAGAAATGCTAAGTGTAGACAGTATAAAAGTAGCAGATTCCTTGCGATTTATAACTCCAAAAGGTAAAGTTGTTTATGGAGGGGGAGGTATTATTCCAGATGTATTTGTTCCAAAAGATACCAGTCTAGAAAACGAAACGTTGGAATATATATCTAGAAGTGGTTTTACAAGTTATTTTGTATTTAAATATTTGGAAAAAAATAGAACTCAATTTTCAGATATTATCCTTAAAGATTTTGTATCAAATTATGAAGTGGATGAAGATTTACTGAATGAATTTATAGATTATTCTAGAATTGATAAGGATCATTCAGAATTTAGAAATCATTTAGAACATATTAAAATAATCATTAAAGCGAGTATTGCCCAGCAATTATTTGGCACCAATACTTTTGAGTTGATACTTAATAATGACGATAAAATGATTCAAAAAGTACTAGACCTAGAATCTAAATTAGAAACAAGTTCGGCAAAAGGTGACTAGTGTCTTTTTTTCTCAGCAATCTTTTTTGAAGTACGTAAAATAAGCATTAATAAAATAGCACAAGCTCCAGTTGCTATTCCGATTAAAGCAACTCTACTTTGACCTTCTATAAGATTTGTAAAATCTAAAAAAGTAACATTATAAGCAATTAAAATAATTGCGATAACTATAAATATATAATAGAAATATTTCATAATTTATTTTTTTTATTGGTCACTGGAACATATTTAGTTATCTCCTTGTATATAAAGCTTAAAATAAATGTTTTATAATTAATTAAATAATAACTGAATGTTTGTAGTAAATAGTTTTACGGCAATCGCTAATAAAACTACTCCAAATATTTTTCGAATAATTATAATTCCGTTTTTACCAATTGCTTGTTGAATTTTACCAGAAGTTTTTAAAACAATATAGATAAAAATTATATTTATAATTACAGCGATAATTATATTTTGAATATCGTATTCTGAACGAAGTGAAAGAAGTGTTGTTAAGCTTCCAGGTCCAGCTAATAACGGAAAAGCTAAAGGAAAAACAGAAGCTAATTTAGGGCTACTGTCTTCATCTTCACTAAATAGTATAATTCCTAATATCATTTCCAAAGCTAGAAAGAATAAGATTAGAGAACCAGCAACCGCAAATTCATTAACATTAATTCCAATTAAACTTAATATTTGTTTTCCAACAAAAAGAAATGAAATCATTAAAACAGCAGCAATAATTGAGGCCATACCAGATTGGATATGTCCAGCTTTTTCACGTAATGATATAATAATGGGAAGGCTCCCTACTATATCTATAACAGCAAACAAGATCATGGTTGCGGTCAATATTTCTTTAAAGTTGAAACTCATTTTTTTAGTTTTTAATATTGCAAAATTAGGCATATTACCCTGATAATTTTATTATTTTTGTGGAATGTTTCAATTAGGAAAAACCATCGTATCTGAGGATATTATCGAAAAAGAATTTGTTTGTAATCTTGGTGAATGCAAAGGTGCTTGCTGTATTGAGGGGGAAGCTGGTGCACCAATTACAAAAGAGGAGGTTGATATTCTAAAAGATATTTATCCAAAAGTAAAACCCTATTTACGTCCAGAAGGCATAAAAGTTATTGAGAAATTAGGGACTCATATAATAACTGATTTATCAGAATTAGAAACTCCTCTAGTTAATGGTAAACAATGTGCTTATGTTACTATTTCAGAGAATGGAAAAGCGGGCTGTGGAATTGAAGATGCTTATAACGACGGGAAAATTGGTTTTAAAAAACCCATTTCTTGCCATTTATATCCAATAAGAGTTCATGATTACAGTGAATTCGTTGCTGTTAATTATCATAAATGGCCTATTTGTAATGACGCTTGTACTTTAGGGAAAGAGTTAAAGGTTCCTGTTTACAAATTTGTAAAAGAAGCTTTGATCCGAAAATTTGGAGAGAATTGGTATTTGGAATTAGAAAAAATTGCCACTGATTATCAAGATTAATTTTACGAATATTTTTCATTTTATTTTTTCATTTTATTATTTCATTTCTGCATTTTTATAAGATGTTGTTAATAAAAAATCAAGCTACTTTGTGTTGAAAAATTCCCCAACGAATACAGCTATTTTTATTGCTTACTACCTTTAAAACAGTAACTTATCAAGGTTTTTAACGGCTAAATTTCAGATTGTTTATAAATAAACATACTTAATATAAGAGACTGTAATACAACTATATAGGATTTGATATTAACAAAATATTTGCAAGACGAAAAAAAAATTACTGTTGAAAACTTGTTGAAAACCTAAATATTTTTCTAAAAAAACACACCTAATTTTTTCCATATTTGTAAGAGTCAAAACTCCTAGATATTTAGAAGTAATTACCAGAATTAAAAAATATATTGGAATCACACCAAGAAAATGGGTACTAGCTACCATTTAAAATTGTGAATCTAGCAACAAAATAACATTACAACAACGAAGGATGGATATGCAA
>JAQWNL010000045.1:0-49007 GCA_029268635.1 Flavobacteriaceae bacterium
GTATTAATGGTCTAAATTTCAGAAGATTTTGCACATTATTCCTTTAGAGACACTTAAATCTAATAGTTCTATGTTTTTTCTATGAACTGTTGGGAATAATTCTGTTAAAGAATATTGGCTAGTTGCTGCCCATTTTTTAAATTGTTCTTCATTTGGGTGTGCAGAAAAACCACAGGTATTTCTAAAGGAATAATGTGCAAAATCTTCTGAAATTTTAGACCATTTATACAATACTTCCCAGGCTGGTTTTTCGCTAATCCAAAGATATTCATTGTCTGGTTCTTCAATTTTACTCATAGCAGCTCTAGTAACAATAATAACTAATCGCATCGCAATTGCATGGTATAAATGTTCCAATTCTTGCTCCTCTAAAGGAAACGCTGAATGATATCCTTTTATAAATGCTAGGGAAGCATTTAAGGAGTCATTATGCCTCATAACACCATATGCACATAGAATAGCGACATCATTTATTGTTTGTGTGTAAAGAGCATCACCATAATCTATTGCCGCTTTTGCTCTTGGATGAAGTAGATCTGAAGAAACAATTATATTATTGTCATTGGGGTCATTATGGACTACACTTTTTCGAAGCCTTGTATAGGAAGTTTGAATCGCTTCAAACTTATCCTGATGATGCGATAAAATCTCTTTTTTAGGACCTGAAAATAAATGAACATAATCTTTAGTCCAAAGAGATTGAGCAATGTCCCAGTCAAAATAGTAATGTGCTTCGGGATGGTCAAAATTTTCAAGTGCCTTTGTAAGTATGCCACATTGTTTACCCAAACTAAATCGAAAATCTTCTAATTGAGGATTTACAGAACTCCAAACTCTACCAGAAACCCAAGTTAGCATTCTTACAAATCGTTTCTTTCCAAAACTATCTGTTATTTCGGAAATGGAAAGTTTTTTTTTATCTTTAACGACTCTTGGAGCAATAAGGTTTTTATCACTGCTCTTGATATATTGTAATAAATATTGCTGAAAATCAAGGTATTTTTTGTTTTCCTCAGGACGTGATATTTTTAGAATATATCCTTGTTCATTTTCAACCTTTATTCTAAAATTAAAATCTATATACCCGGGTAAGGAGGATGCTTTCCCTTGAATACCATACAAGTCGAATAATATTTTTTCAGCTTGTTTGGCACTTATTTTAATACGGTTGTAATCCATTTCTTTTATAAAAAAAGCTTCATTTGCAAATCCATTCGAACCTTCATCTTTTTAAAGCGCTTTTGTTAAAGTAGAAAGATATACTTTTTTATCATATAAATAATAATAAAAAAACAACATGCTCAAAACCTTGATTTTTTTAATATTTGATAAGGTGTCGTTAGTCATCCGTACAATAAATAATAGTTAAAAATTTACTTGAAATTATAGCGTTCTAAAATATTCCGCCAGGCATCTTGCTTCCTTTTCAGTTAGGTTTTGATTACCCATTATAGCACCATTAAATTGGATTAA
The DNA here is from genome assembly GCA_029268635.1 of Flavobacteriaceae bacterium. GTDB lineage: Bacteria > Bacteroidota > Bacteroidia > Flavobacteriales > Flavobacteriaceae > Marifrigoribacter. The sequence continues at coordinate 1,474 of JAQWNL010000045.1, forward strand.
TAATGCCTTGGCTACTGGATCTTTTTGAACCATTTTATTTGGATTCAAAATCATATTCATCACCCAAGCCGGAGAGCGTTTTTTATAAATTTATTTTAGAGCGGGTCCAATGTATTTTTTTTCAGATTTATGACAAAAGCTACATTTAGATTTAAATATAGCAGCACCTTTTTTTGCCATTTCTTTGTCAATTTCTGCTGAAAATTCTAAAGATTTAACCGGCCCTATACCTTTGTTAGAAAGATCGTAAATTATTTCCTTCTTTTTTCTTTCTTAGTGTGTTTGTTTTTTCTCTTGCTTCCTTTTTTATTATCTCCATTGCAACTCATAAGAGTAATGGATAAAATAAGCAGTAGTGAAAACTTAATAAGAGGTTTCATGGCATCTGAAAATGTAAATGGGGTATCTATTTTTTATTAAAAACTAATTAAATAAATCAGAAAATGAAAACTCATTTAATTCTTTTGCATTTTTTGGTAACTCTCCTAATTTAAGTTTAATACCTACATATGTTGTCCATATGTCGTATTTTAATTTATTAATAGACTCAAGAGATGAAAAATAGTTATTAAGACTAATAATAACATCTGTTTGTGTTGTGAATCCTAATTTAAATTTATCCAACTCATTTTCATAGGTTTTTTTCATTAAACTAACAAGTAGTTTAGTTTGATCAAATAAAATAAGTTTTTGTTTTAATAATTTTAGATTTAACTCAACGCTGGTGGTGGTTTCAAATAGATATTGTTGTAAGTCCGTTTTTGATAAATCATATTCAACAAGCTGTTCTAAATAAGCACCTTTTTGCGTTTGATTTGAAATTGGTAAATTATGTGTTAAAGAAAGAAGAAAGCTAGTGCCCGGATTAGCATTAAAAGTTTTGTTTAAATTATAAGCTCCATCTTCATAAGTCCCAAATCGAGAAACTCTGATGTCTAAATCTAAGAGGTTTTTTTTCTGATTTTTTGCGTTTTTTAGTAAAACTTTATTTTCTTCAATTCCTAAAGATATACTTTTATATTCTGGTGTGTTTTTAATAAGGGAGTCTAAAGTGATTTTTTTTGTGGTGATATATTCAATCAATTTCTCTTTATTTGGATCTGGGACCTGATCTATTAATTTCGGGATTGAGTCAGAATTTTCATTGTCATTTATACCTAATAGAATTTTAGTTTGATAATAAACACCTAAAACATTTATATTTGAAATGGTGAGCTGTTGGAGTTTATTATTATAAAAAGAATTTGCTTGGTCTTTTTCTACTAGTGGGATTTGATCACTTTCTGCAAGTGTGTAAATACCATTTTTATATATTCTTGACTCAATTACAATATTGTTTGTTATGTAGTATCTGTCTATAGCTTCTTTAAGTGTAAAGTAGTTTATTAGTAATTCACTAAAATAAGTTAATACTTGATTAGAAAATTGTTCTGCTAAAGCTTTTTGATTAATTGTTGAAACCTCAATAAAAGAATATCCAGGATTGGTTTTTCCTATTCCTTTTAATAATGGAATTTTAGCACCAGCAAAAGCACCTGAACTATTGAATGCATAATTTGGACTGGATACTTCAATTGTTCTTTCAAGCCTAAATCCTGAGTAAAAATCTATGCCAAATTTAGTTGGAACAACAAATCTAGTCTGTAAATATTCTGTCCCATCATTATCAAGAGATGGATTTGTTCCTGAACCATAAACTAATTCTGAATCAATAAATGGGTTTAAAGCTCCATTTGCCTTTAGGAGTGTATAGGTTGCTTTAGTTAAAGAAAGTTTATCTAATTTAATATTATAGTTGTTCTCTAAACCCTCATTAAGTATCGTTTGGAAAGTTAAAATATTATTTTGTGCTTTTAGCTGAAAATTTAATGCTAATGAAATTAGTAGTATTAGTATATTGCTATTAAGATTCATTGTTTCTTTTTTGATTCAACTGAGCTTTTACCAAATTATAGAAAAAAGCTTTGTTATTAATTAATGTTTCGTAATTTCCTTGTTCTAAAATTTCTCCTTTTTCTAAAACAACAATAACATCAGCGTCTTTAATAGTGCTTAACCTGTGTGCAATAACAATTTTTGTAGCTTTTAATTCATTTAAATTATCGGTAACTGTTTTTTGCGTATCATTATCTAAGGCACTAGTAGCTTCGTCAAATAGAATTAATTTTGGGTTTTTTACAATCGCTCGCGCGATAATGATTCGTTGCTGTTGACCACCAGATAATGTGCCACCTCCAGGGAGTAGAATAGTATTCATTTTTTTATCCATACCTTCTATCTGCTTGTCACAACCAGCCATTCTAGCTGCTTCCCACGCTTCCTCAACAGTGTAGTCGGAAGTGCCTATAATATTATATAAAACGGATCCTTCCATTATTTTTCCATCTTGTAAAACAACCCCCATTTGGTCTCTTATTGTTCGTATATCCAACACCTTCATGTCCATTCCGTTAAATAAAATAGTTCCTTGTTGATATTCTTCAAAACCCATTAAAATTCTTAATAAAGTAGATTTCCCAGAACCAGAGCCTCCTACAATTGCTACAAATTCTCCCTCTTTTATTTTAAGACTAAGATTCTTAAGAATTAGTTGATCGGTATCATTATATTTGAAATTAAGATTTGATATTTCAATATCTCCAGTTAAATTCCCAACATCTTTTTTCCCAACATAATCTTCAGTTTCAGCCTCTAATATTGGCATAAGTAACTCTAAAGCTGGCTTTATACTCATGAAAGGGATTGCAACACCAAATGCACTTACTAATGCCCCTTGAAAACTTAAATAAGCAGAATTAAAAGCAATAAAATCACCAATGCTAAAAGTAGAATTTGGAAGGGTAAATAAATCATAAATGCGTAAATATATTAATAGAGTTGCTAAAATTGGAAAACCATAACTAAATACAGCAACTATAATTATTAATTTTTGTTTAGCTACATAATGTTTTTGTTGTTCAGAAAATCTATCGACCCACATATCCATTACTTTATCTTCTGATGCCGTCATCCTTATTTTTTGAATACCTCCTATTGTCATCATCATAAATCCAGAAATGATAGTTTTTAGATGCATAATACCGGCTACGTGCTTAATTGCTAATTTGCTAATAATTAAGGTAAAACTAGCCGTGACTAGGCCTAAGCAAAGCGCAAGTATTGTAAGGTATATGTCATAATAAAGCATTAATACTAAATAGAAAATAGAAAAAATAGCAGAAATTAATGCAGTCATAACATGAGCAGATAAAATCTTTCTTATCGTTTCGATAGCTAAACTTCTTGCTGCTAAATTTCCCGCATCATATTTACTAAAAAAAGGAACCTTTATAGATAATATTCGGTCCCAAATAGCAGATTGTAATTTATAACTCGATTTTCCTTCAAAACGAAGTACAGCAATTTCTCTAGCAATATTTATTATCCCTAGTATTATTACTATAGAGAATAATAGGAAACCTATTTCATATAAACTTCCTTTTAGGCCTCCAGGGATAATTACATTAAATATATAGCCAGAAATTACTGGAATAAAAAGAGATAAAAACGCTCCTAGAACTCCTAATATAAAAAAGAAAATAACATCCTTTTTAGTAAATGCTAATATAAATTTAAACAAAGCTAATTTACTAATTTTTCCAGAAGGTAAAGGGGAGAAAAAAGAATGGGCTATAGTTTCGATACCTTTAGAATTTAAATTATTCGCAATTATATCTTCTCCGGTTTTTATGTTTTTTATAATGTATTTTTTGTTTTTTCTAATTAATGCGACTGGGGTTTTATCTTCTTTTAAGAAGCCTAATAAGGGTCCGTGATCATAAAGCCACCATTTGTCTTCCAACTTAACTTTTCTAGATCGAATATTAGAAGCTCTTAGCAGCTTTTTTAATGGACTCCAAGCTTCAGAACTGTTTTTAAACCCTACACTAAATTCTATTCTCTCAATATCACCAATAAGTTTGCACGTTTTTAACAATAAAGAATCATATGAGTCATTGGATGTATGTATGTATTTTTTACTTTTATCTTTATTGGAATTAATTATACTACTAAGTTTTTCGAATGCATCTTCTCGTGATATTTTTCTGTATAAGTAAGAAGATTTAACGTCTTTTATATAAGTTTCATATAAGCTGTTTTTTAAGTTTTTCGTATTTGATGTATCTTTTTTTTCCATTTAAAAGTTCTGAACTATGAATTTTTTATTAAATTAAAATACAATCCTTTTTTGTCTTTAATTAAATCAAGAGGGGTTCCTTGTTGAATTACCATTCCTTTTTCTAAAACAATAATTTCATCAAAATCCTTGATTGTAGACAAACGATGTGCTATAGTTATTGTGGTACATTTTCTTCTTAGAAAATTATTCATAACTATTTTTTCTGTTTCTGTGTCAAGTCCTGAAGTAGCTTCATCTAAAAATAAAATAGAAGGGTTTGTTAGTAAAGCTCTTGCTATTTCTAGACGTTGTCTTTGTCCTCCACTAAAGTTTCTGCCGTCTGGAGCTACCTTAGAATTATAGCCTCCTTTTCTTTCTGAAATAATATCGTGGATTTCTGAATCTTTTGCAGATTGTATAATTTTAGAATTTTCTATTGACTTATTCCACATTGTAATATTTTCTGAAATAGTTCCCGTAAAAAAGAATGTTTCCTGATCTACTATAGATATCGAGTTTCTAAAAACATCTTTGTTAATTGTATTTATAGGCTTACCATCATAACTAATTTCTCCAGACAAAGGTGGGTATAATCCTGATATTACTTTAAGTAATGTAGATTTTCCTGAGCCCGAACCACCAATGATAGCTATTCTTTTTCCAGGATATGCAGTTAAAGAAAAATTTTGAATAAGGGGTTCACTAAATTTATTATACCCAAAAGAGATATTTTTCACTTCTAATTTACCAGTAAGTTTTGAGTTATTGGGTGTTATTGTATTGATAGATTCTTTTGTGTTATCATCACAAAAAACATCTATTGGTTCTTGTAAAGTGTCGATTATATTATTTATGTTTGATTTGTTAACTTGAAGTTGTCCGGTAAATTCTACTAAACCTTTCACGGGCTTAGAAAGTGAATGAAGAAAACTCTGCAAAGCAAGAAATACTCCAATTGTAATTTCGCCTTTCATAATAAGTAATCCTCCTAATATTAAAATAATAATAGTTTGAAATTGAGCAATAAAAATTGGTAAAACTGTAATAACTCTAGTGGTTACTCCTAATTTTTGCTGATCATTTATTGAATTTATTAAATGACTTGACCACAGGGAGAAAAAATCATTTTCAGCACCAGAAGACTTTAAAGTATCTATCTGTTCAATACCTGTTGTAGCGGTACTAAATACTGCTTGTTTATTTTTAAATAGAGATTGATTCAGGGCTGTTCTTTTCGAGGAAAAATAGCGTAATGCTATAATATTAAAAAGCATTACTGACACACCGGCCAAAGACAGTATCCAATTAAATTTTAGCATTATAACCCCGTAAAAAACAATAGTGATGCATTGTAAAAGCGCCGTTAATGTTTCTTTTGTTAATAACTCTGCAATATCATCGTTAAGTCTTAATCTTTTTACTGTTTCTCCGGCAGTATGAACATAAAAATAATTGTATGGAAGTTTTAAAACATGAATTATAAACCTCGAAGATTCTACTATATTTGATTTTAAGTAAGTTTTAAGCAGTGCCCATTGCTGGTAGTAAACTAGAATACAACCTAAAATAATAAATACAGCAAGAATACTTATCATTGGATCAAACCATTGATGTTGAGAAAGTATTATTATATCATCAAAAAAAAGTTTATTAAAGGAGGGCACAATTATACCGGGTATTATCAAGACTAATCCAGCAATAAAAACATACATTAATCCTTTGATGTTTGTAGTAAATCGTTTAGTCAATTCTTCATAAAATGAACCTTGTTGTTTTATGGCTTTAAAATCATTGCCTGGAGTTAGTTTAAGAGACCAACCATCATATACATTGTTTAATTTTTGTTTAGTGATTTTCTTCTTTCCTTTTTCAGGGTCGTGAATTGTATAATCGTTTTTATTTTCTTTTGTTATTAAAAGGTATTCCTCTGAAGTTGTTTTAATGATTATTGGAGAAACAACAGAGAGGTTTTCAAGAGAATTAGTATTAATTTTTGCATTAAAATTAAAACGCAAAGCAGCTTTATTTAAATTTTCAGGTAGTATTTCATCATTGCCGGTATTACAAGCAGTTTTTACAACATTTAATTTTGGATAAGAATTATAATAACCCAAAACCATTGCTAGGCAAATTGCACCTGAATGACCTTTATCAGATTCTAAAAAAACAGGTGTTTTATTCATAGTTTATTTAATAAAATAGCTATTTAGATAAATTGTTTTTAATCAAAGTAAGCTTTAAAAATAGGCAACACATAATCAATTGGTGCTTTTACTTTTACATTTACATAGGCTGCACTTAATTGACCTGGATGTATTTTCATTGGTGGTCCTTTTTTATTTGACCATTTAAAGCCGCTAAATGTATTTGGGTCTGTTTCTAAATCTACTATTAACCTATATACACCGCCTTTAGCATCTAAGTATTTAATTAAACTATTATTTTCTAAAACATTTTGAAGTCCTTCAGTCTCAGAAACATATGGTGCTACATATTTAACACTTCCTTTTAGGTATCCATATAAGTTAGGGTCTACACTAAAAAGTTCGACATCTACATCCATACCTTTGGAAATGAGCGCATTGGTAGTAAAAGGAACATACAGATTCAGTACATAATTTTTTTTGTCTTCATTAGCATTAATTATTGCTAAAATATATTCTGGAGATACTATATCCCCTTTTTTTATATTTATCTGCCTAATGAACCCACTTGTTTTTGCTGTAACTTCTCTTTCAAACTTATACTCTTCTATTAAATCAAATAACTCTGCTTCTAAAACCGCCAATTGGCTTGAAAGATCAATTTCGTTAATATTATTATTTAAATTCCATTCATTTCTATTGAGTGAAATTAAATTTAGTTGTTCTTCTGTTTTAATTTTATTGACTTTCATTGATGTTAAATCTTGTTCAACAGTAAAATATTGAGCGTATGTAATAAGACCCTTATCAAATAATTTTTTTTCTTCAATAACTCTTTTTTTATAAAAAAGAATACTTTTATTTATCTCCTCAAGATTTTTTTTTAGACTTAATTCGCTAAGATCATCAGATTTATTTTTGATTAAAGTATTTTTACTATTCCCAGAAAAGGTTGTGTTTTTTTTCTGTTTTAATTGCCCAATTGAGAGTTTCATCTGATCAATACTAAATTTCCTTTCTGGCAGATCAATTGTAAAAAGAACGTCTCCAGCCTTTACCTCATCATTTAGCTTTACCTTAACTTCAGATATTCGCCCATTAGAGATTGAAGTAATTCTTTCCAAGCCCTGAACTGTATCTATCATTCCCACACCCTCAACTCTTTGAGGAATTGATCCAAATATGCTCCAAATAACAGCAATCAAACAGGTAATAATAATCCCAATTAAAACGTATGTATAAATTGGACGAGTTATATCAATAGATTTCATCAAAGTCTCATCCACATTACTAGGATTATCTTGTGGGGTTATTGTATTCATAATTTTTTTGGTTTACACAAATATACAAAGTTAAAAAAAAGTAATTCATTATTGAATAATCCGAAGCATATATCAGTTTTAGATCTCACATTAATTTTTGCCTCCCATTCGTGATCATCGTTTTAATTATTAATTCTAACGCAAAAGTATATTATTATTAATATCACACATTAATCTGGGTTTAGAAATAAAAATATCTGTAAATAAAAGTGAAACCTCCCTACTGAAAAAAAAGGAAGAGCAAATGTTTAAGGTTAATATTCGATAATTTTTTTAAGTAATTTCAATTTTTTTTCTAACGATTTTATTCTTTTTTTGTAATGCTGCTTTATGATCTTATTAATTAATATTACGGAAGCATAAAATTCAATTTCTTTTAAATCAAAATCTCCATATCCTTCCATAAAATAAATAAACTTTTCGGTTCCATGATACTGGATATAGGACATTCCTAAATCATAAGAATTTGGCCCGGACGATAAATCTCCAAAATCTATTATTCCAGAAACTTTTCCATTTTTTACTTTAATATGACTATCTGTATAATCAAAATGTAACAATACAGAATCATTATTGTTAAAAAAAAAATCATTTAATTTGAAATATAATTTTACTTTTTTAATTTCTTCATTAGCTAATATATTTTTCTCTAAAAGATACCTGAATCCATCTTCAAGCATTTGATCGCTTGCTTCTCTTATATTTGTATAATTACCAAATCCTTTTAAATTAATATAGCCAAATCCTTTACTTTTTATTTGATGAATTTTTTTTAAATAAATTCCTGCTTGGAAATATACTTTTTTTAAATCATTTATAGACAGATTAATTTCATTTAAACTTTTTCCAGTTATATACTCTTGAATTAAAAAACATTCACTCTTAAATATTATTTGTGGAACTGTAATAATACCATTTAATTTTTCACAAGCAAATATTTCTCTAAATAATAAAACTTCGTCGTCAGGAAATTTCATTACATATTTATTACTTTTAGTTTCAATTATTTTAACTAGTTGATCGATACCATTAGAGCTGTCAGAAATTTTAATTACGGTTTTATTTAAAGATTTTTCAAATAATTTAATGATTTTTTGATCTTTCATATTGATTCAATTCTCTGGATCTATTTACTTCTAAAATATTTATTTAGAGTTTTTTATTTTAGCTACTCATTTTTGTGAAATAATGATAAAACTTTGGAATGGTTTCTATTCCTTTTAAGTAATTCCATATACCAAAGTGTTCGTTAGGAGAATGAATAGCATCACTATCCAACCCAAAGCCCATTAAAATTGTTTTACTATTTAATTCTTTTTCAAATAAGGCTACAATAGGAATGGATCCTCCGCTACGTTGAGGTATAGGAGTCTTTCCAAAAGTTGCTTCATATGCTTTTTCAGCAGCTTTATAACCCAGACAATCTATAGGTGTTACGTAAGCTTGCCCTCCATGGTGTGGCGTAACTTTAACCTTTACTGAACCAGGTGCAATACTTTCAAAATGATTTTTAAATAAATCAGTTATGTCTTCCCAGTTTTGGTTAGGTACCAATCGCATCGAAATTTTAGCAGATGCTTTACTTGCTATTACCGTTTTTGCACCTTCACCAATATAACCACCCCAAATTCCATTAATATCTAAAGTTGGTCTAATAGAATTTCTTTCATTGGTGGTATATCCGTTCTCTCCATGAACATCACTAATGTCAATTGATTTTTTATAAGCATCTAAACTAAAAGGAGCTTCGCCCATTTTAGCCCGTTCTTCTAAAGATAATTCATCTACATTATCGTAAAAACCTGGAATGGTGATGTGATTGTCCTTATCATGCAAGGATGCAATCATTTTAGTTAAAATATTTATAGGATTGGCAACTGCGCCTCCATATAAACCACTATGTAAATCACGATTAGGACCAGTAACCTCTACTTCTACATAACTCAATCCACGCAATCCAGTAGTTATGGAAGGAACATCTGGAGAAATCATACCGGTATCACTTATTAAAATGATGTCATTAGCTAATTTATCTTGATTGCGTTCTACAAACCACCCAAGACTTTCACTACCAACCTCTTCCTCACCTTCAATCATAAATTTAACGTTACAGGGTAATTGCCCTGTATTTGTCATGTACTCCATTGCCTTTACATGCATGTACATTTGGCCTTTGTCATCACAAGCACCTCTAGCAAAAATAGCTCCTTCAGGATGTAATTCTGTTTTTTTAATAACAGGCTCAAACGGCGGACTGTCCCATAATTCTATCGGATCAGGTGGCTGTACATCATAATGGCCATAAACTAATATTGTTGGTAATTTTTGGTCGATTATTTTTTCACCATAAACAATTGGATAGCCTGGAGTTTTACAAATTTCAACTAGATCACAACCAGCCTCTGTAAGTCTATTTTTAACTACTTCTGCAGTATTAATTACATCTTCTTTGTAGTTGGAGTCGGCACTAATAGAAGGTATTTTTAATAAATCAATTAATTCGTTTAAAAATCGTGGTTTATTTTCTTGAATATATGTTTTGGCGCTTTTCATGATTCTATATATTTAATAATTTGGTCAATGCTGTTCGCTATTGTTCATTCTCGTAGATTTATAAAAATACAACAAGCTCGTTTCATTTCATGAGTTTTTCGAAGAACGGCTAAGGTAATAAAAAGCATTATTTTTCTGAACTAGTTTCTTTGTAAATTGCAAATCTTCTTTATATTTGTAGTCCTTTAGCGGGCGTGATGGAATTGGTAGACATGCTAGACTTAGGATCTAGTGCTTCACGGCGTGGGAGTTCGAGTCTCCCCGCCCGTACACTAAAAAAGCCTTTCAGTTTTGAGAGGCTTTTTTAATTTTAGTAAGGACTTGATTTTAAATTTATCTCTAAAAATAATTTATATTTCTTAACACAAATCAATGTTTAATATTTATTAATTTCGTGTGGCTCTACTTTTATTTCAAAAAAAAAATTATATTTGAATTAGATAAACAAGTATTTATAAATTTAAATAAACAAAAATGAAGTATTTAGTTATTAGTAGAGGAGGTTCTTTAGTTCATGGAGCTAAAAAAGAAAATCTTCAAAAAGCAAAAGAAATGTTACAAAAAGGATTAGATTCTGGAAAAGTGGAAGCTTGTTACGGGATTGTCTCAGGAGGAACGGTATGGGTTATTAATGCAGATAGTCACGCAGCTTTAGCTCGTGGTTTGAAAGATTTTAATAGGTCTGGTGATCATCGTGTAGAAGTAATTCCAGTTTTAGATGGAATAGGAACATTAGATGCTCATATTGCAGGCAAATAAAATGAATAATTTCTTATAATCCTTAACGTTAATGTGTTAAGGATTTTTTTTAGTTCACATCCAAGTCTGAAAAAAATATGAAGACTTATCAGTTTTTTTGTATTGTAGATAAAAGTAAATCTGGTTTAATAATACAGATAAGCAAATTTATTCTTCGCTTAAAAAATAATCCAAATCAACAACTATCTTATTTTCTTCCAGAAATACCTCATGAAATTGGTATAAGACTTATAATTCTTATCACTAATGTTAAAACTCTTGATCAGAAATTAAAAAAAACTATTAAGATATTGGAATCAAACGATTCAATCCGATTTTTCCCCAATGAAAAAATATATATTACAAATCATAATTTAAAACCTGGAAAAACGGTATTCCTATTTCCTGGGTTTGGGTCTGAATTTCCAGAAATGTTAACAGGAACATCATCTAAATTTAAAGTTGTTTCAAAATGGATGAACATATTCGAAGATTTTCACAACAGAACTGATAAAAATAATTCAATCAGTCAGGATGAATGGCTAGAATCCTTTTTAGTAAAAAAAAATTATGGCGTTACTGAAATAGGTCCAATAGGATCAATTGCTTCATTAGCTTTTAACGATATTTTGCATACTTTGAATATTAAGTGTGATGCCATGATTGGTCACAGCAATGGTGAAAATGCAGCACTAATTTCATCTGGAATATTAAACTTTAGTTCAAAGGATAAAATTTTAAAAATCCTACAATTGCTATCAGAATTCCCGCAATTGAAAAATAAAAATGGCGTTTATCTAGCCGTAAATAATTTTTCTAAAAAGAATATTGATGAATTGTTATACCAATATTCAAACGATGTTTTTCTAGCAATGAACAACTGTCCAGGACAACAAGTTGTGTTTGCAAAATTAGATTCTCGTGAATCAGTTATTGAATTTATTAAAAAAAGATATGGCTTAGTTTTCGAATTGACTACGGATCATCCTTATCATACAAAGGCATTTGAAGAGTCATTGGATTATTTAAACCCTATATACAGCCAATTTCAAATTATTAAAGGAATTATTCCTGTTTATAGCTGTGTCAATGCTAAATTATTTCCGGATGATGAAGAGGGAATTCGAGATTTAGCTTTGCGTCAATGGATAGAACCTGTTGATTTTCAAAAAACCATTAAAACAGCTTACGAAGAAGGAGCAAGAACTTTTATTGAAGTTGGTCCTAATAATCGACTTTCAGGATTTGTTCTTGATTCCTTGAAAGGAAAGAATATTTTGATGGTTAATTGTAGTAAAGAAAATACTTCTGCTCTCGATATGATCATTGAAATGTGTGCAAAGTTATGGGTGAATAATCATACAGTCGATTTGTCTTATTTCACAAAAAATATTGAATTCAATTTAGTTGATAATCAAGCTGCAACAGATTCAAAATCAATAATAAATAGCGAAAAAATATTTGAAGGGCATCAAGAATTAATGCAACAATTTTTAAAAGTAAATGATGCTGTAACAAAATCTTTTTTAAATAAATTGAATGCTGTACCCAAAGCAATTGAAGACACCTCGATAATTCATGAAATAAATGATTTGTTATTGAATGGAAAATATAAAAAGACGGACTTAGGCCTTGAATTTATAGGGACTTTAGATCTCTCTAAACAAAAACTAATTAACGATCATTCCATGGGTGGAGCATTACCCGTTGTGCCTTTTACGGTTAGTCTCGAGTTACTAGCGGAAATAGGAACACAACTAATTAAACCAAATAATGGTTGTTTATCAGTGTTTGATTCAAGTGGAAATCAATGGTTGGATTTTGAGCGAAATATAATTGAATTGAAAATCACGGCGAATTTGGAAGTTAGTGATTGTGAGAAAATTGTCGATATTAAAGTTTACAATGTCACGGATAAAATGGATTCCAAAATTCCAGCTTTCCAAGGAAAAGTAAAATCGATTATAAACACAAACAAGGTGTCTATTATTGAACTTGGCGAAACAAAAAATAGCGCTACCATAAGTATGAGTGATTTTTATAAAGACCACTTATTTCATGGAACTTGTTTTAAAAGTATGCACAGGATAAATTATTGGAATAATCAAGGTGTTGAAGCCATATTTAAAATGCCAGATTTATCTAATGGAATTGAAGGGATTTCGTCTCCTGAATTTCTTATTCCAGGTCCAATGTTGGATAGCACAGGACAATTGATAGCTTATTGGCTCTATGAAGAAGGAATGAAGGACTACGCAATTTTCCCTTTTTATCTGGGATCATTTGATCAGTATAGTAAATTTCCTTCTGCGGGAATTTCAATATTATGTAGAGCCAAAATCAGCAAAGAATCGTCAGTAATCACTGGCAATTTTGAGTTTATAGATTCTAATGGAAATTGCATCGGGAGGTTGAACAATTTTCGATTAAAAGTGTTTAATAACGAATGGATTCCACCGCTTTTGATGAATAGGTTAAGTGATGGAAATCCTGAAACGCTTACTGCAGAATTTTTAAACGAAGGTGGAGGCATTTGGAAAAAAATATTAGGGAAACTCAAGTTGAAAAATGAAGAATATACTCACTGATTTAAAAGTTCAAACAGTGATCAAATTAAATATTTACTAGAGTTAGAAACAGTTAAATTTAGTTCGATAAAATATTAATTTAATATTCACAAACTGAATAAAAATAAATATAAAAATGGAAAGAACATTACCTGAAATTAGAGACGCAATTAAAGACATTCTAGATGAAATGATAGAGATGTATGATTTACCAGCTACAGAAATTAAAGATGATTTATTATTGATCGAAACTTTAGGGTTTTCATCAGTGGATATTATGCATATGCTTGCATCTGTAGATATGAGATTCGAAAGACATTTGCCGTATGATAAAATAATGTTGAAAAACGATGAGTACGTAACCGATCTAAGTTTTGGAGAGATTGTCAATTTTGTCCACGAGAATTTTGATTTCGCTTCAACAGGGCCTAAAAAAATGTCATAGAAAATGAAGAAACTAATAATAAGCGCAGATGATTTTGGATTAACAGAAAGTGTAACAAAAGGAATTTCTGAAAGTATTCTTGATGGTGCTGTAACACGAACGTCTGCAATGATGTGTACGAATGGGGCAGACTGGATTAAGAAATATAAAAATGGTATTGATGGTAAAATTGGGTTACATCTTCAATTAACAGATGGAACTCCATTATTACCGTCTGAAGAGGTTTTATCGCTTATTGATGCAGAAGGAAATTTTCCATCTAAATCGAAACAACTAGGAAATGTAAATCATCTAGAAATTGAAAAAGAATGGGAAGCTCAAATGGCAGCTTTATTGAACTTAGGAATTATTCCAAGTCATATTGATACACATCATAACGTTCACCGCTTCCCAAAAATTTTTAAAGTATATTGTGCAATTGCGGAAAAATATAAACTTCCATCAAGAGCATTGTCTTCAAACATGGCCAAAAAACTTAATTCTATCGGTTTATTAGGTAGTAATTTATGTCTTGAAAAATGGTGTGGAGAAAATGTAACAATTACTAGTCTAGTTAATCACACGCTAAGCGCCTTTAGATCAATTGAAAATAATGGAACAATAGAGTTGATGTGTCACCCGGGTTATGTAGATAATAATCTGGAAGCACGATCACATTATTTACTGGCAAGAGAACAAGAATTGGCAGTATTTCTAGATCCACAATTGAAAACGCTGTTGGCAAATCACAATATTGAATTGGTTGAAAACAACACAATATATTCTTTAAATACTTTAAAATGGTAAAGAACTTGACTTTTGACACAAAACCACTTGTTATCCATGCTCAAGGGCCGCATGATAACAAACCGTATTGGAAACCAATTCGAGATAATTTTTTTGCCTCACCGAAAAAGAATATTAAGCTAGTAGATGATTTAACTATATTTACTTGGAACAATGGTCATGAAGCAATGGGGGTTTTTGAAAAAAGTATGGAGCATCTTGGGTTGCCTTGTATGATTCTTGGTGCTGGTGTAGAGAATTGGCAAAACAGTAAGCACAAACCATCTCTTACATATGAAGCATTGAAAAATATTGATACCCAGTATATTATGGGTGTTGATTCTCGTGATGCTATCTTAATTGATGATCCAGATATAATTTTACAATTATTCTTAAAGAATTTCGATTGTGATTTAGTTTTTTCTGCAGATTTAATGAATTGGCCAAATATTATTAAATTTAAAAAATTCGAGGATAAATGTGCTAAAGGGGTTGATTCAGATTACAAATACTTAAATAGTGGAGCCTTTATCGGAAAGACAGATTTTTGCTTAGATTTTTTTAAAAAGGCCTCTGAAACAGAACCAGTTCCGCAAGCACCAAAGGCCGATCAAGGAATTTTTAAACAAATTTTTATGGACTATTATCCAAAAGTACAGTTGGACTACAATTGCCAGTTATTTCAAAATATAGGATTTGTATTTCGTAAAACATTAGAAGTGACTGAAAATTAGAATGAAAGAACAAATTCTTATAAGTTATGAATGGGCAATTGCTATCTATAGAGGTAAAACTCCATCTAAGCTCGAACCTTGGATTGAGGCCCCTGAAACAGTGCTTACATTTGAAGATGTTACGGACGTCAAAGCAGATTTCGTTGCTGATCCTTTTATGATTTTAATTAATGATTTATGGTATATGTATTTTGAAGTGTTGAATAACACGTCAGGTCTTGGAGAAATTGGCTATGCAATAAGTTCGGATTGCATACAATGGACCTATAGAAAAATTATTTTGAGAGAAAAATTTCATCTTTCATATCCAATGGTTTTTGAAAATAATCAAGAATTATATATGATTCCCGAGACTCGACAAGCTGGTGAAATTAGATTATACAAAGCTGATGCATTTCCAGAAAAATGGAGACAAGAAAAAGTACTAGTTAAAGGAAACTATGCCGATGCAACAATATTCAATAATGAAGATCAATGGTGGATGTTTGCTCTTAAAGGAACGAAAGACCTTCATTTATTTTACTCAGATTCTTTGTTGGGTGATTGGATTTCGCATCCTGCCAATCCTATTATAGAAAATAATATGAAAACGAGTCGTCCTGCGGGAAGAATAATAAAAGAAAACGGAAGCGTTTATCGATTGGCTCAGGACGGTGTTCCTCTTTATGGAAATAAAGTTAGAATGTTTAAAATAATAAATTTGAACCGCACCAGCTATGAAGAAAGAGAATTGGATGAAAGTCCAATTTTAAAAGGATCAAGAAAAGGATGGAATTCAATTGGAATGCACCACGTTGATGCACATCAATTGGAAAATAAAAGTTGGATAGCTTGTGTTGACGGAGCAAATCCAAAGTTTAAGCAACTTAAGAATTTGAAAACGGAAATAAAATAGGACAAAAATGCCAACACATAAAAATAAAATATGTTTTGCTACTGGAGAGTTTTTTCCTACTGTTGGAGGACTATCAAAGTCTGCAACAAGAGTTGTTAAAATGTTGACGGCATCAGGGTTTGAAATGCATGTTATTGTACCTATTCAAGGAATAGTTTCAAATTTAATAGTTGATCCAGAAGAAGCGAATGAAGCTTTAATATATCGTGTGTCAGTTGGTAATGATATTCAAAATCATAATGGAAGTGCATTGGTAAAAGCCATTAGTCAACTAGATGCAAAGTTAAATTTTGATCTTTTCCACGGTTTCTTTTTATCAATGGCTTATGTGTGTTGTCTTGGAATGAATAAAAAGAATCGACCATTGATCTCTAGTATCCGAGGTAGCGATGCAATAATTTGGACACAGCCAACCATGAAGAACTTACTTAGAGTGGTAATGAAAAAGACCACTTGTTTAACATCCGTAAACTCAGTGCTATTGTCTACTGTTCTGCAAAGTAGTGGAATAGAGGTAGTATCAAAATTTATCAAAAATTCAATTGAATTGATCTCAGATACAGTTTGGAATGTTGATGCGATGACCTCAGGAAAAATTGGAACACTTGGCAAATTTCAAAAGTGTAAGGAAATTGAAACCTTACTTGAATCTTATAATAAGACAGATGTCTTGTTAAGAAACAATTTAACGTTAATAGGTGATTTTCCGAATAGTCAATTAAAGATAAAATACCTTAATAAAATTGAATTCTTAAAACTTCAAGATGAAGTTGTTTTAACAGGTTTTTTAGATCAAACTGATGTTATTAAAAGTTTAAGCGATTTGAATGTTTTTGTAAGTACTTCTTCATCTGAAGGATTCCCAAATGCTTTGTTAGAAGCTGCATCTATTGGAGTACCAATTGTTGTTGCAGGTTTTGATGGGATAGAGGAATACTGTGAAAATAATAAGAATGCATTGATTGTGCCAATTGGAGATGCAGAAGCAACAGCACAAGCAATTACTTCAATTCTAACGAACAAAGAAATGGCACAACATTTATCAAATGGGGCAATTGATTTTGCAAAATCATTGTCTCCTGATAGCGAAAAAAATCAATGGGTTGATCTCTACCAAGAACAATTAGAACTGCACTTTCAAACAAACTTTCAAAACAATTAATATGTTTAAAGTAATCACATATTCTCCACTTCATTTATCCAATACAGCATTGGCTATTGAAACAGTTAAAGCTGATAGTATCGCTTTATTTGATCTTGAGTATTGCGAAGATTCAAAAATTGAAAGATCAATTGAAAATCTTAAGTATACCTTAAGTACCATTCCTGAAAATTCTACAATTGGACTAAAATCTCCTTTGAATAAAATCAGTTTTTATAAAGTACTTATAGATTTGTTGATTGGCCATAAATTAATTCTTGTTCTAAGTGATTTACAAAATACAAAAAAAGAAAAAGTAGCTATTCCTGATTGGATTTTAAATTCTGATTTAGAGATTTGGGGAGAGATTACTTCAAAATCACAAGAGTGGATACTCCATGATAACAATATTCAATCTATAATAATTAAAGGAAATGAATCAGGTGGAAGTATTGGTTCTGAGTCCTCTTTTGTATTATCAGCTTATTTAATTAATAAGAGTGAAAAAGATGTTTTCGTTCAGGGTGGAATAGGATTTCATACCGCTGCTGCTTGTTTTGTAGCAGGAGCAAACGGTGTTATTATTGATGATCATTTATTAGCGATGAGTCAGTCGCCATTTCCAAATCAGTGGAAAAAAATAATAAAACATTTAGCAATTGAAGATACCGTTATAACTAGTAAAAACAACAGAAATTATAGAACAATAAACCATCCTTTGTTTAAAAATTCTGAAGGCATTGGTTGGGATAATCCTTCCCTAGTAAAATGGCCTGTAGGGCAAGCAATTGGTTTTGCGCATGAATTGGCAAGTGAATACAAAACAGTTGGTCGTTTAATTAATGCTATACTGGCAAATGCACTGCTAAACATTAAAGAAGCAAAAGTACATAAACCCTTGGCACCAAATTCAAAATTGTCAGTATCTCACGGTACGCGTTTTCCAATTGTTCAAGGGCCAATGACTAGGGTTAGTGATGTACCTAATTTTATTGATGCAGTGGCTAAATCTGGAGGGTTACCATTTTTAGCATTATCCATGATTTCAGGAAAAGCGGTAACAGAATTACTAGCCGAAACACATAGTCAACTTGGAGAGAAGCCCTGGGGAGTTGGTATTTTAGGATTTGTTCCTGAAGAATTAAGAGTTCACCAATTCAATGAGATAAAAAAAATAAAGCCACCTTTTGCTTTAATAGCAGGAGGTACTATAGCTCAAGTTAAAGAGTTTGAGGAAGAAGGAATCTCAGCATATATCCATGCACCGGTTCCAAGTTTATTGAAAATATTTTTAGAAAAAGGATGTAAGCGTTTCGTTTTTGAAGGACGCGAATGTGGAGGTCATGTAGGGCCAATTGGAAGCTTTACCCTTTGGGAAAGTGCGATTAAGATTCTGCTTGAATTGCCAAAAGGGGAAGCGGAACATATTCATGTGTTGTTTGCTGGTGGAATTTATAATTACATGTCAGCTTCTATGATAGCGGCAATGTCTGGACAGCTAGCAGCAAAAGGAATTAAGGTTGGTGTTCTAATGGGAACTGCTTATCTATTTACATCTGAAGTATGTGAATCTGGTGCAATTCTTCCAAGGTTTCAGCAAACTGCAATTGATTGTGAAACAACGGCAGTAATTGAAACAGGTCCAGGTCACGCTATTCGATGCGCAAATACCCCTTTTATTCAAGAGTTTGAATCTGAAAAAGAAAAAGGAAATAAAGATTTAGATAACTTGACTTTGGGTCGATTAAGAATTGCATCCAAAGGAATTAAAAGAAATGAGATTGGAGAATTATCTAAAATTTCTGAAAAAGACCAATACGATAATGGAATGTTTATGCTGGGCGAAGTGGCTGCAATGATGTATTCATTAACAAGCATGGAAGAATTGCATGTTGAAGTCTCCAAAAAAGGTAATGAATTACTTGGAAAAGTAGAATTACCTGAGAAAAAGAGAGTAGAGTTGACCGCCTCTAATATTGCAGTCATTGGGATTTCAACGATCCTTCCTAAAGCGGATTCACCAGATGATTTTTGGACAAATATTATTAATAAAGTTGATGCTATAACTGAAGTGCCATTGAGCAGATGGGATTGGAGACTTTATTACGATGAGGATAATAAAAAACGAGATAAGATAAATTCTAAATGGGGAGGTTTTATAGACGATGTTATTTTTGATCCCTTAAAATTTGGAATTCCACCACATTCATTGAAATCAATAAGTCCTGCTCAGTTATTACTTTTGGAAGCAGTTGATAGAGCATTAAATGACGCTGGTTATGGAGACGGGGGTTTTGATAATGAACACACATCCGTTATCGTTGGAAGTGATGGAAGTAGTACGTTAAAAACGCAATACACTACTCGAGCATTGTCACCATTATCGATGGATTTGCTCACAAAAGAAGATTTAGATCGACTACCTGAATGGAATGAAGAATCTTTCCCTGGTGTTTTAACAAATGTACTGGCAGGACGTATTGCTAATAGATTCAATCTAGGAGGTGCTAATTTTACGGTGGATTCGGCTTGTGCTTCTTCGTTGACTGCTATTGACTTAGCAATTAAAGAATTGGAACATGGAAATAGCAACATGGTAATTGCTGCTGGCGCTGACATTGCTCAATCTCCATTTTCATATACAGCATTTAGCAAAACTCAAGCGCTTTCGCCAACTGGTAAATCACAGCCGTTTAATAAAGATGCGAATGGTATTGTAATTAGTGAAGGAATTGCTGTTGTTTTATTAAAACGATTAGAAGACGCCGAAAGAGATGGTGATAAAATCTATTGTGTAATTAAAGGAGCAGCGAACTCAAGTGATGGGAAAGGATTAGGCCTTACTGCTCCTCGTTCTGGAGGTCAAGAAAAAGCACTTAACAGAGCCTATCTAAAAGCAGGTTATTCACCTTCAACATTAGGAAGTTACGAAGCACACGGTACAGGAACTTCATTTGGAGATAAAGTTGAATTAACGTCAATTAATAATGTTCTTGAAAATGCTGGTGCGAATGAAAATTCTTGTGTTGTTGGGTCGGTAAAGTCCTTAATTGGTCATACCAAAACTACAGCAGGAATTGTTGGTTTAATAAAAAGTGCATTGTCTTTACATTATAAAACTTTAGCACCCCATCCTATGAACGGTGATCCAATTGATTTATTAAAAAATAACACGACACCAGTTTATCTTCTAGAAGAAGCTCGACCTTGGTTTAAGGATGCTATTCATCCTAGAAGAGCAGGAATAAGTGCTTTTGGTTTTGGGGGAACAAATACACATGTTACTATTGAAGAATATAGAAATAATACAAAGAAAAATTTGATTGGGCATGAAAAATGGCCAGCTGAACTGTTCATATTTGAAGCGTTAACGAGTGATGAAATGCTTAAAACAGTGAACGGTTGGGCGGCAGCTTTAAAAGATGGACTGACCAACTCACTTAAAGATTTATCCTTTATCTCATTCTGTGAAAGTCAAACTAAAAAGAACTTAAAGGTGAAGCTTAGTATTGTGGCTGAGAATAAGGAAAGTCTCATACATCTATTGGAAAGAGTTGCGCTGAACTTATCTGAAAAAGATGGAAATATATTACTTCCACCTCAAATTACATTGAACTTAAATTCAGAAGAGACTAAAGGAAAATTAGGATTTGTCTTTCCAGGACAAGGATCACAATACTCCAATATGGCTCAAGAAAACACCTTGTATATTAAGGAATTGCGTGAAGTTATTGATTTAGCCAATGATCAATTGAATGGAGCTATTAAGATGGATAAATTACTATTTCCAAAAGCTTCATTAAATCAAGAAACAACGGATTATTGGCAGGATAAATTAAGAGCGACCGAAAATGCCCAACCAGCTATTGGTACAATATCAATGGGATATTTGAATTTTCTGAAATCATTAGAGATTAAGCCAGAAGTTGTTGCAGGACACAGTTATGGGGAATTTACAGCGTTACATGCCGCAGGGGTTCTGAGTTCAAACGATTTGTTTACTATTTCTCAAAAGAGAGGATCAATAATGGCTGGCAGTTGCGAGGTAGATGGAACAATGGCTGTTGCTTTTGGAACTCCAATACAAATCTCCTCTTATTTGAATACTGATGTTTATATTGCAAACTTAAATTCTCCAAAGCAAACCGTTATTTCAGGTGAAAGAAATGCTGTTTATGAAGCAATGGCTGAAATAAAAAAGAACGGTATAAAGGTAAAGGAAATCGCCGTTGCAGGTCCATTTCATACTCCGTTTTTTAAAATAGCTCAACAACCGTTAATAGAGGCTATAAGTAGCTTGTCTTTTAATAGCCCTAAAATCCCTGTTTATTCTAATACTACTGGAAATGTTTATCCTCAAGATTCAGAGATGATAGGTAAATTATTAAATCAACACCTTTTGAGTCCTGTTCATTTTTTAAATGAAATAGAACAGATGTACAAAGACGGAGTTCGACTATTTCTTGAAGTTGGTCCGAATAACGTATTAACTGGATTAATTGATCAAATTCTAGAAGGTAAATCATATAAAGCAATAGCCGTTGAAGGTCAAGGTGGTGGAATGAAAGGAATTTTAAGCGCGGTTGGTGCTGTTTTTGCAGATGGATATAATTTGAATATTGAGAGTTTATTTGAAGGGAGAAACTGCGAATTTCTTAATCTATCCGAAGCAATTAAAGAATCTAAAAAGAAAACACATAGTGATGCAACTGTCTTATTACACGGTGGAGGTGTTCGAAAAATTGATGAAAATATAGCTATCACAGGGATTTCACCGCTTATTGATGCAACAAAAAGAAAAGAAATTAAATCTGTTGAAGTTTTAAAATTATCGCTTGCTTCTGGTCAATTGAATACTAACGATCAGCTACTTGCGGGCTATCAATCTTATCAACAAACAATGCAACAATTTCTCGCAAGTCAAGAAACAATGATGGAGCTTTTTTTAAAAGGAGAACCGATTCTAGATCAACAAATAAATAATACTGATATTCCTTTAGCTGCAGTAAAAATGGATCAAATACCTCTTATAAATGAGGAGATTGATTCTAATGAAATAGAGGGAACCAAAACTCAATTTATTGAAAATGAGAAATCTGTAAATAGAGATGATGTTGCAGCGAAAATGATTGCTATTATCAGTGAAAGAACAGGGTATCCTTTAAATATGCTGACTGAACATATAGATTTAGAAGCGGAGTTGGGAATTGACTCAATCAAACGGATGGAAGTACTTGATAAGGTTTTGAAAGAATTATCAATAGATCATGAAAGAAAACTTCAAGGATTTATGCCACAATTAATGCGAGCGAAATCAATCAATGAATTTTTAAATATCGCTTTCAATAAAGAAATTGTTCAAAAGCTGGGCGAAGTTACCGAAACCTCAAAAACGAATAAAATTCCTCTTGTAGCAATTAAAAATGATACAAATAAAGAAACGTGTGCACGTTTTGTTATGGAGTCCGTAATACAGGAATTGCCATTTAAAGGAAATCCAGTATTAACAGGGGTTCACCTTATAACTTCTGATTCGGGAAATATAGCAAATTTGGCAGCAAAGAAGATTAAATCTTTCGGCGGAACTCCTATTGTTTTAGGTGAAGATATTTTGGCTTCATTTGATCTTTTGGAAGCAGAACTTTTGATTTTATTTAAAAAATATCCTGAAATTTCAAGTGTGATTCACTGTGCGCCTTTGAGTAAAATCTCAATGCCAGAAGAGTTGAAAGGATGGAAAAACCTAACGCAAATCCAATCAAAAAGTTTGTTTCAAGTTCTGCGATTTGCTGCGCTTGAAGATGAGAAAGCAATTCATTTTCCAATCAAAAAAGTGATAACAACTTCTTCATTTGGAGGTTATTTTGGTAGAAAGAATAAACCTTCAAATGGACTTCCTTGTTCAGGAGGGAATGCTGGAATGTTAAAAGCACTTGTTAAAGAACACACTGATATTGATATTAAAGTTTTAGATTTTGATAGTTTACTGCTTGAAAGTGAAGTTGCATACCGAATTGTGCGTGAATTAGCGAATACGAGCGAAAAGATTGAAATTGGTTATCCAAATGGTGAACGGGTAGTTTTCTATCCTGTTGCCGCTGAATTAGAAAATCAAGATAGTTCAGAAGATCATCGTTTAGATGAGAATTCAGTTGTGTTAGCAACTGGTGGAGCAAAGGGAATTACAGCTGAGATTACTAAATCAATGATGGTTCCTGGTATGAAGCTTATAGTTGTAGGTAGGTCAAAATCGATTGATTTAGAAATTATAAATGAAGGAGGTATAAATAAATCATTTCATCTATTAATTGAGCAGGGCGTTGATGTAGAATATTTTTCTTTAGATGTAAAGGATGATCAAGCATTCAAAGAACTGATTGAATATGTTTATAGTACTTATGGAAGAATAGATGCCGTAATTCATGGAGCAGGAATTATAGAAGATGATCATATAGAATTAAAAAAAATCGCCTCTTTCAATAATGTGTTTGATACAAAGGTGGATACAGCATTTTTACTATTCAAATATTTGCGTCCAGAATCCTTAAAATTATTGGTGTTTTTCGGTTCTGTATCCGGACGATTTGGAAATCAAGGCCAAACGGATTATGCTGCAGCTAATGAGGTATTGAATCGTTTTGCTTGGTATTTACATCAAAAATGGTCGAACACTAGAACGCTTACCATTAATTGGGGACCCTGGAGTATGATAGGAATGGCATCCCCAATGGTTATTCGACTATTAAAAAGTCAAGGAATTGGACCAATTCATCCAGATGAAGGGTGTGCTTTTTTCTTGCGTGAAATTCGCCAAGGAAGCAATGAAACTTCAGAAGTGATCGCTGGAGATGGACCTTGGGGAAATTCTGACGAAATGATTCTGCCAGAATTCGAACTTGAACATATTTTTAATCAAACGGCTATTCACAGTATTGCAGAATAAATCATTTATTATATTAAACTAATCAACCATGAGGAAGAAAATAAAAAAGTTTATAGAAAAACTTGTAACAATACTGTTTATGAGTTATGTGCTGTTAATTAAAGTCTTACATCTTCCTTCGAAATGGTTTTCAAATCGAGTTCAGCAAATTATGAACAACTGGACATATTCAATGTTGTGGACGTATATTTCATCTTTTGCTACGAGAGTTTATTTGGATCAACCTTGTGAATATAAAATAGTAACAGATCAGCCAAAGACAATCGTTGATGATCAATTCAAATTAACACCTGAACAAATAAAGGGATTTCATATGAATGGTTTTTTAGGTCCCTTAACTTTAGTTTCAGAAGATCAAATGTCAATTTTTCGCACAAAACTTGAAAATGAACTTGATATAGATTCAAAAACATTTGGATTTAAAACTGTTAGAGATAGACATTTAGATGCCCCATTTATAATGGAGATGTTTAAAAAACCTGAGATAACAGAAGTTTTGGCTCAATTGTTAAGTCCAAATATATTATTATGGCGGTCTCATGTTTTTAATAAACCACCTGGAGCAGCTTCAATTCCATGGCATCAAGAATCAACTTACATGTCAGAAGATTATAAACAGCCAATTCTTCATACAAAAAATAAAAACGATCTTTTTCAACTTACTGTATGGATTGCAGTTGATCCTGCAACTTTGGAGAATGGATGCATAGAGTTTATTTTAGGATCACATTCTAAAATGAGAAAAATTTCAATTGGTAAAGGAGATAAATTTTATTCATCACAATTCGCAATGGATGTAGATTTAAACAATTCTGAAATTGTCCCGATGCCTTTAAAACCTGGGCAATTTGTTGTTTTTTGTGAAAGATGTGTTCACGGTAGTAAAGGTAATATGTCGGATACAAGAAGAATGGGAATGACTTTTAGAGCAATTACTACTGAAACATCAGCTTATGCGAATCAGAAGAAACACTACGCTGCACATCATCAATTAACTTGGGATTTGAAAAACTGGAAAATTGTGACATTACGAGGAGAAGATAAATTTAAGTTGAGTAAAACTGAAATTGAAAAGGAATCAGAGAAAATTATAGAAGAGATGTAAATGGTAAATGTATTTAAATCTGTGACTGGCGTATTTGTTGAGAACACTTATTTTCTCGTTAATTCGAAAGAAAAGTGGGGGGTAATTGTAGATCCTGGTCAGGGAGCATTGGAGTTTCTAGAACAATTAAATATGGAAGAGATCACTTGGAAGGCTATTTTTCTTACACATGCTCATTTTGATCACCTTTTGGGATTACGTAAGGTAGTTCAATATGTTAATGTTCCGATTTATTTACATAAAGAAGACTTATTTTTATACGATCTTTTTGTAGAAGAAGCTTCCAAATTTGGATACAAGGAGGAAGTTTTACCACAACCTGATTTATTCTGGAAAGATAATGATAAGATTGTAATTGGTAAAACGAAATTTGAAGTAATCCACACTCCAGGTCACACTCCTGGAAGCGTATGTTTAAAATGGGAAAATCAACTTATGACAGGTGATACATTGATGTACAGAACAATTGGTAGAACAGATTGGTTTGGATCATTTGAAGAGATCCAGAAAAGTATTTCGAAGAAGCTATTTAGTCTTCCTGATAATACCGTAATTTATCCAGGGCATCATAAAGCAAGCACTATAGCAGAAGAGAAAAGACACAACCTCGAAATTTTTTAAAAATGAAAATATTATATATAGTTCCTAACCCAAATAGAATAGGTGGTGTATCTCGTTCTATTCAACGCGTTGTTCATTATTTAAAAAGCAATGGGTTAGACGTTAAACTTTTCTGTCCAGATTTTGAAGCCGAAAATGGGGTTTCAAAGTCAGAAATGATGATGATGAAGGAATTACTTACAGGATCTATGATGCAAGAATGGACCCAAAGAGTAATAGATAAAATGAAAACAGAGACTCCAGACTTAGTCGTAGGATATTATGGGAGCTCTGCAGCATACTGCGCTACTGCTGCAGCAAAGTTTTTAGATATTCCTGTTATCGCTTGTTTTCGTGGAAATGATATTAATAGAGATTTTTTTTCTTCATTTCATGCACCAAAGTTGAATTTCGTAGCACAGAATGCTACGGCAATCACAACCGTTTCTTCAGAGATGAAAGAGAAGGTAAGAACTTGGTTAGGAGTGGAGGCTAACTTTATTTCAAATTCTGTAGATAAATCTATTTTTTACAACCGAAAGAAATTAGTAAAGGAATACAAACAAAAATGGAACCTAGGTAATCGAGCTATTGTCGGCTTATTTGGAGAATTTAAGGCTTCAAGAGGGCTAGAGCTTTTAGATCATTTAAAAGGTGAATTACAAAATGTACAAACTATAATTGTTGGCAAAGTTAGAAGCTCCATTCAGAAACAACTGCCAGACTATGTTACTGTTATTCCTTACATTAATCAAATTGAAGAGTTGACAATAGCATATTCTCTGTGTGATGTAGTTTTTCAGCCATCTAAATACGATGGAATGCCCAATGTTGTTCTCGAAGCTATGGCTTGTGAAAGAATCGTTCTTGCCTCTCCAACTGGAGGAATTAAAGATTTAATAAATCATGGTGAAAATGGTTATTTGTGCAGTACTAACGATGATTGGAAAAACAATCTCAAGTTAGCACTCAATAATACTGGTACTCAAATCGGAAAAATGGCTAGAGAAAGTGTTCCAGAACCAAAGGAAGAAGCTGCCGAATTTATCTCTCTATTTTCAACAATTCTAAAAAAAAACAAAGCTCATTATAACTAATTTATATGCAAAAAACACTCCTTTTTTACTGTCAACATTCTATTGGTATTGGCCATTTAGTTCGCTCTTTTGCATTGGTTAACTCTTTAAAAAAAACCTTCCTAGTGACCTTGGTTTCTGGTGGTGATTTTCCTAAGGGATTAAGTGTTCCAGATGGTATTAATTTTGTTCAACTTCCGCCAATAGGATTGAATTTGAATAAATGTCTTGAAGCAATTGAGAGCGATGAACCCGTTTATAAGGTTATGAAATCAAGACAAAATAAAATCATGAGGATTTATAATGAAATTGAACCTGATGTTTTTGTTTCGGAGTATTTTCCATTTGGAAAAATTCAATTTATAGGAGACTTATTAGCTCTTTTAAAACGAACAAAATTTAGTAATAAACCCGTTACTGTTGTTTGCAGTTTACGTGATATTTTAGAGCCTACAAGTACGACTAAGAAAATACATCAAGACTTTAGTACTAAAATGATAAATGAGTACTATAGTAGTATTTTGGTTCATGGAGATGAAAATTTTATTACATTAAACAAAACCTGTCCACACTTAAGTAGAATGAATGTTCCAGTTTATTATACGGGATATGTTACTGATGAAAAATACCAGACAAAGATTGATCGTACGGTTTTTAACGAAATTGTATTATCTGCTGGAGGAGGAAAAATAGCATCGCCATTTATTACAAAAATGGTATGTTCTTTTAAGAAATTTGGATTTGGAGAAGGCATAAGTTTAAAGGTTATTGCTGGACCTATATTTCCAAAAGGCGATTGGATTGAATTGCAAGAATTGGTAAAAAATGAACCTGGTATTGTATTGCTTCGGTCAGTTGAAAACTTAACTAATGTATGGAAAAAGGCAAAATTATCAATTAGTATGGGGGGGTACAATACTTTAATGGAAGTAATTTGTAGTAGAATTCCTGCATTAATAATTCCTTATTGCAACGAAAGTAATAGAGAGCAAGAAATTAGAGCAATTAAGCTGCAAAAAGAAGGATTAGTTGAAACTACAGATTTTGAAAAATTAAGTAAAAAAGAATTAACCGAAGCTGTTAAAAATGCATTGAATTTTAATCCTGTAGATAAAGACCTTAACTTAAATGGAGCCGAGAATACTAGACTAATTATCGAACAACAATGTTTAGAATATTCAACACCTTAATCTTGATCCATAGCGGCAGTTGAAAGCCAGAAATCTTCTGTGCGAAGCGTAAAACCAACATATTCCTTTGTCTTATAAAATTGAAGGTTGAAATGTATTTTTTGTTGAATTAAAAATGAGAAATTTGGGGCTGTATCAATTGAGAACATTCCTCTGCCTGTTGATTTCAGTACAGCCTCTTTTAAGGACCATATCCAACTAAATAATATTGATTGTTCTTCACTTTTGGCATTTTGAAGTATACTAACTTCTTTCTCGTGAAAGAATCGTTTTGCTAATTGGATACCAACTTTACTTGGTCTTAATTCAGATTCTATATCTATCCCTATAGATTTATGCGAGTCTATTAGAATAGCTAAATTATTTGCAGAATGAGAAATATTAAATGAAATCTTTTTTAAAGGTATTTTTAATATAGGTTTACCATTTTCACCATATAAAAATACGATTTCTGAAGGAGAAGTGTTTAAATATTCTGCTAAAATTAACCGCAATGCAATACGTGATTTTGTTCTGGTTTCTTGCTCTACAGGGGAGATTAATCGCTCTAATTTATCTTTTTCGTCACTACTCAAAATTCCCAAAAAAGGTCTGTGATCGAAAACTAATAAATCGATTAAGAAAAGATGTGCATTCGCCTTTTCAGGTATTGTTAAATCAATAGTTTGATACCTGTATTCTTCAATATTGATGTTATTTTTACCAATCCAAGGAATTTTGTAAATCTTTACTGAAGAAATTTTTCTTTTCAATTTTTTTAACATTAGTATCTTTTAATATTTTACTTTAAAATTTTCAAGGAGTTTAAATATAATTCAACTATGTTATTTTTTAGGTGGTGATCTAATATGTTTTTTTTAATATATTTTAATGGTATTTCATAATGCCCTAAAGAATTTTTAAAATATTTATTTATTTCTAAAAACTTAAAATCGTTTATTTTACACAATCTTTCAAGCTCACTATTAAATGATAGGATGTATTGATTTCGAATTTTATGAGGAATCACCTTTGGATTTATTGATTGTTCCCAGCTGTCTATTTTTTGTTTCTTGTATGAATTTATAATTTTAATTAAAAACTGATCTTTAACATGCGAAATAGGGACTTCACAAATATAAATATTCATATTTTCAGTGTTTTTTTTTACAAAATTTACATAGTGTTCAGCAGCCTCAATAATATATTTTTCACAATTAAATTTATTGTTTTTATTAAATTTATAATTAATAACAAAACTTAAATCTACTTCACCAAAAAAAAATATTATATCAGAATTTTCACTAAGTAAGTCTATTATATTGCAAATTTTTTCATTTACATTACTTCTAGAATTAATATTGTTTAAACCCTTTGCAGTGGAGGCTTGATATTTATAAGTATTGGGGAATAAATTTTCAAAACAACATGCAGAGCTACTTCCAAAGATGGTAAATTTTTTATTCATAAAATTGGTTTTTTCTTTTTAAAATATCAACAGTTATTTGAAAGTAATTAATGATTATTTTTGGCTTACATTTTAAAAATGATAAAATTTAAAAAAGAATCACAAAGTTTTTAAGGATTTTAAATACAGTTCAACTATGTTATTTTTTAAATGATGGTCCAACTTATTTTTCCTAATATATTTTGAAGGTATTTTTAAGTCTCCGGCAGGATTTTTAAAATATTTATTTATTTTTAGCAGCTTAAAACCATTAATATCAGATAGTTTTTTAAGCTCTTTATTAAACAATAATATATGTTTATTACGGATTTCGTAGGGTATTACTTTAGTTATTTTTGATTCTATCCAACTATTATCTCTTTGATTTTCATAAACCTTTAAAATCTTAATTAAATTTTCATCTGTAATATGCGAAATTGGAGCTTCACAAATAAAAACATTTAAATGTTTAATATTATTTTTGATAAAATTTATATAGTGATTAACAGATTTAATAATATATTTTTCACAATTAAAATTATCAATTAAATTGTATTTGTAATTTGTAACAAAATTTAGATCAACAGTGCCAAAAAAAAAAATCACATTAGAGCTTTTCTGGAGCGAATTGAGTTTGGAGCAAATTTTTTTATTTACTTTACTTTGAGAATTAGGGTTATTTAATCCCATAGCTGTTGAAGCTGGGAATACAAATGTATTAGGAAATAGATTTTCGAAAGATCTTGCATAGCTACTTCCAAAAACACTGGTTTTGTTATTCATAATATATAATCGTATTTATTTTTTTTGTATTATTTAATATTTATTAAGTGGTCTTTAAAAGTAGTTCTTCTTTTTTAAAATTAATTATTTTTAAAACAAAAATTTGTTGAAATAAATTACTTAATCAGCTTTTTTTTTACTAGTTCCAATCATCATCTGAACCTATAATTCCAGGTGTTCAAAGTTTCACGCAAAACACAAAAGTTCTTTTTTGGTTCCTTATTCAAATATTCAAACGAGATTTCATAATCATTTAAATCAAATATATTTTGTTTGGAATACCTGAAATTGAGAGTTTAATTACTTTGAAATTTTTTTTTGCATGAAGCACAACGTTTTGGCTAAATTGCCTTTTTTTATTTAAATTAGGTTTTGTTATAAGCTGTTTTAATTGGACTATTCTTCAATGGCTTTTGTCTGCAATAGTATACAACGGTTTGTCTATGGTTAGTTGGTTAGTACTAAGATAGCAAAAAGAAAAAGTGTATAGGAAATTCGTTAAAATTCCCCTGGTAATCATTAAATACTAATAAACAATTAATTATATACGTTGTTATCTTCTGGTATTGCAATTTGAGTATCCCCACCCGCACACTAAAAAAGCCTTTAAGTTTTGAGAGACTTTCTTAATTTTCAGTATGGACTAAATTTTAAATTTTTTCTTAAAAGGAATAAATCGGCCTACTTCTTTTATGTATTTTTTATAAAGTGGATATTTTTTCTCAGTTTCTTCTTCACTAAAATCGGAACTACCTTTAAAAAGTAATACAAGTAATAATGCCCCAGCTATTGACCAATTTAGCCAAATGTTAGTAGCAATTACGGAGAAGAAATAAAAAACAACCCATATAGCCTGTTCGGCTGCGTAGTTAGGATGTCTCATATAAGCCCAAAGTCCAGTATGAGTAAACCCAATTTTATAGAAGTTGGCTACTTTTCCTATCTTTTTTTGGCGGTATTTTTCTTCTTGATAATAATACTGTTGATTGTCAGCTATATATTCCATTATCACTAGTGCCACAAAAATGCTTGCAAGGATACAATCTAATATACCAATTGGTATATTACTTTCCATGGCTTTTAAAGCAGGTAACGTAAAAAATAAAATAAGGGCCATTTGATATGCTGAAATAAAAAATAAGTTGAAAGCCGACCATTTCCATTGTGATTGAAATTCTGGTTTAGCTTTTAAAATAGCCCACCGGTAATCTTCCTCTCCAGTCCAAATTTTCCATGAATAACCACCTCTTCTAGCGAAATTGTAAGTTAGACGAAAAGCCCAAATACTAACTAAGAAAGCCATGAGCACAATGCGAGGCTCGAAATCTGTATTACAGGCAATAATCCAGACGTAGGGAATAGGAATAATACTCCATAATTTATCTACTTGACTATAGTTTTTAGTGACAGAGCTTACAACAAAACAAAGACCTGTTGCAATTCCGTATACATATAACAACGTTTTTAATGTAGATTGCTGGAGTTCGGTTAAAGGAACATCAAAATTAAAGGTTAAGATTGGCACAATGATAAGGGTGAAAATTAGAAATAGTACTGTTCTCCACATAGCGATTTATTTTAATTATGTTAAAAATATAAAATATTTAAATTGATATTAATTTTTATTTCATCAAAAAATGTAACATTTTTAACATTTAAACCACAAATTCAATAAATAACATCAATATGAAACATTCATTTTTTAAAAAGAGTATTTTATTTTCAACAATACTGCTTCCAATGCTATTATTAGCTCAGGATTTTCAGGGTAAGGCTTACTATTTTTCAAAATCTACTATGGAACTAGGTAGTTTTGGTGCTACCATGAGTGAAGCTCGAAAAAAGAAAATACAGGAACGTTTAAAAAACAGGTTAGAGAAGACTTATATCTTAACCTTTAATAAGGAAGAATCCGTTTTTAAAGAAGATGAAAAGGTAGATGCTATTTCGGGAGCAACAGATAGTTGGGGAAAAAATTTCACTCCTGGTGAGCAATATAAAAATATAAAGACCAAAGAGTTATTACAGAAACAAGAATTTTATGGTAAACAATTTTTAGTGAAAGACGATTTACTCGCTATTGATTGGGTAACTAGTTCTGAAACTAAGCAAATAGGAAAATACATCTGTTTTAAAGCAACTGCTTCTATTCCTACTTCTGATCTTTCTTGGTATGATTTTTCTTGGGATAGTTTGAATGCTAACAATAATTCAAAAACAACGGATTCAATAACTAATAACTCAAAAACAACCGCTTCAATTAATGATTCCATTAAAAAGGAAGCGCTTATTCTTTCTGAAGTGGTAGCTTGGTATTCTCCTCAAATCCCTTTGAGTCAAGGACCTTTAGAGTACTGGGGACTTCCAGGATTGATTTTAGAAGTGAGTGTAGACAATACGACCATATTGTGTTCAAAAATAATTATGAACCCAGGGGAGAGATCCAAAATTAAAGCTCCAGAAAAAGGGAAGATTGTTTCTAAAACTGAATATCAAGAAATTATTTCTGGAAAAATGAAAGAAATGAGAAATAACAGAGGTAGGCAAAGAGGTAGAAGAAATTAAATTTGCATAATTTTTAATTCAAGCAGTTTATTAAATTAACAAATGAAAAAAACATTCCTAATATTATTTATTTGCTCAATAAATACACTTTTGTCTCAGATTAAATTTGATGGTGTTGTAAAAGATAGTATTGGTAACCCTTTGGAATTAGCAAATATTATTGTTTTAGATCAAGAAACAAATAAATTAGACTCTTACTCCATTACCGATGAAAGAGGTTATTATTCCTTTGAATTAGAAAAAAATACCAATTATAAATTTCAAGTTAGTTATATAGGTATGAATAGCTTCGAAGAAATTATTAGCACAAAAGAATCTAATATAACAAGAGATTTTTTACTACAAGCCGATAACGCTTTAGATGAAGTGGAACTAACCTATGAAATGCCAGTTACAATAAAGGGAGATACCATTGTTTATAATGCAGATTCTTTTAAAAATGGTTCTGAAAGGAAATTGGAAGATGTATTAGAAAAATTACCTGGTGTAGAAATTAACGAAGAAGGTCAGGTGGAAATAGAAGGGAAGGTTGTTAATAAATTGATGGTTAATGGGAAGGATTTTTTTGATGGGGATACTAAAATTGCGACTAAAAATATTCCTTCCAATGCGGTAGATAAGATACAGGTATTGCGAAATTACTCCGAAGTCGGACAATTAAGCAGTGTAACAAATAATAAGGATAATTTTGCTTTAAACATTAAACTTAAAGAAGGGAAAGAAAATTTTTGGTTTGGTTCTGTTAATTCAGGTGGAGGTTATACAGCAGAAGATAAAGGACTCTATTTATTGCAGCCTAAGCTCTTTTATTATTCTCCTAAAGTTACTTTCAATTTTATTGGCGACATTAATAATATTGGTGAATTAGTTTTAACACCAAGAGATCTTCGAAATTTTGGAGGAGGCTTTAGATTGCCAAGCAGGGGTAGTGGTACGAATATAGATTTAGGAAGTAATAGCCTTGATTTTTTAACCAATCAAAATAATGCTTTATCTGTAGAAAATATAATTGCTGCCTCAAATTTTAGTTGGTCGCTAAACAATGCATTAGATATTAGTGGTTTTGCGATTTATAATTGCAGCCTTATTGATTCTAAGCAAAGAACTGTTAAGCAATTTACAGATTCAGATTTAGGAATACCTGATGAGTTAACAGAGCAGACAAGTAACGAACGTTCTGATCAAGGATTGTTGAAATTAAGTGCTTCTTATAAACCAAATGGAAACAATCAAATGGGTTACGATGTTTTAAGTCGAATTTCAAAAGATTCACAAAACCAGAATTTAGTGTCTTCTGTTATTGGGAATACAAGTCAGTTAGATGAAACAACACCCTTTAGTATCAATCAAAATCTAAATTACTATTATACACTAAACGAAACTAATATTTTTGCTTTTGAAGCACAGCATTTACTTAAAGATGAAGATCCTTTTTATAATGCAATAATAGAAGATAAAGAAAATTATGAATCCACCGGAGAATCTATAGGTTTAGACGAAGATCAGCAGGATTATAATATTAGTCAAGATAGGCGTATAAAATCAAGTCAGTTAGATGCTAAAATTGATTATTATTATATTATTAATCCAAAAAGTAATCTTAATGTAACTTTTGGGTCTATTTTTAGTCATCAAAAATTTAATTCTAATTTGTTTCAATTTTTAGATGATGGTTTAGTGTTTAATCCAACTCCAACATTTAACAGTGGTTTAGCTATCAATGATATTGAATATAATTTTAAGGACCTTTACTTAGGTGCTCACTATCGTGTAAAAATAGGAAAGTTTACAATAACACCTGGTTTTTCATTACATTCTTATGGGAATAATAATACGCAGTTTGGTCAGAAGTTTAAAGATGATTTTTTTAGAATAATGCCTGATTTTGAAACACGAGTACAATTTAAAAATAGTGAAAGCTTAACGCTTATTTATAATATGCAAAACCAATTTACAGATGTTACAAAGCTAGCACAAGGATTGGTTTTAAATAATTTTAGTACTATTCAATTTGGTGAACCAGAATTACAAAATGCTTTATCTCACAACCTAAGTTTAGTTTATTCTAGTTTTAATCTGTTTAATTATACAAATGTTTTTGCGCGTTTGGCTTATTCGAAAAATATAGATCAAATTAGAAATATCACTTCTTTTGAAAATGTAATTAGTACAAGTACTTTTTTTAATTCTAATTTTGCAGATGAAAGTTCTACTGCCTTTTGACGTATTCAACGTACTTTTGGAAAATTAATAGCATCTGTAAATTTAAGTTTTAATTATAGCAAAATAAATCAATTAATCGACTCTAGAAGATCTGTAAATACAGGATTTACAAGAAGCTATACTCCAAGTCTGCGCACAAACTTCAAAAAAGCACCAAATGTTAGCTTAAAATATAAGTATACGGTCTCTACAAATAACCAAGGTCCAAATGAAACTACGTTTTATACCAGTGCTCCCTCTCTAGATTTTGATGCTTATATATGGAAATCGGTTACTCTTAAAACAGATTATACCTATACTACTCAAAGCTTAAGAGGTGGTAATAGTGATACTTTTCAGACTTGGAATGCTTCTATATCCTACAGGAAAAACAGGGATACTAAATGGGAATTTGAAGTTGTAGCAACTAATTTATTAGATATCGACTCAAAAGTTAGTAACACCGCTACCAATCTTTTTGTATCAGAATCTCGAATTTTTATACAAGCCCGATTCTTAACTTTTAGGTTGCGCTTTGAATTATAAATTTATTCCTCTTCATAATTCAAGTTAATTATACATTAGCTTATACTTCCTTTAATACTTGCTCGCTTTTAATGTTAAATATTTCATAAAAAAAATGTAATGTCTAACAAATGGTTAGTTTTGCTCAACAAAAAAAATCAAATTATTATGAAAAAATTAGTATTTATTTTATCGATTATGATGTCATTAACATTGACTCAAAAAACAGTTGCGCAAAAGACAATTGTAGACGTTGCTGTTGGGAATGAGGATTTTTCTACGCTAGTAGCTGCTTTAACAGCTGCTGATTTAGTTAGTGCTTTACAAAGTGATGGATCTTTTACCGTTTTTGCTCCAACAAATGCTGCATTTGCAAAAATTGATTCTAAAACTTTAAATTCTTTATTAGAGAAAAAAAATCAAGAGGCATTAGCAAATATTTTAACGTATCATGTTGTACCAGGAAAATTGGTAGCAAGCGATGTAGTTGAAGCTTTAAAGAAAGGTAAAGGAACTTTAAAGCTTACAACATTAAATGGTGAAGTTTTAACAGTTGAGCAAAAAAATGATAAAATTTGGTTGAAAGACCAAAACGGTAATTATAGTGAAATTATAGCTACAGATGTGATGGCTAGTAATGGAGTAATCCATGTAATTAATACAGTAGTTATGCCTAATTAATTTATTAAAAATTGCTATGAAAAATTAAAGCTTCGATAATTCGAAGCTTTTTTATTTAAACAAAACTACCACCAAACAATAAAAAAAGCCACATATGTATCTTTATATTTTTGCCAACATAATGGGGATCGTTTTTCTGTAATACTTGTTATAACATATTTTTCGATACTATTAAAGTCTGTCCAACTATTATTTTCAGAAGGATCTATTCCCCATTCCTTTTTTAAAGTATATATTTTTTTTCTTAATTATAAATTAGTTATTTTTATTTCTTTATGTCAAAACCTATAACGATGAGGTATTCAAAATTCTTAATTGTTGTATTTGCTACTTTAGGAGTAGTTTCTTTTCTCTTTTTAGCTTGTTCTACAACCACAAAAAAGTCTAATCAAAAATTAGAGGATATTCCTTTTATTCCCCTAGCTCAAGAAATTGAAAGTTCAAACTCATTTCTTTTAATTAATGATTTGAGTTCGATTCAAATAAAAGTTAAATCTGAAAGGATTAATGTTGCTCTTAATGATTTTAAAAATTTTTGGAAAGAACAAACATCTTATGAAATACCAATTAATAATAGTGTAAATGATAACTTAAAATATATTAAATTAGAATTAAATCCTAATTCAGAAACATCAAAAGAATTTTATCAGCTGAGAATTAATGAAAAAGGAATAGAAATTAAATCAAATAGTGAGGAAGGTTTATTTAGAGGTTTAACAACTTTAAAGCAAGTAGTTATTTTTTCTGATATTAAAAATAATATCAAAACACTACCAACAGGAATCATAAATGATTTTACTAGTTATGAGTATAGAGGGTCTATGATGGATGTTGCTCGTCATTTTTTTGATGTAGAGGATGTTAAAAGATATATCGACGTATTAAGCTTATATAAGTTTAACTTTCTTCACCTTCACCTATCTGATGACCAGGGATGGCGAATAGAGATTAATAAATGGCCAAAACTAACTACAATAGGAGGTGAAAAAGAAGTAGGAGGAACAAATGGAGGATTCTATACTCAGGAAGAATATAAAGAACTAGTTAATTATGCACATAATAAATTTATCACAATAGTTCCTGAAATTGATGTTCCTGGACACACTAACGCTGCCTTGGCTTCATATCCAGAATTAAATTGTGATGGAATAAGTCCTAAAATTTATACTGGAACAGAGGTTGGATTTAGTTCGCTTTGTGCTCAAAGAAAAGAAACATATACATTTTTAAAAGATGTAGTTAATGAAATTTCTCTTTTAACAAAAGGTCCTTATTTTCATATTGGGGGAGATGAATCTTATAAAACTTCAAAGGAAGATTTTATACAAATTATTGATTCAGTTATATCATATGTTCATAACAATAATAAAATACCCATTACTTGGAATAATGAGGTTAAAAATGCAGAAATTGCTCAATTTTGGTATTTAAAAAATGATCTTCCTGTTGAAATAGCAGATGATCTTATTGCTCTTAAAAAGAGTAAAAAAATAATATATTCACCAGCTAATAAAGCATATCTTGATATGAAATACGATAGCTTAAGCAAATTTGGTTTAACCTGGCAAGGATATATATCTGTCAAAAATGCTTATGAATGGGATCCGAAAATTATAGCAACTCAATTAAATTTAAATGAAATTGATATTCTTGGAATTGAAGCGCCAATTTGGTCAGAAACGATAAGTTCTTTTGACGAATTGGCTTATTTAGTATTTCCAAGATTATTAGGACACTCCGAAATTGGATGGACTTCAAATGAAAACAGAAAATGGGAGGCTTACATTCAAAGATTAGAAAAACACAAAATATATTTAAAATCTATAAATATTGAATCACCATATTAAATAATTAAAGAATCTAAAAGAGTTAGAGAGAACTTTAAAGTAAAAACACTATCCCAAAAATTCGATGAAGTTAAAAACATCAAAAAAGAAAAGGATAAAAGGGTAAAGTACATCAAAGAAAAGAATAAGATATATATGGGTTACTCCGATAATGTGATTGCCATATCATCTAATTTTAAAAAAAAATATACAAAAATAGTCTGATATTAACCCGATGGTATTGTACAAAAACGAATAAGAACGTGTTTCAACGTATTTAAAGCAATGCTAGTATATATAATATTTAAGGAGTGTTTTAAGTATTTAATACCTTAAAAGAGTACTGTAGTTTGGGTTGTTAAAAAAAAGTCCGTTAATTTTATTTTAATGGACTTTTTAATAGTTATTTTTTGCATTATTTGACATACAAATTAGTGTTTTTTATAAGTTGCTTTTCTTTTTTGTAATTGCTTAGTTAAATCACTAATAGAATTTTTTGCAGCCAATTCAAAATTTCTCTCTTTAGAAGAAGCAAACACTTTAGGGCCAGGTATACTTAGTTCTATTTCACAAATATGACTATCTTCTCTAGGATCGTTTTCTGATTTAAAAAATACATTTGCATTGATGATAAAATCAAATTTATTACCTAATTTATTTAGTTTTTTAGTTACATAATCAGTCATTGTTTTACTGGTTAGCATTTTAACATATTGAATATTTATTGTCATAGTATATAATATTTAGATTAATATCTAAATTTAACCTTTTTGGGTAAAATAATTCATGATATTTATAAGAAATAACAGAAGATTAACTAATTGTAAACCTAATTTCTTTAATATAATAAGAATCCACTTTATTATTAATAAAGACTTATTTTTGTCATTGAAAAAACAAAGAAAAAATGCCTAAGCGATGTTGAAGGGAATACACCCTAGAATCTTTAAATAGTTTGTCTTTGAATTAATATTACTATCTATGTCTGAATTGGATTTTTTATCGAAAAAGTATACCAACGTTTTTGAAAACGGAACCCTAACTTGGGAATCACCAAGTAATATCGCATTGATAAAATATTGGGGGAAATATGGAGACCAGTTACCAGCTAACCCCTCTATAAGTTTTACATTAAATAATTGTAAAACAACGACCGAATTAAAATTTCAATTAAAAGAAAAACCTTCTCAAGAATTTGAGTTTGAGGTCTATTTTGAAGGAAAGAAGTCAAAAGATTTTAAACCTAAAATTGAAAATTTGTTTAAAAGAGTTGAAAAATACCTGCCTTTTGTAACTAAGTATGCATTTGAAATAAATACCGCCAATACGTTCCCACATAGCAGTGGTATTGCTTCTTCAGCAAGCGGAATGAGCGCCTTGGCTTGTTGTTTGATAGCTTTGGAAAAGTCATTAACTAATGAGCAATTAACCGAAGAATACTGGATTCAAAAAACATCTTTTATTGCTCGATTAGGTTCGGGATCTGCTTGTAGAAGTTTAGAAGGAGATCTAGTGGTTTGGGGAGAACATTCAAACATAAAAGGAAGTTCAAATCTATTCGGAATTAAATATCCCTATAAAGTACATAAGAATTTTAATAATTATCAAGATACTATTTTGTTGGTCGATAAAGGTGAAAAGCAAGTAAGTAGTTCTGTTGGGCATAATTTAATGCATAACCATCCATTTGCTGAAAAACGTTTTGAGCAGGCTCAAGAAAATATAACTAAGATGATATCAATTTTAGAAAGCGGAACCCTTTCAGAGTTTATCAAAATTGTCGAAAGTGAAGCCTTGATACTTCATGCGATGATGATGACATCGATGCCTTATTTTATTTTAATGAAACCAAATACCTTGGAAATAATTAATAAAATATGGAGCTATAGAAATGAGACCGACAGTAAGGTTTGTTTTACTTTGGATGCAGGTGCTAATGTTCATTTACTATATCCTGAACATGAAAAAGATACTGTTTTGGAATTTATTAAAAATGAGTTAGTTGCTTATTGTCAGAATGAGCAGTATATTTCCGATCAAATTGGATTTGGAGCAAAAAAATTGTAAATTTAACAAGCCAAACAAAACATAAATGTACGGACCGTTATTTTATTCAAAAATATTACTCTTTGGTGAGTATGGGATTATTAAAGATTCTAAAGGACTTTCTATTCCTTATAATTTTTATAATGGAGCTTTAAAAATTGATACCCTTCATAACGAATCTACTTATAAATCCAATCAAAGTTTAAAACGATTTTCGGTATATCTTGAAAATCTTCAAAAAGAAGAATTAACTTTAGTTTCTTTTAATATAGAAAGACTAAAGTCAGCTATTGAAGCTGGTTTGTATTTTGATTCAAGTATCCCAGAAGGATACGGAGTAGGAAGTAGTGGTGCTTTAGTAGCAGCTATTTATGATAAATATGCTTCAGATAAAATTACCATTCTTGAAAATTTAACTAGAGAAAAGTTGCTAACTTTAAAATCTATTTTTTCAAAAATGGAATCTTTTTTCCACGGTAAATCTTCTGGATTAGATCCATTAAATAGTTATTTAAGTTTGCCTATTTTAATTAATTCTCAAGATAATATTGAGCCAGCAGGCATTCCATCTCAAAAGCAAGATGGGAAAGGAGCTGTATTTTTATTAGATACTGGTATAACTGGAAAAACAGCACCGATGGTTCAAATTTTTATGGAAAACATGAAACAAGAAGGTTTTCGTAAAATGATTACAAATAAGTTTGTAAAAAGTACAGATGCCTGTGTTTCTGACTTTTTACAAGGAAATGCAAAGTCCTTGTTTGGTAATGTAAAAGAGCTTTCAAAAGTTGTTTTTGAAAACTTTAAACCTATGATTCCGGAAGAGTTTCATACACTTTGGAAAAATGGAATTGAAACTAATGCTTACTATCTAAAACTTTGTGGTTCTGGAGGTGGTGGTTATATGTTAGGTTTTACAGAAGATATTGTAAAAGCAAAACGAGTCCTTAAAGATTATAAACTTGAGATAGTCTATAGTCTATAGTTTATAGTTTATAATAATCTTTTTCATGTTAAATAGAAAGCAAAAATACTTTTTTCTTAAGTTATTCAGTTTGTTTTCTATTATTAGAGGTTATAATGTGTTGATTATTGTCTTGGCACAATATTTAACATCTATTTATATTCTTGAACCCTATATATCTGTCAAAGAGATCATATTTGATGTCAATTTGTTTATGATTGTATTAGCTTCTGCAAGTGCTATCGCTTCAGGGTATATTATAAATAATTTTTACGACAGTGATAAAGATTTAATAAATCGACCAGAGAAAACAATGTTGGATCGTTTAGTAAGCCAAAATACTAAATTGACCGCCTATTTTGTTTTAAATTTTTTGTCAGTAATTTTTGCTAGTTGTGTTTCTTTTAAAGCGTTGCTATTTTTCTCCTTTTATATTTTTGGAATATGGTTTTATTCTCATAAACTTAAAAAATATCCATTCGTTGGAAATTTTGTAGCAGCTATCTTAGCTGTAATTCCATTTTTTGCGGTGTTTATTTATTATAAGAATTTCGATTTTGTCATATTTGTCTATGCCACCTTTCTTTTCATTATTATCTCCATGAGAGAATTGGTAAAAGATTTAGAAAACTTAAAAGGAGATCTTGCTCAGAATTACCGAACTATTCCTGTGCTTTATGGAGATCTGGTTTCAAAAAAAACGCTTACTTTGTTATGCTTGTTTGCGTTAATACCTAGTTATTTATTGATTTTTAAATATAATGTAGGCTATATGGTTTTCTTTTTCTACGGAAGTATAATTGCCTTATTTATATTTGTAATAATATTATGGAAATCAAATAAAAAACTTCACTATCTACTGTTGCATAATATTCTTAAATTTATTATTGTTGTGGGCGTTTTTAGTATCGCATTTATAAATGTGAATAGAATTTCTTTATAGTTAAAAATTTGAGTCCAATCGTTTATCAATCTTTTCTCCATAACATTAATTGCTCCTATAAAATAGTATCCAACTTTAGGTTTTAAAATTAATTAGGAATTCGTATTTTTACTTTTGATGCATCAAACCCATTGACATTCATTACCTTTGCAAAAAATTAAAAAGAAGCTATCCAGATAGTAAGGTAACAAATATGAGCAAGCAGAAAGATAATAAGCGTATAGGAAAATCATTAGATAAAGAAAAAAGAATGAAACCTTTTGGGAAGGATACTCGTGGTAAAAAACCTAAAGAAACTCTTCAAAATAAACCTTCAAAGCCTTCGAATCCTTCGAGTGGTATTCGTTTAAATAAATACATCGCAAATTCTGGAATTTGTTCTCGAAGAGAAGCAGACATGTACATTCAAGTTGGGAGTGTTTCTGTAAATGGTTCTGTTGTCAGTGAAATGGGTTTTAAAGTAAAATCTAATGATGAAGTGAAATTTGACGGAAGAAAAATTAGTCCCGAAGCAAAAAAATATGTATTGCTTAATAAACCTAAAGGATTTGCAACTACTACTAGTGATAATAAAGGGAACACAGTGATGGATTTAGTAGCGAATGCTTCTAGTATTCCTCTTCATCCCATCGGGAGATTAGGTCGCAATGCAACAGGTTTGTTGTTGTTTACCAATGATGATGATTTTATGCAAAAATTTACGCGTCGAGGTGTCACTCGTTTGTTTCATATTGAATTGGATAAAAATCTAAAATCTGAAGATATTCAACGCATCAAGGAAGGACTTAAAATTGATGGAAA
Source organism: Flavobacteriaceae bacterium (assembly GCA_029268635.1). Taxonomy (GTDB): domain Bacteria; phylum Bacteroidota; class Bacteroidia; order Flavobacteriales; family Flavobacteriaceae; genus Marifrigoribacter. Next base: position 44,613 of record JAQWNL010000045.1, read on the forward strand.
AACTATTGATGTTGAAGAGGTGAGTTGGGTAAACAATGCTCCAAAAAAAGAAGTAGGTTTAAAAATAAAACATATTGGGAATAGTGTGATACGAACTATTTTTGATCACTTAAACTATAACGTAGTAAAAGTAGACTGTGTAACAATTGGACCACTAACCAAAAAAGATTTACCTCGGGGTCGTTGGAGAGATTTAAACGAGCTAGAAATGAATAACTTTAGTATGCTTTAATAAATTTATAACTCTTAAAATTTACTTATCGCAAGCTTCTTCATTATCTTTTGTTAAATGCGCAATCGTTTTAACATTGTGATTGAGTATGGTGACAATGGGAATCGATTTATAAAAATAGAAAAGCGATTCTTATGAAAGTGTTGCGAATCAATTGGATGAAATTTCAAATTGAGAAAAAATATTAAATCAACTCCTATAAAAACAATAGTCAGAGGATTTATCATTCAATCTAAATCGTTTTCTGATGAAGAAAAAATAGAATTTAATTAAATACATCTAAAAGTGTCGGATAGAAGTTCGTTTGAACATAAAATGAAAACTCTTAAAATATGTGTAATCATACCCATATATATTAATGAGTGCACTTTAAAAATAGTCATAGATGGAGTATTAGAAATTACAAAAGATTTAATTGTTATTATTAATGGTGCTACCGATGCTACTTTTAGAATTTTAAAAACATATACAGACATAACACAGATCTCTTTAACAAAAAACAAAGGAAACGCTTTGCAAATTGCTTTTAAAAAAGCCGAAGCGCTAGGATACGATTTTGCCATCACATTAAAAACTGATGGGCAGTATTATCTTGAAGATATATCGGTATTTGTTAATCAACTACAATTTGAAACTAATAAAAACCTTCTTCTTATTGGGTCTACAAATAGGTATCAAAAAACGGTTTCTGGCAGAATGAGTTTTACTGATAAACTTTCAATTTTTTTATATAAACTTCAAACGGGTGTTCAATTAAAAAATACGCAATCGGGATTTCGTTTATACCCTTTAAAAGAATTGAATAAAATTAAATTTTTTACGACCAAGTCTGAATTTGAAATTGAAACTATAGTTAAAGCAGCATGGAGGGGAATTTCAGTAAAAAACGTTCCGATTAAAACATCAATCGACCGTCAAGAAAGAGTAACTTATTTTAAATCAATCAAAGGTTTTTTAAGAATAAGTTTATTAAATACTTGGTTCATTATAATAGCATTCCTGTATATAAAACCACGTAATTTAATACGGAAATTTAGGAAAAAAGGAATTCGACGATTTATAAAAGAAGAACTATTAGGAAATAATGAATCTCCACTAAAGAGTGCTCAGGCAATAGCATTAGGAGTTTTTATTGGTTTAACTCCGCTCTGGGGATTTCATACTATATTGGTGCTTTCATTAGCAGTATTATTTAAATTAAATAAAGCGATATCTTTTGCTTTTACCAATGTTAGTTTTCCACCTTTTATTCCCTTTACAGTTTATGCAGGGATCATGATAGGTAACAATGTTTTAGGGGAGCCCACCGATTATTCATTTGCAGATTTTGAAGAAAATTTTGAATTTGTTAAGAGTTTAAAAACCTATGTAGTTGGAAGTTTTATTTTAGCATCTGTAGTATCTGTTATGCTGGGTATAGTAGCTTATTTCTTATTATCTTTATATAATAAGAAAAAGAACCATTAAAATTGGATTCCTATTTTTATAAACTATACAATTATATTTCATTTTGGTTAAAAGAATAAGCGCTACCAAACATTTCCTACATTTTAGTCACCTTACTTACATCCCAATCACCAATGGGTTGATTAAAAGAAGATTTTTTGTAAAATAGTTTCCTCATATTAGTTACTTTAGAGTTATCCCATTTAGAAATGTGTATAATATAAATGGGAAAAAGGGCTTGCAATTGAATTAAAAAATATAAAAAAATTTGTGATCGGAACACATAAAGCAACTGAACTAAAAAATATGATAGAAAAAATGCCAGTTGCCAACACCAAATGAAATTAATTATAAGTGCAAGTGCAAGTATGGTTACAAAAGTCCTTGCAGACTTTCTATCGGTATTTTATTTACTAACTTTAATGCTTATATTACTTAAAAAAAACCTTAGAAAAACACGTTTTGTGTAATTAAAAATAACAGCGTAAATGATAGAAAAAACAGAGGAATTAGATTCGTACTACATACACCGAAGCAATTGGATAAGAGCTGCTGTCCTTGGAGCTAATGACGGAATTTTATCAACGGTGAGTATCGCAATTGGAGTTGCTGCTGCGACTGATGTTAGAGAGCCTGTTATTTTGGCAACATTAGCGGGATTAGTTGCGGGTGCTTTATCAATGGCTGCTGGAGAATACGTTTCTGTAAGTTCGCAGAGAGACATTGAGAAAGCTGATATCAAACGCAACAAAAAAGAACTTAATGATATGCCCGAAATCGAATTACAACGACTGGTGGAAATTTATAAAAAAAGAGGTCTAAATAAAAAAACTGCATTAACAGTAGCTAAAGAATTAACGATGCACGATGCTCTGGGCTCACATATTAGAGACGAATTGGGGATTAACGAAATTAGTCAAGCTAAACCTATACAAGCTGCATTTGCCTCTCTTACAGCATTTACAACAGGAGGATTACTTCCTCTTTTAGTAACGCTTTTTCTACCTTTAAAGAGCTTGGAATATTCACTTTACGGTTTTGCACTTTTTTTTCTTATTACTTTAGGAGCATTAGCAGCAAAAACTGGCGGTTCAAGTATTGGAAAAGCAATTATCCGAATTACATTCTGGGGAACGCTCGCCATGGGATTGACTGCAATAGTTGGTTATTTATTCAATGCTAATGTTGGATAAAAACGATACACAATAAAAAATAAAAAGCATTAAAAAGCTTGTTTTATCAATTTAATCTCCTGTAAAATATAATGAAACTCTTTAAAATAAATTAAAGCTTTATCGAATATAAGCTTGTTAAATGGAATCTTCTATATAGCTATACATTTATAAATATTTGCTATCTTGGCATTAACTTAATAAGGTATAAATACCTTGTAATAATTAAAAAAATAATGGACAATATAAGGGTATACATCGTGTTTGTTGCTAAAATAATAGAAACCATAGGAGTCTTAACTATTTTTCTTGGTTTGCTATACTCTTTACTAGTGTTTCTGATAGGCATTGCTAAAAAGAAATTAAACCAATTAGAAAAACTAAGACAAACTATTGGAAAATCAATTCTGTTAGGGTTAGAGGTTCTTATAGCTGCTGATATTATTTTAACAGTTTCAACAGAACCAACCTTAAGGTCTGTGACTATTTTAGGGCTTATCGTACTAGTTCGAACTATTTTAAGTACCTCCTTACAGGTTGAATTAGAAGGTAGATTTCCTTGGCAAAAAAACAGATAGTATAAAAACTATATATTTCTTATCCTTTATTATATGTATTATTAGCAATAGATTTTTTGAAGTTTAAAACCATTTTTTTTAAAAAAAAATAACAAATACTTGTAATTGTGATTAAAAGTATAATTCCAATCAATATATAATATCCATTTTTAAAATTAAGTCCTGGCATGTACTTAAAATTCATCTCATAAACTCCAGATAAAAATGTTACTGGAATAAAAATTACAGATTAGTTAGTATTAAAGTTTTAGGTTAGGTAAACCAAGGATGGTTTCCAAATTCGTTTCGTGGAACAGACTTTTTGTAAGTTAAATAATATTCAAGGCCTTTAAGCACTGCATTTAAATATGATTTGAGTTTTGGTCTAATAACGGCGTAATGAAAAAATGGATATAATAATTTAGGAATTTTACTGCTAGTATAAGGCTTAACAGTGATTTTTACAAAAGTAAATACCCCTTTGTCAATTATTTGCCATTTAACATCTGATTCTTTTGCATTTTTACTGCCAATTTTTATACTATATCCAACCATTGGTTTCCATTCTAAAAAGGTTCTGTAATAAGTTAGATCATTTAAATAAATTAGTTGATCTTTTAAAATAGCATCATTTCTAGATTCCAAAACTTTATTTTCTTTACAAAAAGGGTGAAATTGATTTAAGTGGCCTGGAGAAGAAATCAGGTCCCACACCACATCAGCACTATTTTCAATTTTAATCTTGTTTGAAATTTTAAACATTTTTACAGAAAACTTGCTCTACAATTATTTTAAATAAATATAAAAAAATTATCCCCAAAATAAATTATTATTCTTGGGGATAATTTGTACTGAAGACGGGACTTGAACCCGTACGGACATTACTGTCCACTGGATTTTAAGTCCAGCGTGTCTACCAATTCCACCACTTCAGCTTGCGGTTGATTGTCGTTAAATTCGAATCGAGCGAAAAACGGGATTCGAACCC
>JAQWNL010000046.1:0-10890 GCA_029268635.1 Flavobacteriaceae bacterium
AATTACCCATTGTAGTTTTTGATATGAATACCAGAGGAAATTTATTAAAAGTGGTTTCTGGAGAAAATATAGGAACTAAAGTAAATATATAATTAGTAGAATATTATTTGCTTAAAAATTATTAAGTTTGTGTTGTTAAATTATTTTAGGCAACATTAAAGATTAACAGTCATGGACGAAGAGATACAATTTATAATTGATAGCACTAAAGAAGGAATGGATAATGCTTTAATGCACCTTACAAAGAAATTCATAAATATTAGAGCTGGAAAAGCAATGCCTTCCATGGTATCTGGTGTAATGGTTGATTATTATGGTACTCCAACACCTATTAGTCAAGTTTCCAATGTTTCCACTCCAGACGGTATGACAATTTCTATACAACCTTGGGAAAAATCTTTAATTCCTGAAATTGAAAAAGGAATTCATTTAGCTAATATTGGCTTCAACCCAGTGAGTAATGGAGAAAGTGTCATTATCAATGTTCCTCCTTTAACTGAAGAAAGAAGAGTAGAATTGGTAAAACAAGCAAAAGCGGAAGCAGAAGAATCGAAAGTCGGGGTACGAAATGATCGTAAACATGCAAATAACGAAATAAAAAAAGCAGATCTTTCTGAAGATTTAACGAAAAATCTTGAAATAGACATTCAAAAAATGACGGATAATCACATTATTAAAATTGACGCAGTGTTCTCTTTAAAAGAAAAAGAAATTATGACTGTTTAAAAAATACAGTTCTAAAAAAAATTAAAGCGGCTTAAAAGCCGCTTTTTTATTGCAAGTAATTATAAATCAGTTTTTGATTTAGCTTACATTTAAAATACATAAGCCTATATAGTTGTAGCCTAATTTAATACCTTTGTGCCTTTCTAAAAACATATAGAAATCAATATTAAAAAATACGTTGAATAAACTTTTTAGCATAGGATTTTGGAGTGCACTTGCACGATTTATTTTAAGAAATAGAGCTTTTCTATTAATCTTAATTGCAGCAATTACGTTTGCATTGTCTACACAGTGGGACAATATGCGTTTTTCAACAACAGAAGCTAATTTATTACCAGACGACCATTATATAAATGTTGAATACAATAAATTTTTAGAAGAATTTGGTGAAGAAGGCAATCTAGTTATTCTAGGAATAAAAGATTCAATACTGTTTACTCCTAAAAAATTTGTAGCCTGGAATAAATTATCAAAAGATTTAATGAAATACAAAGAAATAGATTTTACTATTTCTTTAGGTGACCTATTAAAACTTGAAAAAAGAAAAGACACTACTGCTTTTAAATTAGTTCCCTTTATTAAAGATTCTGTTTTTACAAACGAGTCTCTTAAGCAATATAAATACGAACTTTTTAACAATCTTCCTTTTTACGAAGGATTAGTTTATAGTCCAAATAAGCAATCCGTTAGAACCGCTATCTACATGGACAAGTCTATTATAAATACTTCCATTCGAAAAGATTTTATAATAAATGACTTAATTCCCATCATAGAACAATTTGAAGAAGAGACAGGAATAAAAGTTCATACTTCTGGGATGCCCTATATTCGAACTCTTAACTCTCAAAACATCATAGATGAAATTGGATTATTTGTAGGAGCTGCTTTATTGGTCACCTCTTTACTGTTTTTCTTTTTCTTTAGATCATTTAGAGCTACTATCATTGCAATGTTTACGGTAATTATTGGAGTAATGTGGGCTTTCGGAATTCTAGGACTATTGCATTATGAGATTACAGTACTTACTGCATTAATCCCTCCTTTGATCATTGTTATTGGAATCCCAAATTGCATATTCCTAATCAATAAATACCAACAAGAAATCAAGCTTCATGGCAATAAGGCAAAATCGTTACAACGAGTAATTACCAAGGTTGGTAACGCAACCTTAATGACCAATTTAACAACTGCTTCTGGTTTTGCTACTTTTATACTTACCAATAGTAAATTATTAAAAGAGTTTGGTATTGTTGCCTCCATCAACATTATAACCATATTTTTACTAAGCCTCTTTATTATCCCAATAATGTATAGTTTTTTACCTCCTCCAAAGGATAAGCATTTAAAACACTTAGGTAAAAAAGGGATCAATCAATTTGTAGATTGGACCGAACACATGGTTAGAAATCATCGCATTACTATTTATATTAGTTCCGTAACGATACTCTGTATAAGTATTATTGGAATTTTTAACATTGGAATTTCAGGTAGTATTATTGAAGATATGCCGAAAACAACAAAATTCTTTAGTGACATTAGATTTTTTGAAAAAGAGTTTGAAGGTATTATGCCATTAGAGATATTAATAGACACCAAAAGAAAGAAAGGAGTAATGAGCCTTGCTAAATTAAAACGTATGGATCAACTTCAAAATTACATTGAAGAGGTTCCAGAGTTATCTAAATCTTTATCGGCAGTAGAATTAGTGAAATTCTCCAAACAAGCCTATTATAATAACAATCCGGAGTATTATCAATTACCTAATAGTCAAGAACGAACTTTTTTACTTTCTTATGTAAAAAGTAGTACTCAGAATACCCGATTTTTAAATAATTATGTAGATAGTACCGGTCAATATGCCCGCATCACTACCTTTATGAAAGATACTGAAACCAAAAGGTTTGACCGTATTATAGAAGATTTAAAAGCTAAAATTAAAAAAATATTTCCTGAAGAACGGTACAATGTAATCGTAACCGGGAAAGCACTAGTATTTCAAAAAGGGACAAAATACTTAGTCACTAATTTAATTTTATCATTATCACTAGCCATCCTATTAATTGCGCTATTTATGGCTTGGATGTTCCGGAGTTTTAAAATGATTTTAGTATCCCTAATCCCTAATTTACTGCCCTTAATTATTACCGCAGGACTTATGGGTTTCATAGGAGTTCCTATAAAACCTTCTACTATATTAGTTTTTAGTATTGCTTTTGGTATTTCAGTAGATGACACCATTCATTTTTTAGCAAAATACCGACAAGAATTGATTGCAAATCATTGGAAAATTAAAAAATCTGTTTACGCAGCATTAAGAGAAACTGGCGTAAGTATGTTATATACTTCAATTGTTTTGTTTTTTGGTTTTTCAGTATTTGCCATTTCAAGTTTTGGAGGAACCGTAGCATTGGGAATTTTAGTTTCCATAACCTTATTATTTGCTATGTTATCCAACCTATTATTGCTTCCTTCCTTATTATTATCATTTGAAAGAGGTATAGCCAATAAAAAAACGCTTAAAAAACCAAGTATTCAAATATTATCTGATACTGAATTAGAAGAAGAAAACGAAAATCCCTAGCTCATTTGTCTTTTTATATGTAAAATGTATCTTTGTCAATCAAAATAAAAGTCATGCAACAAAAAAGAATTATAGATTTATTAGAAACAAAACCCTCTCCAGTAGAAATAAGTATTAACGGATGGATAAGAGCTTTTAGAAGCAATCGTTTTATTGCTCTAAATGATGGTTCTACCATAAAAAATTTACAATGTGTTGTTGATTTTGAAAATTTTGAAGAATCTTTATTAAAAAAAATTACTATTGGAGCAGCTGTTCGTATTTTTGGTACGATCGCAGAAAGTCAAGGGCAAGGACAAAAAGTTGAAATTCAGGTATCAAAGGTTAAAATTTTAGGTGAAGCTGATCCAGAAGACGTAAAAATGACTATTATTTCCCCAAAAAGACATTCTCTTGAAAAATTAAGAGAGGAAGCTCATTTACGTATTCGCACCAATACTTTTAGTGCAGTAATGAGAACTCGATCTAAATTGGCTTTTGCTGTTCATGAATACTTTCAAAAAAATGGTTTTAATTACATGAACACTCCTATTGTAACTGGAAGTGATGCTGAAGGTGCTGGAGAAATGTTTCGTGTTTCAGCCTTAGATCCTAAAAACCCTACTTTAGATGAAAACGGGAATATAGATTACAAACAAGATTTCTTTGAAAAGGAAACCAACTTGACAGTAAGTGGTCAATTGGAAGCAGAAACGTATGCAATGGCACTAGGCAAAGTATATACTTTTGGACCTGCTTTTAGAGCTGAAAATTCTAATACTTCTCGTCATTTAGCTGAATTTTGGATGATCGAACCAGAAGTTGCTTTTAACGATTTAGATCAGAATATGGATCTAGCAGAAGACTTTATTAAATATTTAGTAAACTATGCTATTGAAAATTGTAAAGACGATTTAGAATTTTTAGAACAACGTTTACTTCAAGAAGAAAAAAGCAAGCCTCAAGCAGAAAGAAGTGAAATGTCTTTAAGAGATAAATTAGCTTTTATTGGAGAAAACAATTTTAAACGTGTTAGTTATACAGAAGCTATAGATATTTTAAAAAATAGCAAGCCTAACAAAAAGAAAAAATTTAAATATATTATTGAAGAATGGGGTGCAGATTTGCAAAGTGAACACGAACGTTTTTTAGTTGAAAAACACTTTAAATGTCCTGTAATTCTTTTTGATTATCCTGCAAACATAAAAGCTTTTTACATGCGTCTTAACGATGATGGAAAGACGGTAAGAGCTATGGATCTTCTATTTCCAGGCATTGGAGAAATTGTTGGCGGGTCTCAAAGAGAAGAGCGCTATGATGTGTTAAGGCAAAAAATGGCTGATTTAGATATCGATGAAAAAGAATTGTATTGGTATTTAGACATACGTAAATTTGGAACAGCTGTTCATAGCGGTTTTGGTCTAGGCTTCGAAAGACTAGTACAATTTGTAACTGGTATGGGTAACATTAGAGATGTAATACCTTATCCTCGTACCCCAGGCAACGCAAGTTTTTAATAAAACTATCGTTATATATATATATTAGATTAAAAACAATCTTCATACTTAATATATAGATTGTTTTTTTTATTTTTATAAGATATAAATAGGCATGCTAAAACAACAATTAAATTTTAAACTTTCTCAAAAGTTATCTCCTCAACAAATTCAGTTGATGAAACTTATTCAATTACCGACGCAGGCATTTGAACAACGAATATCGCAGGAAATTGAAGAAAATCCAGCTCTTGAAGGTGGAAAAGATGAAAAAGATGAATATGATGATGATTTTAGTAATGAAGAATATGACAGTAAAATAGATGATGAGAATGAGCTTCTTGAAACTGATATAAATATTGACGAATATTTAAGTGATGATGATACTCCAAATTATAAATTATCTGCCAATAATTATAGCCCAGATGATGAAGATAAACAAATTCCTTATGCTTCTGGAACTTCTTTTAATCAATATTTATTACAGCAACTAAACACGTATCGATTTAATGATGAGGAAAAAGAAATTGCTCGCTTTTTAGTAGGAAGTGTTGATGAAGGTGGCTATATGCGAAGAGATTTAATTGATATCATCGATGATTTAGCCTTTACTCAAAACATATTCACAACTGAAGATGATGTGACTAAAATCATAAAAATTGTACAAGATTTAGATCCCGCAGGTGTTGGAGCAAAAAATCTTCAAGAATGTTTATTGATACAATTAAAAAGGAAAAATACTTCCGAAGCAGTTTTCATAGCAATTCTGTTAATAGAAGAATCTTTTGAGCAATTTTCAAAAAAACATTATAAAAAACTACTTGTAAAATATTCCATTACAGAAGAACAATTACGTTCAGCTATTCATGAAATTGAAATTTTAAATCCAAGACCTGGAGGTTCTTATGCTGGAAATACTAAAATGGTAGAACATGTTGTTCCAGATTTTGCTATTAAAATAAGGGATGGAAAACTACAATTAACTCTTAACGGGCGTAATGCTCCCGATTTACATATTTCGAGAGATTATAGCGAAATGCTAAAAGGTTTTAAAGTAACTAAACAAAAAACGAAATCTCAGAAAGATGCTGTTTTGTTTATTAAACAAAAGTTAGATGCTGCAAAATGGTTTATTGATGCAATTAAACAAAGACAACAAACCTTATTTATTACAATGAATGCAATTATGCATCATCAAAAAGAATATTTTTTAACTGGTGATGAGCAAAAAATTAAGCCTATGATTTTAAAAAATATAGCAGATGAAATAAATATGGATGTTTCTACGGTTTCGAGGGTTGCAAATAGTAAATATGTAGACACTCCATATGGAACGAAATTAATCAAAGAATATTTTAGTGAATCCATGAAGAATGATCAGGGTGTAGATGTTTCTACTAGAGAAATAAAAAACATCCTTGAAAACATTATTTTAGAAGAAGATAAAAAAAAGCCTCTAACAGACGATAAACTTGCGATTGCACTAAAGTGCAAAGGATACCCAATTTCGCGTAGAACCATTGCTAAATACCGTGAGCAACTAGACGTTCCTGTTGCTCGATTGCGAAAAAAAATTTAATGAATTATTTTTTACGTAGTGCAGCTTATATTTTTCACCCTTTATTAATACCATTAATTGGAGCTAGATTATATTTTGGTTTAACTCCTCGATTTATTGAACCCCAGATAATTAATGTAAAGACTTATGCTATTATTATTATTACTATTTTAATCCCATTAATTTCTTATTTCTTATTAAAAAACTTAGGCTTAGTTAAGAGTATTAACTTAAAAGAAGTCCAAGAAAGAAAATTTCCTTTAATGATACAGACACTTCTAGTTCTTATTATTATTAAAATGGTTTTTAGTTCTTACCAATCACCCGAAATGTATTATTTTTTTGTTGGTGTGTTATTTACAACTATATCAGCATTAGTATTAGTTCTTTTTAACTTTAAAGTAAGCTTACATCTAATGGGAGTTGCTGGACTCACTATGTTCCTAATTGCTTTGAGCATCCATTTTAATAAAAATTATTTATTAGAAATTGGTATTTTTTTCTTAATAAATGGTTGGGTTGCTTCTTCAAGATTAGATACAAAATCACATACCATCCCCGAATTGCTTACAGGATTTTTTATTGGGCTTATTCCGCAAATTGTGATGCTTAATTATTGGTTATAAAGAACTAATTATTTGCGATAAAATATTTTAGATCACTACGCTATGGCGCATCAAAATTTAGACTGAAAGCAATTAGTTAATAAAAAAGATATTAATAGTAACAATAAACTTGTTTGAATATGCTTGGATAAATTTAATCGGGAACTATTATTATAAAATATAAAAAATCAATCCTAATTTAATTCCATGAAAATTTATTTTTTGACCATCAGTAGTGACCGCATTTTCATTAAAGAAAGGGTTTAAACTATAATACGCGAAAAGATTAAATTTGTTATACCCTACAGTTAAACTGGCTCCTAATCTTAATTTTTTATAATTAGAAATATCCGTTACACTTATCGTTTCCATGGTATCCTTATACGAAGATTGATTCCAAATAGTATAACCTACTCTAAATCCAGCATAAACTCTCCAAAATTTATATTCTGTAATTGTTGAACTTCTCCATCTTAATTGTATTGGAGCTTCTATTACAGAAACCCTAAATCTATTCCGTTTAAAATCTTGATTTGGATCTATTATAGAATAACTGGTATTTCCTAGATCATCTTCGTTAATTTTTAGATTTTGACCATATTGATCAAATGAAAACCCTGCTCCAACAGCAAAGGCCAGATTACACCTCTTATTTACAGGAAAATCCCTAAGAAAACCAAATTGAAAACCTGCGGAGATACCTTCAGAATTTATCCCAGATGGAATAATTGCAAAGACATTATAGGATACGCCAATATAAAACTGATCTTCTCTATAGAATGAATCGCCTTCAAATTTTGGTATAGAGTCCTGAGCTATGGTATAGATTGAAAATAAAAGAAAGAAGGTATATAGTAAGAATCGGATCATATCATAAAAAATATTTCAGTTCTTTAATTTTGCAATAAAGATAGTTGTAATTAATTATAAATAAAAAAATGCCTTAACTCTGATATCAGAACAAAGGCATTAATAAATTTTAATGGTTATTTTACTGCTCGATTGGATCTCCGTTTGCAGTAATATAAATTATTTTCACCATATTAAGTTGTCTTAGTTTTTCTTTAATATCAGTAACTAAACCAGTATTGGTATCATCATCCACTTTTAAAGCAACAACTACTTTACTTTGTAATTCAGGGTTTAGTTTCCCTCTTGCTTCTGTTAATGCTAATCCAATTTTTGAAATATCTGTAAATTTATCTCCAATTTGTATTCTACCTTCATCACCAAAATTCTTTCTATATTGAAGACTTGGTTTTCCAGCAAAAATAAAAACAGATCTATCCTTTTTAAGTTTTTCAATTTGGTTTGCTTTTGGTAGATTTTGTTCAACCTTTAACTCGGTATCCCTCATGACCGTAACCACCATAAAGAAGAATAATAACATAAATACAATATCCGGTAAAGATGCAGTAGATACGGGAGGTAATTCGTTACCTTTTTTCTTAGTAAATTTTGACATTTTCTACTTTTTTATTAATTTTTCTTAGGTTCTGCTTCAGATAGTTTTAAAGGAAATAACAATTGTACTTCTTTAAGTTTTGCACGTGCATCAGTTACATCTCCTAAATAAGTTCCAGCATCAATATCTTTTTTAACTTCTGAAAAATTCCATCCATATAATTTTTTTGACTCTCTATCTCTTAAAAAATTATATGCAGCAACTAATTCGTTTTGAACAGATATGTACATTTTATATGAAGTTAACCTATCGCTTTGTACAGATATTACAGCTTTATCAGGATTATCTGAAGATGATTCAGAACGTTTTCCTTTACAATAATTACAATATTCAGGACTATTTGATAAAGCACCTCCATTATCCAGAAATTCAATGGCGCTTTCACGTAAATCTTTTAATTGCATTGGGTTTTCATTGACCAATAATTGATCATTTTTATTTACCAATACGATAAAAAGATTCTTTTTCTTAATTTTTGGAGGCTCTATTTCAGATTTATCTATAGGCGGCAGTTGTCTCGCGATCCCATTATCTTTTTCTAAAGTAGTAGTTACTAAGAAAAAAATAAGTAATAGGAAAGCTATGTCTGCCATAGATCCTGCATTTACCTCCGGTGCTGATCTTCTTGCCATATTATTTTGTTTTTTTAAATCCGCTAACAACCATAGAACCAATTGCTATAATTGCTAATATGTAAAAGGTATAAAGTCCTGCACCAATCCATTTGGAATTAGATTTAGTCAATAACTTTCCATCTGGAAGTTGTAATTGATTGTTATCAGCAAGCCCGTAAGAAACTCCAATGATAACAATAAAAGCTCCTAAAATGATAAGCGCATTTTTTATGTTTCCAGACATTAGACCCTTCAAACCAAAAAATACAACGGCAATTACTACCAAGGCTAACATTACAAATGCGGTGTTTATAAAAGCATCAACACCCCAACCAGTCTCCTTAATATCATTATCACCTTTCAAAATCATCATACCAAGTATCACTACTCCAATAAAACTTAGGATTAATCCTATAATTTTAATTATTTTATGTAAACCCATCGTGTTTGGATATTAAATTATTATTTATTTTTATATTCTACCAACATATCAATTAATGTGATAGAAGCATCTTCCATACTGTTTACAATGCTATCAATTTTTGAAATAATGTAATTATAAAACACTTGAAGTATAATTGCAACAATTAAACTAAATACAGTTGTTAGTAATGCAATTTTAATACCACCTGCTACTAATGAAGGGTTCATATCTCCTGCTGCTTGTATTTTATCGAACGCATCAATCATACCAATTACAGTACCCATGAATCCAAGCATTGGTGCAATTGCAATAAATAACGATATCCAAGATACGTTTTTCTCTAATTGACCCATTTGTACACCTCCATAAGCTACAACAGCTTTTTCGGCAGCATCTATGCCTTCATTTGCGCGTTCTAATCCTTGATAGTAAATAGAAGCAACAGGCCCTTTTGTATTTCTACAAACTTCTTTTGCTGTATCAACTCCACCACTTTTTAGAGCGTCTTCTACGCTATCAGCTAATTTTTTAGTATTTGTAGTAGCTAGGTTTAAGTAGATAATTCTTTCAATAGCAAATGCTAAACCAAGAATTAAACATAAAAGTACAATCCCCATAAATGCAGGACCACCTTCTACAAAACGTTCTTTTAATTCTTGATGAAATCCTTTCTCTTCGGCGGAAGTTTCGCCTCATCTTGAATTATTGAAACAGTTGCTGCTGCCATTACAGTTTGTACATTACTTGACATAATTTGAACATTTGCTGCGTTTGAGCTTGGTGTTACTGCAAAAACCAATGCGGTAATTGCTAAAATAGAAAATAATTTTTTCATTGCTATTGACTTAAGATTTGTTTTTAATTTAAAGATTTAAAGGTATAAAAAAATAGTTAATCTCCAAGAATAAAATATACTAATGATATGTTTTGATTTACTTGGACATTCAAAACATTTTTTAGCAGAGAGGAAGGGATTCGAACCCTCGATACGCTTTTGGCGTATACACACTTTCCAGGCGTGCGCCTTCGACCGCTCGGCCACCTCTCTAAAATTGTCATTTTCACAATAATTAAACAGCCAAATGAGTGTAAAAAAACAAAAAAAAATAGTCTTATAAAATATTTAGCCTATTAATTTATTTCATTTCTCCTCGCAGCGAGGTTTCGAATTTGGTTTTGAAGCCTTTAGCAGAAATATTTTGACCTAGCATAAACATTAATTTTGAAATTGCAGCTTCCGTTGTAATGTCTTTTCCAGATATAATCCCAATAGTTCTATATTCTTTATTGGTATTATAAATACTCATATCTACACTCCCACCAAAACATTGTGTAACATTAATTACTGGAATATTCTTATTTATAATTTTTTTTATGGCTTTTAAAAACCATTTTTCATTTGTTAAATTACCACTTCCATAAGTTTCTAACACCAACCCTTT
>JAQWNL010000047.1:0-12816 GCA_029268635.1 Flavobacteriaceae bacterium
GTTGGTCACTCTCCTTTCAAGTTCTCATTTTAAACCTAAAGGTGTCTTTTTTTTACCTTATGAGTTTCTAAGAAAAATTCATTATTTTTTATTCAGGATACTCTATTCGTAAATGATACATGTTATTCAATTTCTTTTTTAAAACTTTTTTAATACGTTGTATTTCTTTTAATGTAATATTTGCATTTAAAAATTGTCCTTGATTTAATTGACCGTCAATAATTTTTTCAACAAAATTATCCAACATAGATGATGTAGGCTCCTTTAAACTTTTACTGGCAGCTTCTAAACTATCTGCCATCATTAAAATGGCTGTTTCTTTAGAAAATGGTGTTGGACCAGGATAGCTAAATTCTTCTTTTAAAGCGATACCCAACTTTTCATTTTCTTTTGAATAAAAGTAATAAATTAAGTTTGTACCGTGATGAGTTCTAATAAAATCAATAATACGATCAGGAAGGTTGTTTTTTTTAGCTATTTCAATTCCATTAATCACATGAGCAATAATAATTTCTGCGCTTTCTTTAGGATCTAATTCGTCATGAGAATTTATAGAGGACAATTGATTTTCAGTGAAATAAGTTGGATTCACCATTTTACCAATATCATGATACAATGCTCCAACCCTAGTTAGCATTGCATTGGCTCCTATTTCATTGGCTGCCGCTTCAGCTAAATTTGCAACATTTAAAGAATGATGAAAGGTCCCTGGCGCTTTATTAGATAACTCTTTAAGTAATTTAGAATTGGTATTACTTAGTTCTAGAAGTGAAACATCCGATACTAAACCAAACATTTTTTCATAAATATAAATTAATGGGAAAGAAAATAATGTCAGTAAACCACAAAGCACAAAATAGCCAAAATAATCCCATTGTATCAGTTCTATATTTCCTTCTTGAATTATAAAAAAAGCAAAATATCCCAATATGTATATAAAAGTTATTTGACCTACTGAGATAAATAAATTAGCCCTTTTATATAATTCTGAAACAGTAAGTATCGTAACCATCCCAGCAATTGTCTGCAAGAATAAAAATTCAAAACTATTGGGAACAATGAAGCCTAATAACAAAATAGTTAGTACGTGTACAAAAAGACCTAATCTAGCATCAAAAAATGTTTTTAAAACTAATGGCAGGATGCATAATGGAGTTATATAAACTAATTTGGCATCATATTTAACTACTAAAGTGGTAAGGAATATTATTACAATGATATTAAATAAGATAAATGTAACCTTAGCAGTATTATTATAAATCTCTAAACGGTAGTTCTTTAAAAACAAAAACAACATCAGAAAAACTAAAGAAATTAATAAGGAATATCCAAGTAATAGCCAATAAAAATTAGATTTACTCCAAATTTGAGACTCAAAAACAGCTTTATAAGAACTTAAAATTTGAAATTTATTGCCTTCAACAACCTCACCTTTAGCAATTATTCGACTTCCTTTATCGATGACTCCTCGATTTGGGTTTATGGATTCAATTTTAGTTTTAATGGTTGATTCTGTTAGCTCACTATTAAGAGTTACATTTGATAAAACAATACTTATAATTAATTCCGTTAAAAACAATTCAGAATCAAAAATTAAATATTCTTCAACTTTATTTTTAATAATATTTACTAAATCCCCTATATAAACTAATTGCTTATAACTTATTTCTTGAATTTCATTTCCACTTTTTAAATAAATTAATTTATCTGAATCAAATGAATAGTTCTCGTTAATTAATCCATAGGCATATATTTCATCCAAAACACGAAGTCCAGCATTCCTTGTTTTTAGATCTATTTCAGTTATTATGCCAAAAGTATCTTTTTTCTTATAAAAATCATTAAATAGAGCTTTTACCTCTGTAATTTTCGAGGTGTCAATTTCAAAATAAGGTATTGCTTCTTCTATTAAATGCTTTTTTTCTTCTTCTATTTCTTCTTTATTTTTTTTTATAGTAAAACTAAAAGGAGCATATAAATTTTCATATTGCCAAGGCTTTCCTTTTTGAAAGTTATACTTGAACTGTCCACCTTTTGGTAATAAATAAATAATTAAAACGGTAGAAAGTATAAAAAGGAATATCTTGAAAATAAAAGATTGATTTTTAGCAAAAGAAGTTAAAATGCTTTTCATTAAATTTTATTAGATATAATAAGGCATAAATATCGTTTGTTTTATTTCAATTACATAATTATCAAGAATGTTTTTAATATTAAATGTGTAAATTTGTCCATTATATTTTTCATAACAAAATTTGTAATAACAGATGATTAAAAAAGTTGTAATTGTAAGTGCAGTAAGAACTCCAATTGGTAGTTTTATGGGTAGTTTGTCATCATTATCAGCTACAAAATTAGGTGCAGCTGCTATAGAAGGAGCCTTAGATAAAATAAACCTTAATCCATCTCTAGTGCAAGAGGTGTATATGGGAAATGTAGTACAAGCTAGTGTTGGACAGGCTCCTGCACGTCAGGCTGCTATAGGTGCTGGTATTCCAAATACCGTTCCTTGTACCACTATTAATAAGGTTTGTGCTTCTGGAATGAAAGCTGTCATTAACGCTGCCCAGGCAATTGCATTAGGTGATGCAAATGTCGTTATTGCAGGAGGTATGGAGAGCATGAGTAACATTCCTCACTATGTAAATCTGAGAAATGGTCACAAATTTGGACCAAAAAGTATGGAAGATGGTATGCAAAAAGATGGCTTGATTGATGCATATGACAATAATGCTATGGGAGTATGTGCAGATTTATGTGCTTCTGAATATAAAATAACTAGAGAAGAACAAGATGATTTTTCAATTCAGTCATATAATCGATCATCAAAAGCTTGGGCTGATGGAAAATTTGATGAGGAAGTAATTTCTGTTGAAATACCTCAGCGTAGAGGTGAGCCAATAGTTTTTTCTAAAGATGAAGAATATAAAAATGTTCGGATGGAAAAAATACCAACTTTACGTCCAGTTTTCACTAAAGAGGGTACCGTTACTGCAGCAACTGCATCTACAATTAATGATGGTGCTGGGGCGATGATATTGATGAGTGAGGAAAAAGCAAATGAATTAGGTCTAACTCCTTTAGCTACTATCATTAGTTACGCTGATGCTGCCCAAGAGCCAAAATGGTTCACTACAGCACCCTCTAAAGCATTACCAAAAGCATTAGATAAAGCCAATATTTCAATCGATGATGTTGATTATTTTGAGTTCAATGAAGCTTTTGCAGTTGTTGGTCTTTCCAATATGAAAATATTAGGTTTGAACGATTCAAATGTAAATGTTAATGGGGGTGCAGTTTCATTGGGTCATCCTTTAGGCTGCAGTGGAGTAAGAATATTAATAACATTAATTAATGTTTTAAAACAAAACGATGCTAAAATTGGTGCAGCTGCAATTTGTAATGGTGGTGGTGGTGCATCTGCTATGATTATTGAAAGAAATTAATTTCCTACAAATTATATAATAAATATTTAAATGAATCACGGTATTTGTAAGCTAAGTATTGTTCCATTGCGATTAGAAGATTCAGATCGCAGTGAAATGGTATCACAAGTACTTTATGGTGATTTGTTTGAACTATTAGAAGTAAGTAAAAAATGGAGCCGAATAAGGTTAACATATGATAGTTATGAAGGCTGGATTGATAATAAACAATTTGCTAATTTAAATAAAAATGAATATGATTCATTAAATCAATTATCAACTAAGCTCTCCACAAATTTATTAGATGTTATTACAACAGCTACCAACGAACTTTTACCTATTAGTTTAGGAAGTAATGTAGCTGTTGTCAATTTTTTAAATCACTCTTTTGATGGTGATATAAATGATTTTAATTTTTCAAAATCTACAATTATTGAAATTGCTCATTTGTATTTAAATAGCCCTTATTTATGGGGAGGAAAAACACCTTTTGGTATCGACTGTAGTGGATTTATTCAAATGGTTTACAAACTAAATGGAATCCAATTACCTCGAGATGCCAGTCAGCAAGTTACTGAGGGCCAAGCATTAAGTTTTATAGAAGAAACTAAACCAGGTGATTTAGCATTTTTTGATAACGAAGAAGGTGTTATCACTCATGTAGGTATAATTATGGAAAACAACCAAATAATTCATGCTCATGGAAAAGTTAGAGTAGATCATTTAGATCATTCTGGTATATTTAATAATGAAAGACAAATGCATACGCACAAATTAAGAATTATTAAAAGAATTATAAAAAAAAGCATCTAATTAATTAGATGCTTTTTTTTATAATTATAGAATATTTTTATATTATTAACCTTTATTGTTTTCCATCTTTACTTTCATAGCATTTTCTTCTTGATCCATTCCCAACATGCCATAAATACCTTTTAATGTTCTTACAATATCCAATGATTCTGGACGTAATTTTGATGCAGATTCTAAATATGGCAATGCTTCTCGATAAATATTATCTTTTTCCTCTTTTAATAAATCATATTTGTTATAATCTGCATTTGAAGTTCCTAGAGCATTCATTTCATCAACTATAGCGCTTTCACCATCTAAAATTAATTGCGCTTTATTAATTAAAGCCTCTATATAATCTGGATTTAATTCTATAGCTTTAGTATAATAAATTAACGCTTCTTCTTTTTCATTATTTTTAGCACTTGCAACTCCTAAATTATAATATAAATCAGGATTAGTAGGATCTTTTATAATTACTTCATTAATTATTTTTTTATAATTTATCATATCTCCGCTTTTATAATACATTTCAGCTTGAGCATAGATTAAACTTAAATCATCTGGAGATTCTTCCCTAGCTTTTTTCATTAATAAAGTTGCCTTTTCGTTTTCGCCATTATTAATATAAATAAAAGTCATATTTTTTAAAATAGTTCCTTTTTTAGATTTAGAAAATTTACTTCTTGGAATTACATATTCACCTTTTTTAAGAGCTAAATTTCTTTCTTCTACTGATTCAAATTTAGATTCCTCTTTGGTACCTTTTTTTGTTGCATAGAATTCTTCTTTAACACCTGTATAACTAACATCAATTAATTCTTCATAATATTTAATTGCATCATCATAAGCTTGTCCATCTTTAGCTAAAGATGCAGCATAATACAAATAGATGGTGTCTTTTTTACTTAATGTATACCCTCTATATATTTTTTTAGAGCCTTCTAAATATTTTTGAGAACTCTGATCTAATTGCGCGCTAATTAATAATGCGTTGATCGTTTCTTGCAATCCTATTTTAGCCTCAGCAGCATATTTACTATTTTTATTTAATGACAATACTTTCTCATAGGCAACAGCAGCGGCATTCATTTTTTCATAGTTATTATCTGCACTTCCTATATATGCTTCTGCTTTTACTAAATAATATTGTTCTTTCAAATTAGAATCAGACTTAGAAACTAATCCTTCTACCCCATTTAAAGTAGATATTGCTTCCGAAAAATTACCGCTTTTTATAGCTTTTTGAGCTATTTTAATTTCTTTTTTCTGACCAAATGTTATAACAGAAACCATTAAAAGTCCTGCGATTAAAATTTGTTTTTTCATTTTTCTAATATTTTAATTGCTTTTATTCCTCTTCTTCATTAATCTTACCAGAATTATTAGCAACGGTTTGATTATCTAAAGATTTAATATTTTCCGTTATGATTTCGTTAAAATCTTCATCTAACTCTACATCATCATCATCATCTGACATCACTTTTGCAACTGCTGCAATAGCATCACCATCCCTTACTTTTATTAAACGAACACCTTGAGTAGCTCTTCCCATTACACGTAGATTTTCTACTTCTAGGCGAATAGCAATACCCGATTTATTAATAATCATTAAATCATCACTGTTAGTTACATTTTTAATAGAAACTAAATAGCCTGTCTTTTCGGTAACACTTATAGTTTTTACTCCTTTTCCACCTCGATTGGTAATTCTATAATCTTCTAAGCTTGATCTTTTACCATAACCATTTTCTGAAACAACTAATACATCAGTTTCAGATTCGTTAATAGTAATCATACCAATTACTTCATCCTTTTCATTATTTAATCGAATACCTCTTACCCCAGAAGCATTTCTACCCATTGATCTAGTTTTCTCTTCCTCAAAACGAATTGCTTTACCGGATTTTACAGCCAACATAACTTGACTGTCTCCAGTTGTCAATTTTGCTTCTAACAATTCATCACCTTCTTTGATGCTAATTGCATTAATACCATTAGTCCTTGGACGAGAATATTGCTCTAAAGGTGTTTTCTTTACTTGACCTTTTTTAGTAGCCATGATTACATAATGACTATTTATATAATGTTCGTCCTTTAAGTCTTGAGTACAAATAAAAGCTTTCACTTTATCATCAGTACCGATATTAATAAGATTTTGAATCGCTCTACCTTTAGAAGTTCTTGTTCCTTCAGGAATTTCAAAAACTCTCATCCAGAAACATTTTCCAGTTTGAGTAAAGAAAAGCATGTATTGGTGATTTGTTCCAACAAATAAATGTTCTAAGAAATCCTCATTACGTGTCGAAGATGCTTTTGCACCTACTCCTCCTCTGTTTTGTTTTTTATATTCTGATAACGAAGTTCGTTTAATATAACCAGCATGAGAAATGGTAATTACTACTTTCTCATCAGGTATTAAATCAGTAATACTTACATCTCCGCCGGCATATTCTATTACAGAACGACGTTCATCGCCATATTTTTCTCTAATCTCTTCTAGCTCCTTTTTAATAATCGTCATTCTAAGTTCTTTACTAGCTAAGATATCTCTATACACTTGGATGGTTTTCATTAAATCTTCAAATTCAGAACGCAATTTGTCTTGTTCTAAACCTGTCAACTGACGAAGTCGCATTTCAACAATTGCTTTTGATTGAATTTCTGAAAGTTTGAAAGCTTCAATTAATCGTTCTTTTGCTTCATCTGCATTTTTAGAGGAACGAATTAAACGTATTACTTCATCAATATTATCGGATGCAATAATTAATCCTTCTAAAATATGTGCTCGTTCTTCTGCTTTTTTAAGAAGGTATTCGGTACGTCTAACCACCACTTCATGGCGGTGTTCTACAAAGTAATGTATTAATTCTTTAATATTTAACAAACGAGGTCTTCCATTGACTAAACAAATATTATTAACACTAAAGCTTGATTGCAATGCTGTGTACTTATACAACATGTTAAGTACAATATTCGGGATTGCATCACGTTTTAGTATGTAGACAATACGCATACCATTTCTATCGGATTCATCACGAATATTAGAAATACCTTCAATCTTTTTTTCATTTACTAAATCGGCAGTTTTCTTAATCATATCTGCTTTATTGACTTGATATGGTATTTCAGAAACAATAATACATTCTCTATTACTAACTTCTTCAAAAGAAGCTTTTGCACGCATTACAATCTTTCCTCTACCCGTATGAAAGGCATCTTTCACACCTTCATAACCATAAATAACACCACCTGTTGGAAAGTCTGGAGCTTTTATATGTTCAATTAATCCATCAATATCGATATCATTATTTTCTATATATGCAATGGTACCTCCTATTACTTCAGTAAGATTATGTGGGGGCATGTTAGTTGCCATGCCTACAGCAATTCCTGAAGCTCCGTTAATTAACAAACCAGGAACACGAGTTGGCAATACAGTAGGTTCTTGTAGTGTGTCGTCAAAGTTTAATTTATGATCAACGGTATTTTTATCAATATCAGCAAGCATATCTTCAGAAATCTTCTGCATTCTTGCTTCTGTATAACGCATTGCTGCAGGACTGTCACCATCAATAGAACCAAAGTTACCTTGTCCATCAACTAGCATATAACGCAAACTCCATTGTTGAGCCATTCGAACCATTGCATCATAAACAGAAGTGTCTCCATGAGGGTGATATTTACCTAAAACTTCCCCAACGATTCTTGCAGATTTTTTATGAGCGCCTGTAGCTCTAATACCTAATTCATGCATTCCAAATAAAACACGTCTGTGTACAGGTTTCATTCCATCTCTAACATCTGGTAATGCACGTGACACAATTACTGACATTGAATAATCAATGTAAGCCGATTTCATTTCATCCTCAATATTAATAGGGATTAATTTTTCGCCTTCAGCCATATATAAATTCTTTAATTATAATTCTGAAAAGCAAGATACATTAATTGCAAATTTTATAGCATCAAAATCAATTCAAAAATTAACTATTTTATTAACAAAAAAAAAGAGATAAAAACGTTAATAACTATCCCTTTTAGGTTTTGAATTTAGTATTTTTTTTGCTATTAATTTACTCATTAATCGGATGTAATTTTACCTTATTAAATACGCCTAGTATATATAAAATTAGTAAGTCAATGTTTATCGGAATAAAGTTAAATGTAAAATTGCGTACTAAACTTTGACTAATCCTGCCTTTATAAGATTTAAGCATTTAACCTTAGGTAAATTATATAAAAATTAGCATTCTTGTTTTAGCTATTCGCATACTTTATAAATAAACTAACATAGCTTTAACTTTTTTACTGATTATTTAATTATATATTTGTTTAGAGTGTATAATTAAAAGGTTATCAAAGGGACTAAATTAGAATTTAAGAAAAACAAACGACACTTAACAATTTGTTTATTAAGTATTTAAAAATATAAAGTATATTATGGATGATAATTTTTCACCAAGAGTAAAGGATGTAATTGCCTACAGTAAAGAAGAAGCATTGCGACTAGGACATGAATTCATTGGTACTGAGCATTTAATGCTGGGCTTGCTTCGTGATGGAAATGGTAAAGCTCTATCAATTTTAAATACATTGGATATTGATTTAAATTATCTACGTAGAAAAGTTGAAATACTTAGTCCTGCAAATCCTCATACTGCCTCAAATGAAAATGACAAAAAAAATCTTCATTTAACACGTCAAGCAGAAAGAGCAATCAAAACTACTTTTTTAGAAGCAAAATTATTTCAAAGTACTTCTATAAATACCGCTCATTTATTGTTATGTATTCTAAGAAATGAAAATGATCCAACTACTAAACTATTAAACAAAATGAAAATAGATTATGATGGAGTTAAAGATCAATTTAAATTATTAATATCAAGTGATGAAGAATTTATAGATAACACAACTTCTGAATCGTTTCCAAATGATGACGATTTACCTGCCGAACAATCTGCTAATGACAATTTATTTTCAGGAAGAACAGCTAAGGCCAATAAAAAATCAAAAACACCTGTTTTAGATAACTTTGGGAGAGACTTAACATTTCTTGCGACAGAAGGAAAATTAGATCCTGTAGTTGGTCGAGAAGCGGAAATACAGCGTGTTTCGCAAATATTAAGTAGAAGAAAAAAGAACAATCCACTATTGATTGGTGAACCTGGTGTTGGAAAATCGGCAATTGTTGAGGGATTAGCCTTGCGAATAGTACAAAGAAAAGTATCTCGTATTTTATTTGATAAACGCGTAGTTACCCTTGATTTAGCAAGTTTAGTTGCTGGAACTAAATATCGTGGTCAGTTTGAGGAAAGAATGAAAGCAGTTATGAATGAAATTGAAAAAAATGATGACATTATTCTTTTTATAGATGAAATCCATACTATCGTTGGTGCAGGGGGAGCAACTGGATCTCTAGACGCTTCTAATATGTTTAAACCAGCTTTAGCTAGAGGTGAATTGCAATGTATAGGAGCTACAACACTTGATGAATATCGTCAATATATCGAAAAAGATGGTGCATTAGAAAGACGTTTTCAAAAAGTAATTGTCGAACCTACTTCTGTTGATGAATCTATAGAGATTCTTCAGAACATTAAAGATAAATACGAAATTCATCATAATGTAACCTATACAAATGAAGCGATTGAAGC
This sequence comes from Flavobacteriaceae bacterium, assembly GCA_029268635.1. Classification (GTDB taxonomy): domain Bacteria; phylum Bacteroidota; class Bacteroidia; order Flavobacteriales; family Flavobacteriaceae; genus Marifrigoribacter. The sequence goes on from JAQWNL010000047.1 coordinate 9,875, forward strand.
TTGCGTGAAGTTAACCAATCGCTATATGACGGAACGATTTTTACCAGATAAGGCGATAGACGCATTAGATGAAGCAGGCTCAAGAGTTCATATTACTAACATACATGTTCCAGACAGAATATTAGAAATTGAAAAACAACTTGAAGAAGTTAGAGAGTTAAAGAATTCTGTTGTTAAAAAACAAAAATACGAGGAAGCTGCTAAATTAAGAGATGATGAGAAAAATTTAGAAAAAGAACTTACTGAAGAACAAGAAACTTGGGAACAAGAATCAAAATTACACAGAGAAACAGTCTCTGAAGCAAACGTTGCTGAAGTTGTCTCGATGATGACTAGTATTCCTGTAAACAGAATAGCTCAAACAGAAAGTTTAAAATTAGCTGCTTTACCTGATAGAATTAAAGGAAAAGTGATCGGGCAAGATGAAGCTGTTAAGAAAATAACTAAAGCAATTCAACGAAATCGAGCTGGTTTAAAAGATCCAAACAAACCTATTGGTTCCTTTATATTTCTTGGTCAAACTGGAGTTGGTAAAACTCAGTTAGCCAAAGTATTAGCACAGGAGCTTTTTGATTCAGAAAATGCGCTGATTAGAATTGATATGAGTGAATACATGGAGAAATTTGCAATATCTCGGTTGGTTGGTGCTCCTCCTGGTTATGTTGGATATGAAGAAGGTGGACAATTAACTGAAAAAGTCAGGAGAAAACCATATTCAATAGTATTGCTTGATGAAATTGAAAAAGCACATCCTGATGTATATAATATGATGCTTCAAGTTTTAGATGATGGTTTTTTAACCGATAGTTTAGGAAGAAAAATTGATTTTAGAAATACTATTATTATAATGACTTCCAATATTGGTTCTCGCCAGCTCAAAGATTTTGGGCAAGGTGTAGGTTTTGGCACAGCAGCTAAATCTAATCAAGAAGATTCTCATGCCAAAAGTGTTATTGAAAATGCTTTAAAGAAAACATTTGCACCAGAGTTTTTGAATAGAATTGATGATGTTGTAGTATTTAATGCACTATCAAGAGAACATATCCATAAAATTATTGATATTGAATTATCAAAATTATATAATCGAATCGATGGATTGGGTTATAAATTAAAACTTTCTGAAAGTGCTAAAGACTATATAGCTGATAAGGGTTTTGATAAAAAGTATGGTGCACGACCTTTAAAAAGAGCTATTCAAAAATATATTGAAGATGCCTTAGCTGAAGAAATCATCAATTCTAAGCTAAAAGAAGGCGATAGTATTTCAATAAATTTAGATAAAAAAACGAATGAATTAATTATTAAAATTACTAAAAAAAAGAAAAAGACCGGTGAATAATGATTTTATTTTACATTTAAAAATCTTCACATTAAAGAGAGCATAACTCATAAAGTTATGCTCTCTTTTTTAATAATAACTAACCAACTACGATTAAGCAAATGGTTACTTATAAAAGGCCTATGCGTTTACTAATCGACAACAGCCACATTAAATGTTACTGCAATATCTGTTTCTCCGCCTGCATTTTCTAAACCAGTATTAGGTTTGTTTGGTTCATGTCTTAATGTAAATGTTAGTCCACCAGAGCTAGCTCCTTCAGTATTTAGTAAGAAGGTAATTCCTAAAGGATTACCTGCAGAATCAAAACTAGTATAGTCTGTAGTTACATCTAGTCCGGAACCTACAGTATAGAAAAATTGATGATCTAAATCTTCTTCTTGAATTTCTAAAGTTATATTTTCTGCTGGGTCTTCTGTCTCATTTAACAAAACAATGGATCCATCATAAGAAGTATTTGCGCTTAGTGGTCCTGAAACTGTTACTATTGGAGCATCTGGTCCATCTTCTCCGTCTAAATCTTGGTATTGCATTACTACTGTATCAGAACCACTATCAAGGGTCACTGTTAGTGTAGTTATTACTTCTTCTTCGTTTACCGGTTCTGGGACATCATCATCTGAACATGATGCAAATAATGCGATTGCGAAAATTGAGATTGTTAAAAATTTTACTTTTTTCATTTGGTTTTAAAAATTAATAATTGATTTTGAGATTTAATAAAAAGTTTCTGCCTAAATCGTCTGCATAGTAGCGGAAACGGTTTAGGTAATTTCGATAGGAAGTATTGAGTAAGTTGGAGACTCCAAAACCTAGCGTAAGTATCGAATTGTTTGATACCTTAACATCAATACTAGAGTTAAAGTTGATCAAATGGTATGCATCGGGAGGTGTACTAATGTCAACCATTTCTATTGTTTCGGTCTGCGGTATAAACACTTCAAAATTGTTGTTGGGATATTCGTTCTGACGAAATACGTATTCACTTTGTAATGCTATGCGCAAATTGTTAAATTTAATATTTTGATAGATAATTTCATTAATAGTATTAACAGGTGGTATATTTATCAAGGATTCATTTTTTATAAGATCATAACCTTTGACCAGTGAAAACTGGGACTTATAACTGAAATTTTTTGTAAAAATATAATTAGCATCAATATCCACTCCTAGTAATTTTGCATCAGATTGGCGGTACTCCCAAACTTGAAAATTACCCCTTATGGTTTGTTGAATTCCTGTAGGTTCAATAATTATAAAGTTCTTTATCCTATTTATAAAAGGACTTATCGAAAAACTAAAAGTTTTATTTTCTCTTTGAAAAGTTAAAAATATTTTATGTCCGATTTCTGATTGGAAACTTAAATCCCCTAATTCAATACGAGAAGCAGAATGGTGCAAACCTTCACTAAAAAGTTCAGAAGGATTTGGTGCGCGAGATGCTAATGAATAATTGAAAAATAATTTATAATCTTCACTAAAAGAATAGGTGGCACCTAGAGTTGCTGAAATATTATAAAAATTTAGTTGTGGATTGGTTAAAATTTGATTGTTAAAAACTTCAACTACAATTTCAGGAAACAGTTCATCGTAATTTCTAGAT
>JAQWNL010000048.1:0-12822 GCA_029268635.1 Flavobacteriaceae bacterium
TTTAATTGATAACCTACCTCATAGGGAGAAACAATTGTTTTATAACCATTTATAACCCCTACGTCTTCCATTTTTTTAATTCTTTCTGAAACTGCAGGGGAACTTATACCCACTATCCTACCAATTTCGGCATTAGATTGTCTAGCATTTTCTTGCAAGCATTTTAAAATTTTCCAATTCAAAGCATCCATTAACATAGTAAAGTATATTTAATAAAATAACATCTTTTTTAAAGCAAATATACATAATTACCTTAATTATTAAGGTAATCGAGAAAGAATAGTTGTTAATTTTGTATAAAAAGTTACTATAATAAATTAAAAATGAACTATTTTACCCCCAATAACAAACATATTTCACCCATTCACAAAAAGGCTATAGAAATATTTACGCTTTCTAGTAAGATATCAAACTATCTAATTCCAGATTTAGCTAGTTTACAATCTGATGGATCTGAAAATCCAAGCATTTATTTTACGGGTGATATCATTCAAAAATCTAATTCATTAGTTCCAGAAATAGTTCAAGCGGAGAGTAAATATTTTTCTGAAGAAAGACATCAACATCTTGTATCAATTTCAAATTTAACAAATGTATTAGATAAAAATTGTGACCGTTTGGAGCGAATTAATAGCAACGGAAAAGATTTTCTTCCTTTGCTTCGAAAAGAGTTAAAAAAGTTTCGAAAACTACAGCATATTTGGATGTTAACTCTGTAATTAATTGCACATTTTACAATCTTCCTTTCTTTTAACTTCACCAACTAAAAACCCTTTTTCATTTACTTTGTAGTCACAATATAAAACATAAACCTTTTTAATTAAGTTTCTAGCTCATTGAATCCTTGATTTAGTAGACGCTAATTTCAGTTTAAGATTATTTGCAATGTCTTTCTGTTTTAATCCTTTTTTATCAGACAAGAAAAGTGGATCTCTATATTTTTTAGAAAGTGTTTTTAAAATCCCTCTCAAATAATCCTTTTCAGTATGTTCTTCAAATTCTTCAACAATAATATTTTCATTATCAATAAACGCTAAAGTTAAATTATTTTCTCTAAAAAAAATCAATAAAGTTATGTCTAGCTAAAGAAAACAGCTAAGATTTGATTTTAGTATCGTCTTTAAGAGTATGTAATTTAGTGTGAACCTTAATAAAGGTTTCTTGTAACAAATCATTAGTTATTTGATCATCCTTAATTTTAGAAAAAATAAAAGACTTAACATCATCATGAAATGTTGTCCAAATTAGATTCTTTATTATAAGTGAAGATTTAAGTGCAAATGATAATAAAATTTCCATTTGTACTTTTTTTTTCTTGACTTAATTAACAATTATAACCGGTGTAGTTACAGTTTTCAGAAGTGAAATTTTCACATTGACCCCTAATATAATTTACACAATTACAAGTACATTCTTTATTTTTTATAATATTAAATTTATATATACTTAAAAGACGAATATAGTTAGTAAAAGATGCAAATTGTTTTACATATTTCTTCGATACTGTCCTCCTACTTCAAATAATGCTTTTGTAATTTGACCTAAAGTACAAGTTTTACATACCTTCATTAAAGCTTCAAATATATTTTCATTATTAATTGCCTTACTTTGTAATTCATTTAATAATGCAGAAGATTCATTCTTGGTTGACTTATGAATACTTTCTATTAAATTAATTTGATATTGCTTTTCTTCTTCGGTAGCTCTAATAACTTCTCCTGGAATAACTGTTAGAGAACCTTTACTACTTAAAAATGTATTAACACCAATTATAGGAAACTCCCCATTGTGTTTTAAAGTTTCATAATACAAACTTTCTTCCTGTATCATACTTCTTTGATACATGGTTTCCATGGCTCCTAAAACACCACCACGTTCTGTAATTCTATCAAATTCTTGTAAAACTGCAGCTTCAACAAGATCTGTAAGTTCTTCAATAATAAAGGAACCTTGTATAGAGTTTTCATTTTTTGCCAATCCTAATTCCTTATTAATTATAAGTTGAATTGCCATTGCTCTGCGCACACTATCTTCAGTTGGAGTCGTAATTGCTTCATCATAAGCATTAGTATGTAACGAGTTACAATTATCGTTAATAGCATAAAGTGCTTGAAGGGTAGTTCTAATATCATTAAAGTCTATTTCTTGAGCATGCAATGATCTTCCTGAAGTTTGAATGTGATATTTCAACATTTGCGCTCTTGGATTCGCACCATATTTATGCTTTAATGCTTTTGCCCAAATTTTACGAGCCACACGCCCAATTACGGAATATTCTGGATCTAACCCATTGCTAAAAAAGAAAGATAAGTTTGGCCCAAATTTATTTATATCCATGCCTCTTGAAAGATAATACTCCACATAAGTAAAACCGTTAGCTAGCGTGAATGCCAACTGAGTTATAGGATTGGCTCCAGCTTCCGCTATATGATACCCAGAAATTGAAACCGAATAAAAATTACGCACTTGTTTTTCAATAAAATATTCTTGAACATCACCCATTAAACGCAAAGCAAATTCGGTAGAAAAAATACAGGTATTTTGAGCTTGATCTTCTTTTAAAATATCTGCTTGTACCGTTCCTCTAACTTGTTTAAGCGTATCGTATTTAATTTGAGTATACACATTTTTAGGCAATACTAAATCACCTGTAACACCCAATAACATCAATCCTAAACCATCATTTCCTGCAGGAATATCACCTTGATATTTAGAGCGTTCAACACCTTTTTGTTTATAAATTTCCGATATTTTATTTTCAACCGCTATTTCAAGATTGTTTTTTTTAATATATTTTTCACAATTTTGATCGATTGCTGCATTCATAAAGAAACCTAAAAGCATCGGTGCCGGACCATTAATCGTCATACTTACCGAGGTCATAACATGACTTAAATCGAATCCAGAATAAAGCTTTTTCGCATCGTCTAAACAACAAATAGAAACTCCAGCATTCCCTATTTTTCCATAAATATCAGGTCGTTTACCAGGGTCATTCCCATATAGAGTTACACTATCAAATGCGGTAGATAATCGTTTAGCTGGCATCCCCAAACTTAAATAATGAAAGCGTCTATTGGTTCTTTCTGGCCCACCTTCTCCGGCAAACATTCTTGTTGGATCTTCCCCAGCACGTTTAAAAGGATATAATCCTGAAGTATATGGAAATTCACCCGGCACATTTTCTTGTAACACCCAACGCAATATATCACCCCAAGCTTCATATTTTGGCAAGGCAACTTTTGGTATTTGTGAATGCGATAATGATTCGGTATGTGTCAGAATATTAATTTCCTTATCTCTTACTTTAAAAGAATAAACAGGCTCTTTATATCGATTAACCTTATCTGACCAACCTAAAATCACTTCCCAGTTATAAGGGTCAAAATCCATTTTTATGCGGTCAAACTCTTTAAGAAGCAATTCTAAAAAGCTTTTATCATTATCATTCTGAACTAAGCGAAGAATCTCATCATGATCCAATCCAAACTTATTTAAATGAGACCTCTCACTTTCTTTCGAAATAGCAGCAACAGAACAAATGGTTTTATAAATACCATATATTTTTTGGGCGACTTCAACTTGAGTTAGTACGTTGGCATCATAACTTCTATTGTTTTCTGAAATCTCAGACAAATAACGAACTCTAGCAGGTGGAATTATAAATATTTTTTCAGACATTACTGCTGATATTTTATACTTTGAAATTAAATCACTACCTGTTTTCTTAACTAACTCATCCATTATAGACTTATAAAGTTGATTCATTCCTGGATCATTAAATTGTGAGGCTATGGTACCATAAACTGGTAATTTATCTTGTGGGATATCCCATAAATTATTATTACGCATGTACTGCTTCTTAACATCACGTAAGGCATCTAAAGCTCCTCGTTTGTCAAACTTATTGATCGCAACCAAGTCGGCAAAATCTAACATATCGATTTTCTCTAATTGAGTTGCAGCACCAAATTCTGGTGTCATCACATATAATGAAACATCACTATGTTCTAATATTTCTGTATCACTTTGACCAATTCCAGAAGTTTCCAAAATGATAATATCATATTCTGCAGCTTTTAAAACTTCGATCGCTTCAGAAATATATTTAGATAAAGCTAAATTACTTTGACGAGTTGCTAATGAACGCATGTAAACCCTATCGGAATTAATTGCATTCATACGTATACGATCTCCTAACAAAGCACCTCCCGTTTTTCTTTTGGAAGGATCAACAGAAATTAAACCAATCGTTTTCTTAGGGAAGTCAATTAAAAAACGTCTTACTAATTCATCTACCAAAGATGATTTTCCAGCACCACCAGTACCCGTTATCCCTAATACTGGAGTTGTAGATTTTTTGTTTTTTTTATGAATGATTGCTAGTGCTTCCTTAGCAATATCAGGAAAATTTTCAGCAGCAGAAATTACTCTTGCTATTGCCCCTGGTTTCTTTTTTGAAAGTAAGGACACTTCATTTGTTAATGAGTCACCAATCGGATAATCAGATCTTTCAACTAAATCGTTAATCATTCCTTGCAATCCCATTTCTCTACCATCATCTGGTGAATAAATTCTTTCAATACCATAATCTTGCAATTCTTTTATTTCAGAGAGAAGAATTACACCACCACCACCACCAAATATTTTTATTTGAGATGCACCTTTTTCCTTTAACAAATCATACATATACTTAAAATACTCGTTGTGTCCTCCTTGATAAGAGGTTAACGCAATCGCATTGGCATCTTCTTGTATAGCGGTACTTACAACCTCTTCGACACTTCTATCGTGACCTAAATGAATAACCTCAACACCTGTAGATTGAATGATACGTCGCATGATATTAATAGAAGCGTCATGCCCATCAAATAAGGAAGCTGCTGTAACTATTCGCACTTTATTTTTAGGTTGATATATAGGAATTGGTTCCATAAATGATTGTTTTGTTTTCAGGTTGTAAATTTACAAAAAAGGGCTTATATATTTTTATTTATTATTCGTTTAGAAGTTCAATGAAATTGTAGCGTCAATTGTATATTGTTTCAGTTATTTAAACAACAAGTATTGCAGCATTATTAAACTGATATCCATTAAAAAAATTGTGAAGATATTTTTACGTTCTTTGTGCAGAATCAAAAAACATAAATAACGCTCATACCAATGAAAATATAGGTTATAGAAAACTCATTTCAAAAGGTAGCGCTACTATTTTTTATCTAAAATAGCTTTCATTTGTTTTTGTAAAGCTTCTGCTTCACAGGCAGCAGCTTCCGCAAAATCCAATTGATTAGAAGCATAAATAACGGCTCTTGAAGAATTGATAAGTAAACCTAAATCTTTATTCATTCCATATTTACAAACATCCTGCAAATTACCTCCCTGTGCCCCTACTCCAGGAACTAATAAAAAACTAGTTGGAACGATCTTTCTTATTTCTTTAAAATATTCAGCTTTTGTAGCACCAACCACATACATTAATCGATCACTATGTTCCCAGGATTTTGAAGTTTTTAACACCTTTTTATACAATTCTTCATCATCAATTAGTTGAGTTTGAAAATCAAACGCCCCTTTATTTGAGGTTAAGGCTAGCAATATAATATGCTTATCTTTAATAGATAAAAAAGGCTCTACAGAATCTTTACCCATGTAAGGAGCAACCGTAACAGCATCGAATCCTAAATCTTCTAGAAAAGCTTTAGCATACATGGTAGACGTATTACCAATATCTCCGCGTTTTGCATCGGCTATGGTAAAAATTTCTGGATGATTGGTATTTAGATAATCAATCGTTTTTTCTAAAGCCTTCCATCCTTTAATTCCATAGGCTTCATAAAATGCCGTATTCGGTTTATAAGCAACCGCTAAATGATGAGTAGCATCAATTATTGCTTTATTAAAAGCAAAAATTGGATCTTCCTCTGCTAGTAAATGTTTTGGGATTTTATTTAAATCTACATCCAAACCTATACAAAGGAAAGAATCTTTTTTTCTGATTTCGGAAATTAGCTGGTCATTCGTCATTGCTTAGATTAAAAAGTTTCTCCTGATTCCTTTAATTTCTCAGTATTGTTCACCAATTGCAATTCATCAATGATTTTTTGAATATCACCATTTATAATATTACCCAAATCATATAAGGTTAGATTAATCCTATGATCAGTAACTCTACCTTGAGAATAATTATAGGTTCTAATTTTGGCACTACGGTCTCCACTTGTTACCATAGAACCTCTTTTTATAGCGTCTTCTGCTTGTTTTTTAGCTAATTCTAAATCATACAACCTAGAGCGAAGTACTTTAAAAGCTTTCTCTTTATTTTTATGTTGCGATTTTTGATCTTGACACTGTGCTACTAATCCAGTTGGTGTGTGTGTTAACCGTACCGCCGAATAAGTAGTATTTACCGATTGTCCTCCTGGTCCTGATGAACAGAAATAATCAACTCTTACATCTTTCATTTCAATCTGTACATCAAACTCTTCTGCTTCTGGGAACACCATAACAGTTGCAGCACTTGTATGAACTCTACCTTGTGTTTCAGTTTGCGGAACTCTTTGAACACGGTGCACACCAGCTTCAAATTTTAATACCCCATAAACATCATCTCCATTAATTTCCAATTGAATTTCTTTAAAACCACCATTAGTTCCTTCACTAAAATCCACTACACTGGTTTTCCAACCCTTGCCTTCACAATACCTGGTGTACATTCTAAAAAGGTCTCCAGCAAAAATACTAGCTTCATCTCCTCCAGCTCCTGCACGAATTTCCATCACTGCATTTTTAGCATCTTCCGGATCCTTAGGTATCAATAAAAATTTTATTTCTTCTTCTAATGGAGGAATTCTATTTTTAGCCTCGTCCATCTCCATTTTTGCCATTTCAACCATTTCGGCATCACTGCCATCAGAAATAATTTCTTCAGCTTCATTAATGTTATCAGTCAAGGTAATATACTCCTCACGCTTATCCATTAATAACCTTAAATCCTTATATTCTTTGTTTAATTGTATATAGCGTGGTTGGTCTGTAATTATATCTGGTTGAATGATTAAATCACTTACCTCATGAAAGCGTTGTTTTACTATTTGAAGTTTTTCTAACATAAAATTTTATTGTCTTACAAATTTACAATCTTTCTAATTACTTAAGTAAACAGAATAGAAAAAACTAGGTCTTCTTTATAAAAGATGTTATTTAATAAAGAAACTCTCCAAATTCACTTTTAATAGTCAACTTTTTTGTTTCTGAAGCTGCTACCCTTCCAATAATCTTTGCATCTACATTAAAAGATTTAGAAATTTCAATGATATCATCTGCTATTTCTTTAGGAACATATAATTCCATGCGATGTCCCATATTAAATACTTGGTACATTTCTTTCCAATCCGTCTTACTTTCCTCTTGTATTAATTTAAATAAAGGGGGTACTTCAAATAAAGTATCTTTTATAATATGAAGGTTTTTTACAAAATGAAGAATCTTAGTTTGAGCTCCACCACTGCAATGAACCATTCCGTGAATGTCTTTATTGGTATATTTTAAAAGGATATTTTTAATAATTGGAGCATAGGTTCTGGTTGGAGATAGCACTAACTTTCCAACATCCAAATCGGTATCATTAACTAAATCTGTTAATCTTTTAGATCCTGTATACACGAAGTCTTCTGGAATTTCTTGATCAAAACTCTCCGGATATTTTTTAGCTAAATATTTTTCAAAAATATCATGGCGTGCCGAGGTAAGTCCGTTACTTCCCATACCTCCATTATATGATGTTTCGTAAGTCGCTTGACCAAATGATGCTAATCCTACAATTACATCTCCAGCTTTAATAGTTGCATTGTCAATAACATCACTGCATTTTATTCTAGCTGTTACGGTAGAATCTACAATGATGGTTCTTACCAAGTCTCCTACATCTGCAGTTTCTCCTCCGGTGGAATGAATAGTTACTCCAAATTCTTTTAAGTCATTTAGCAATTCTTCTGAGCCATTTATAATCGCAGAAATTACCTCACCTGGGATTTTGTTTTTATTACGACCTATGGTAGAAGATAACATAATATTATCTGTTGCGCCCACACATAATAAATCGTCAATATTCATAATTAATGCATCTTGCGCTATGCCTTTCCAAACAGATAAATCTCCTGTTTCCTTCCAATACATATAAGCTAAAGAAGATTTTGTTCCTGCACCATCCGCATGCATTACTAAACAATAATTATTATCACCCGTTAAATGATCGGGTACAATCTTACAAAATGCTTGAGGAAATAAACCTTTATCTATGTTTTTAATAGCATTATGCACATCCTCTTTTGATGCAGAGACCCCTCTTTGTGAATATCTCTTTGAAATTTCTTGGTCCATAATATCTAAATATTATTGCAAAAATAGTTAAAAAAAAGTCGCTCAATAATTATTAAACGACTTATATAGATTCTTATTAAAGTTTATTTGAACATGAGCATTTCTCTATACTTAGATAATGGCCAAAGCTCATCATCGACCAATAATTCTAATTTATCACAATGATATCTAATTTCATCAAAATAAGGCTTAACTTTATTACAATAAGCTTCTGCACATTTTTCTGTAGAATCAATTTTATTAGCTTTTTTGCGTTCTTCAATCATATCGGTAATACCTATATTAATTTTTTCGATGTGCTCAGAAATTTTTTCTATTAGTTTTAATTGCTCCACCGACAACCTCTTAAAGTCACTACCATAAATATTTTTTAACCCTTGGACATTTTTAATTAAAATATTTTGATATTTAATTGCTGTAGGAATTACATGGTTTCTTGCAATATCTCCAAGTACCCTTCCTTCAATTTGAATACGCATGGAGTACTCTTCTACTTTAATTTCATAACGAGCTTCAATTTCTACTCTGCTCATGATGTTAAGTTCTTCGTATAAAGCAATTGTTTTTTCAGCGACTTTTGCTTTTAAGGCTTCTGGAGTACTTCTATGATTACTAAGCCCTCTCTTTTTCGCTTCTATTTCCCATGCTTTTCCATAACCATCTCCTTCAAATCTGATACGCTTAGAGTCTTTAACATACTCTCTAAGTACATTAAAAATCGCATCGTCTTTTTTCATTTTCTTTTCTTCAATAAGAAGGTCCACACTTTTCTTAAATTCAATTAATTGTTTTGCAACAATAGCATTTAGTACGGTCATAGGAGTCGCACAGTTCGCAGTTGAACCAACAGCTCTAAACTCAAATTTATTACCCGTAAAGGCAAATGGAGATGTTCTATTACGATCCGTATTATCTAATAATATTTCCGGAATTTTTCCTACTACATTTAATTTAAGATCTGTTTTTTCTTCTGGAGATAATTTACCATTAGTAACTTTCTCTAATTCATCTAATGCTTTTGTAAGCTGAGTTCCAATAAATACAGAAATAATAGCTGGTGGCGCTTCATTAGCACCTAAACGATGATCATTATTAGCACTTGCAATAGAAGAACGCATTAACTCTTCGTAATCATTTACAGCCTTAATCGTATTTATAAAGAACGTTAGAAACTGAAGATTACGTTTTGGAGTTTTACTAGGACTCAATAAATTAATCCCTGTATTGGTACTTAAAGACCAATTATTATGTTTTCCACTTCCATTGATTCCTTTAAATGGTTTTTCATGAAACAGTACTTTAAAGTAATGTCTTTCCGCAACTTTTTCCATAATATCCATTAATAAGGAATTATGATCTACTGCAAGGTTGGCTTCTTCAAAAATTGGAGCTAATTCAAATTGATTTGGAGCAACTTCATTATGACGTGTTTTAACAGGAATACCTAATAACATACATTCTGTTTCTAAGTCCCGCATATAATCTAATGCTCTAGTAGGAATAGATCCAAAATAATGATCGTCCAATTGCTGACCTTTTGCAACTTCATGACCTAACAAGGTTCTACCCGTTAATGTTATATCTGGCCTAGAAGATGCCATCGCTTTATCTATAAGAAAATATTCTTGCTCCCAACCTAAGGTTGCTATCGTTTTGGTAACATTTTTATCAAAATACTTAGCTACTAAAGTAGCAGCAGTATCCAATACTTGTAATGACCTTAATAATGGTGTTTTATTATCTAATGCTTCTCCTGTATAAGAAACAAAAACTGTCGGTATACAAAGTGTTGTGCCGTATATAAATGCAGGTGACGTTGGATCCCAAGCGGTATAACCTCTTGCTTCAAAAGTATTTCTAATACCACCATTTGGAAAGCTAGAGGCATCAGGTTCTTGTTGCACTAGTTGTCCGCCTCCAAATTTTTCAATTGCCTGACCGTCTTCTGTAGTCTCAAAAAAAGCATCGTGTTTTTCTGCAGTAGAACCTGTTAAAGGTTGAAACCAGTGTGTATAATGTGTTGCACCCTTTGTAATTGCCCATTCTTTCATTCCTGTTGAGATATGATCGGCAATATTTCGATTAATTTTTGAACCGTTAACAGTAGCGTCAATCACACTATTATAAGAATCTTTCGATAAAAACTGACGCATAGCCAATTCATTAAAAACGTTTTTTCCAAAAATTGTAGAACGTCTTGCTGGTTCTTCTACTGGAAAAGGTTTTCTATTTAATGCTTCATTGATTGCTCGAAATCTAAGAGTTGCCATATTAATTCACTTTTAATTATTACTATTAAATTACAAAAATACCACTTTTACCAAAAGACCCCCTATTTTTTTAGATATTTTTCTAATAATATTAGTATTTTTTTATTAACATCCCCTATTTTTTTGTTGATATATTGATTATATTTAAATTAAAAGATATATTAATTGAACTTCAGAAAGATTAAGCCCATAAAAATAGTATAGCTAACAAATAGAATAATTCCTTTATACCTTGTTAGAATAAAGCGTTTAGGCAGATGTGCTAATAGATATATGGCAGCAGAAAAACATATCATCCAAATAACATCTGTTAATACTAAAGACATACTAGATTCTAAAATAGTAATTGGTTGTATGATAGCGGTAATTCCTAAAACAGATGCAATGTTAAAAATATTTGAACCAATAATGTTACCTATTAATAATGCCTTTTCATGTTTTAAGGCAGCCATTACAGACGCTGCTAATTCAGGCACACTAGTTCCAATTGCAATCATAGTTACTGCAATTATACGGTTACTAACTTCGAAGTAACGAGCAACATTAACCGCTCCTTTAACTAACAATTCACTCCCAGCCCATAATGCAGTTCCTCCTATTAATATCCAAATAAATATTTTAAAATTAGAGGCTACTTCTACATTGATTTCAATAGGATTTTTTGCTATTTTAATCTTTCTATTTTTTTGAGCTTTTATAATTAACATCGATAAATAAATAGCTAAGGCAAGTATTAATCCAATTCCTTCAGCTCTTCCTATACCATTTCCAAATTTTAAAATAAAATACAAGGCCACAGAAAACAACATCATTACGGGCCAATTAAATTTATAAAAATCCCTATCTAAAAATAATGGAGAGATTACAGCAGTTACCCCTAAAACCAAACCGATATTTGCAATATTGGACCCAACTACATTTCCTAAGGCTATAAAAGGATAACCATCTAAAGCAGCTTGAACACTTACAAATAATTCTGGTGCAGAAGTAGCAAATGAAACTACTGTTAATCCAATTACCATTCTTGATAAATGAAATTTCAATGAAATCGCTACAGACGAACGAACCAAAAACTCACCTCCTATTACCAACAAAGTCAATCCCAATAGGATAAAAACAATATTCATATACATTAGTATTAATTCGCGAAGATACTATTTAAAAGACATTTTAAGAATTCAGTAAATACTAATCACAACTAAAAAGAATTAAATCCAAACAAATTTAGAAAAGTCCCATTTTATAATATTAGAATGGGACTTTTTTTATTTGTATTTTTAAAGCATGAAAAAAACCATTTTTAAATCACTTGCTAAAATTAATAAGATGCTATTACCAAGTTTTACTAAAAAAAGATTGGATTTAGCTAAAGTAAAAAAATGGCAATTGGCATTATTTGGTTATCGCCTTTGGATAACTAAAAGAGCCTTGGGAGATTAATTTATATTATAAATATAAAAAAAGCAAGCTAAATAGCTTGCTTTTTTTATGAATTGTGACCACGGCAAGATTCAAACTTGCAACCTCCTGAGCCGTAATCAGGTGCGCTATTCAGTTGCGCCACGTGGCCGTTAATGGGCCTCAAATATAAAAATATATTGTTGATAATCTAATTAAAAAACTGAAAATATTCTATTGAATATTAAATGATTTCTACACTTAAATCTGCTTGAAGTAATTTGGAACAACGGGGTTCTAAATCTTTGTACGAACCAGTCTTAACAGTACACTTTCCTTTATAGTGAACAATAATCGAACATTGCTCCGCCTGCTCTAAGGTATGACCGCAAACATAAATTAATGTCTCTACCACATGATCAAAAGTATTTACATCATCATTAAACAAAACAATTTGATATTCATTAGCTTTCTTTTCCGCTACATCAGTTTCTTCTTGTATTTTTTCTTTTGTTCCCATTAAAAAAATTCCTTTTTTACTTTCTAAATTTAGCAGCAACCCAATTATTATGTTTTTTATTTTCAACGAAAGTTAAGCCTAAATTATTGCAAGTTTCAGTGATTAATTCTAAATCTTCTTTATAAAATCCACTTAAATATAAAGTTCCATTCTCCTTTAGGCTTTTAGAATATATTCCCATATCCTGTAACAAAATGTTCCTATTGATATTTGCAAGGATTACTTTATACTTTTTTTCTTTAAAAAAAGAAG
>JAQWNL010000049.1:0-33981 GCA_029268635.1 Flavobacteriaceae bacterium
TGCAAATATAAATTATTTTTTATGTGCAGCAAACAATTTTTATTTTTTTATTATTTAAATAACCATCTGTAAACATCATTACCGTTTGCAAATAATACCAATGTAATTAATAAAATAAATCCTACCATTTGTGCATACTCCATTACTTTTTCATTAGGCTTACGTCCAGTAGCCATCTCATACAATAAAAACATTACGTGTCCACCATCTAGTGCTGGTATTGGTAGAATATTCATAAATGCTAAAATAATTGAAATTAAAGCAGTGGTATGCCAGAAAGAAATCCAATTCCATGTGCCAGGAAATAAATTAGCAATGGCCCCAAAACCACCAACTTGTGTAGCTCCCTCAGATGTAAATACATATTTAAATTGTTTTACATAGTCTGTTAAAACATTATATCCATAGTTGATTCCTCCTCCTAAGCTTTCAATAAAGCCATATTTTACTTGTTTGTATGCATTTTTATATTCTAAACCAAAATTATTAATTCCAATGGTACCATCTTCCCCAGGAGTAACTTTAATAGTTTCTATGTTCCCGTCCCTATCAATAGTTAAAGTAACTTCCGATGCAGGATTTGCTTTTATATTTTCTGATAAACTTGCCCAATTAAGCGTTGCTACTCCGTTAACTGATAAAATTTTATCTCCTTTTAATAATCCAGCGTTTTCAGCAGGATAATTTGGAATAATAGTGTCTAAAACATTACTTCTTACAGGCTGAAAAGGTCTTAATTCTCCTGCTTTAAACATAGTCATGCCAACTTCCTCCGGAATCGAAATTATTTCCGTATTCCCATTGCTGTGCTTCACGGTAAGTGAATTAACATCTCTTAAGAATAAGTAACGGTTTAAATCATTTAAATTTTCAAAATCTTCCCCATTGAGCTTTAAAACTTTATCCCCATTTTTAAAACCTAGGTCTTTAAATGTTTGAGAAACAGCAAAACCATTTGGCAATTCATAATTGGTAACAATTTTTTGACCTACAAAGTAAAATATGAATATATAAATTACAAACCCAACAATAATATTAACAGTTACACCACCTAACATAATAATTAAACGTTGCCATGTTGGTTTGGATCTAAATTCCCAAGGTTGAGGGGGCAAGGCCATTTGCTCCTTGTCCATACTCTCGTCAATCATTCCAGATATTTTTACATATCCTCCAAGTGGTAACCAACCAATACCATAAACAGTTTCTCCTATTTTCTTTTTAAATAAAGAGAACTTTATATCAAAAAATAGGTAAAACTTCTCTACACGAGTTTTAAATAATTTGGCAGGTATAAAATGCCCCAATTCGTGAAGGACAATTAGTAAAGAAAGGCTTAGAAGCAATTGAAGTGCTTTAACAGCAAATGGATTCATAGTCTATAAAATTAGTGTGCAAAAATAGATAATTAATATTATAAATCTCTTTTACCTTACGTTTATTACCTTTTAATTAACTATTTATGTTTGATCCTGTAATTTGTTCTAAAATGAAAAAACAATAATTCTTTTGTAAAGTCACTAATAATAATATTTTAAAGCATTTGAGATCAAATTTTATTTGTAACTTTATAAAAGTCTCATAACTTTGCTTTTTAAAAAAAAGACTTTTAAAGTATGCTTTTATTTTTTTCCAAGTTTAAAATTTTTGGGATTGTTTTCTTGATTCTTTCCACCATAATTATTTCAATCATATATCAAGTTTTAAAACCAAATGAGGTTTTACCTATCTTCCAGCCAGCAAAAGTGAATGCTGAACTTGTAGATAGCACCATACAGCATGTGAAAAAGTATCATTTGATTTCTGACTTTTCATTGATCAATCAAAATGGGAAAACCATTACTCAAGAAGATTATAAAGATAAAATATATGTAGCGGATTTCTTTTTTACCACCTGTCAAACTATTTGCCCTATAATGACAGATCATATGCTTGAAGTCCAAAACAAATTGAAAAACGATTCTACAATCATGTTGTTGTCACATTCGGTTATGCCAGAAATCGATTCGGTTGCTCAATTAAAAAAATACGCTCTTAAAAAAGGAGTAGATGATACAAAATGGAATCTTGTTACTGGAGAAAAAAAAGAAATTTATAAACTTGCAAGAAAATCCTATCTCGCAGTTAAAAACGATGGTAATGGTGACCAATATGATATGATCCATACTGAAAATTTTATTTTAATAGACAAGAAAAAAAGAATTAGAGGGTATTATGATGGTACAAATATTGAAGATATAAAATTACTATTAAATGACATTGAAATATTAAAGAATGAAAAATAGCTACCCCATTTAATAAAAAATTATATAAGTTTAGGTAATTTATTTTCTGGAAGCCTTTGCGACTGCTTCAAAGTTTAGATCACTATATTGAAAGCTTTGGTTCTTTAAAAAAAAATCACCGTATTTACTTAACCAGTCTTTATGAAGAGCAATCTCTTTTAATGAGGGACCAATAATATAAAAAGTTACATTATATAAATCTGAAATTTTTCCAGGTAATGAAATATTCCTGGCATAATGAAAATTATCAATTAAGTTAATATGAGGTAATAGATCAATAAATGTAGACATCCCAGTTACTTCATTGATAACTTTAGCAGAAATATGTAAATAAGGGACGAAGCCGCCTGGAGGAGTTCCCTCAGGCAGGTCTTTATTATCCCAATTAACTCGAGCCTCTATATGAATATTTGTTTCATTTTCAGCCAAGTGCATGGAAACAGGCATTATATGATCTTTTATTGCTCCTTCAAATATGAAAATTATTCCAGGCTCAACTCTTTCTTTACCTATTACAAGCTCAGGGTTTTCAGATTGACCATTGAGGAAGATTGGAAATAAAAAGAGAAATAAATATTTTAATTTCATATGACTTAAATTGTAAATGACTAATGAATTATATCAATATCACTTATCTAAATTAGATGAATCAAAATTAGACAAATTATTTGAATTTAGTCTAAATTAATTTACTTTTACACAATAAATTTAAATGAAAAAATGAAAAAATATATTTTAATTATGATTGCTTTAATTTTTTTTAGTAGCTGTAACAGAAGCAAAAAAACAAGCAATGAAGTCAACATCTATAGTCAGCGACATTACGAGGTTGATAAAAAACAATATGAAGCTTTTGAGGAACTTACTGGGATAAAGGTGAATGTCATTAAATCAAACGCTGATGAACTTATAGAAAGACTCAAAAACGAAGGAGAAGATAGCCCTGCGGATTTATTTATAACCGTCGATGCAGGAAAACTCCAAAAAGCCAGTGATTTAGGGCTTTTACAAAAAATAACTTCACCAGAAATATTATCAAATTTAAGTAGCGACTTAATTGATAAAAATGGTTATTGGATCCCTATTACTTATAGAGCTAGAATACTTGTTTACAGTAAAGACCGAGTTGACCCCTCAGAATTAAGTACTTATGAGGCTTTAACTGACAAGAAATGGAAACAAAAAATATTAGTTCGCTCATCCTCTAATGCCTACAATCAAGCATTACTATCTTCAATAGTAGCTCATAACGGTTCAGATGCAGCATCAGAATGGGCATCTGATTTAGTTGATAATTTTGCTCGAGACCCTAAGGGAAATGATAGAGATCAAGTAAAAGCCATTGCCGCCGGTCAGGGTGATATCAGTATTGTTAATTCTTACTATATAGGTTTACTTTTATCTTCTGAAAAAGAAGAAGAATTAAAAGCAGGAGAATCTGTGGGCATATTTTTTCCAAATCAAGGAGATGATCAAAGAGGAAGTCATATTAATATCTCTGGAATAGGGTTGGCTAAAAACTCTCCAAACAAAGAAAATAGTCTTAAATTATTAAAGTATTTAACCAGTGAACCCGCACAAAAATTTTATGTAGAAACTAGCTTTGAATATCCAGCAAATCCAAAAGTATCTCCATCTGATATAGTCAAGAAGTGGGGTGACTTCAAAAGGGATAGTTTAGATTTAAATTTGCTTGGAGTTAATCGTAATGAAGCTATTCAGATATTCGATAAATCAGGTTGGAAATAATAATTAAATTTTTAAAAAAAGAAAACAAAATATGGATTATAGGCAGCATTTTAGTTGCCGTAATTTTAATGTTACCTCTATTTTTTTTATTTGGTAATGCTTTTAATATTGATAAATCCGCATTTATCTATTTGTGGGAAAATTTATTATTTGACTATTCTTTAAATACTTTGTATTTAGTGTCTTTAACTGCTTTTTTTTCACTTCTTTTTGGGATTATGCCAGCCTGGTATGTAAGCACTTATAATTTTAAATACCGAAAAATTTTTGATATTGTATTATATTTACCTTTGGCTATACCAACCTATATTATGGCCTTTTCTTATAGTGATATATTAAGTTACACTGGCCCTTTTCAAGCTTTTATAAGGTCCTATTTCCCAAAACTATCACCAATTGTAAACAATGATTATATTCAAATAGAAGTTCTTGGAATAATATTAGGCTTGGCACTTTTCCCATATGTATATGCAGCTTGTAGGGTCTCTTTCTCTTTGATTGGTGCGAGTTATATAAATATCTCCAAAAACTTAGGACTCTCAAACAGCAAATTGTTTTTTAAA
The DNA here is from genome assembly GCA_029268635.1 of Flavobacteriaceae bacterium. Classification (GTDB taxonomy): domain Bacteria; phylum Bacteroidota; class Bacteroidia; order Flavobacteriales; family Flavobacteriaceae; genus Marifrigoribacter. The sequence continues at coordinate 4,598 of JAQWNL010000049.1, forward strand.
GTAATCATACCATTATCAAAACCTGCTATTTTATCTGGACTTTTTTTGGTAATTATGGAAGTCTTAAATGAATATGGTGCAGTAAAATATTTTGGTGTAAACACCTATACTACAGGTATTTTTAGAGCTTGGTTCTCAATGGGAAAGGAGGAAACTGCAATTCAATTAGCATGTCTATTGTTCTTGGTTGTTTTTATAATTTTAGTTGTGGAAAAACAATTTCAAAAAGGTGCTAGATTTTATTATTCTAAAAACACAAAAATTTATAAACTAAATAGCTCTTCAGTTTCAAAATCTTATTTAATTTATGCTTTTTGTACAATTCCGTTTGCCTTAGGCTTTTTATTTCCTTTTTTATTTATATTAAACAACACATTAAAAACGATTAAGAATATTGAGTATTTTGAGCTCTTTGAATTAACATTAAACACTTTACAAGTTTCTTTGATTTCCGCAGTGCTGATCATACTAATATCAGTACTTCTTGTATACACAGAAAAAATTTCTAAACTCAAAATAAATATCCTAGTAAGTCAAGTTACAACATTGGGATATGTTATACCAGGAGCTGTTATTGGTCTGGCCGTTATCCTTTTTTTTACAAAAACTGATTTTTTAAAATCATTTTCATTAATTGGCTCATTTTCAATTTTAATATATGCGTATGTTTTTAGATTTTTAGCAGTCGGTAAGTCTCCGATAAAATCAAGTTTAGAGAAACATCCAATCTCTTTTGACGATACAGCCAAAAGTCTTGGCTTGGGCCCTTTTAAAATTTTAAGAAAGGTTCATTTACCAATGAACAAACCTGCCTTAGTTATTGCATTTATTGTTACTTTTGTTGATCTAATTAAAGAATTACCCATAACGCTCATTTTAAGGCCTTTTAATTTTAATACATTAGCAACCCAAACTTATGAATATGCTATTGAAGAAATGTTACTCAAGTCAAGCGTTTACTCTCTTACGATTATAGTCCTTGGTAGTACTATGTTAATAGGATTGAAATATTTTATAAATAAGCAGTTAAATGTATCTTAAAGTTGAAAATGTAGTTAAATATTATAATAAGACTGAGCCCCTTATTCAATCACTAGATTTTGCAGTTGAAAAAGGTGAAATTGTTTCCTTTTTAGGAGAAAGTGGAGCCGGAAAAACTACATTTTTAAAATGTATTTCTGGATTAGAAAAAATCAATTCCGGATGTATCTCTTTAAATGGCAAGTTATTAAATGGTCCAAAAGTTTTTGTTAAACCACAAAATCGAAAAATTGGTTTTGTTTTTCAAGATTATCCCCTTTTCCCACATTTAAATTTAATAGATAATATTACTTTTAATTTAGAAAAGCGGTACTTACATAATTTAGATTCAATGCTCTCTATCACAAAATTAAACGGGCTTTTAGCTCGCTTTCCTCATGAATTATCTGGTGGAGAACAGCAAAGAGCATGCATCGCTCGTGCCTTGGTGAGAAAACCAGATTTACTTTTATTAGATGAGCCTTTCAGTAATTTGGATGATACAATTAAGCAAAATATTATTGATGAGGTATATCTAATCTTAAAAGCTACAAAAACAACTACTATACTAGTAACACACGATATTAAAGATTCTTTAAATATTGCTGATAAAATTTTAGTATTTAAAGCAGGGAAGTTACAGCAATACGCTAACCCCACAGAAATGTATTGTAAACCTGCTAACTGTTATTGTGCCAATATTTTAGGGAAAATTAATAAAATAAAAAAAGAAGGTAAATTATTTTTTATTAGACCTGAGCATATTAAAATTGAAGATAATTCCAAAACCTTGCTTACTGTTAAAAAGTGTTCATTCCAAGGCAAAGAATATAATATTAAGGCAGATTATAAAGGCGAGGAATGGTTAATTTATAGTTCTTACCCATACCAAAAGGGACAAATTATATATGTAAGTTATCAAAAGAAAGATTTAATTTATTTCCCAAATAACTGCCTAAATTATTTTTAATTTATTTAATATTTTAAAAATTGATATTTTCGTTAAAAGAAAAATAAAAGCCCATGTTTGTAGCTAGTAAAATAATTTATTATTATGGATTACTAACACTATCAGGTTTCTAATCTAAACTTAGCCTAATCCAACATCTAGAGACATCATCACTATAAACCCTGCTATAAAACCTAAGGTTGCAATATCGGTGTACTTATCTCTTTGGGTTTCTGGAATCACTTCTTCAACAACAACAAAAATCATTGCACCAGCTGCAAAAGCTAATGCATAAGGTAAAATAGGAGTAAAAAAAGCAACAGCTACCGCACCTAAAACTGCAGCAATAGGTTCTACAACAGCAGACAGTTGTCCATACCAAAAACTTTTTAAACGAGAAACACCTTGTCTGCGTATTGGCATAGAAACTGCGAATCCTTCAGGAAAATTCTGAATACCAATTCCTATTGCTAAAGAAATAGCAGCGATTACCATTTCAGTTTGCTCAACTCCAACCAAAGTTGATGCAGCTCCAAAAAGAACTCCAACTGCCAATCCTTCTGGAATATTATGAAGTGTAATTGCTAAAACTAACAATGTAGTTTTATGCCATTTTGTTTTAATCCCTTCTGCTTCTTCTTTTTTAAAGTTGATGTGTAAATGTGGCATTAATTTATCCATACTAAATAAAGACAAAGCACCAAGTCCAAAACCAATTGCAGCAGGAATTACTTTTACAAAGCCTTCACCTTCACTATTTTCAATTGCAGGTGCCAATAAACTCCAAAAACTTGCCGCTACCATTACACCTCCTGTAAAACCTAACATTCCATCTAAAACTGCACGATTTGCCTTTTTGAAAAAGAAAACTAATGACGCCCCTAAAGCAGTTAAACCCCAGGTAAATACCGAAGCATAAAAAGCGGATAAAATCGGGTTAGCTTTTGCAAATTCTACTATTTGTTCAAACATTTTTTATCTAAATTAATGTTATCAATTAGGTTGGTAAGAAACACCCTGTAAAAACATGTTACAATGAATTTTAAATGAGGCTTTGATAAACAATTTCAAGAAAACAGAATTTATAAGATTTAAATAATAAGGATATTTATTTTTTTATAATAAATTTATGTGAATAATGCTATTAATTCAGTGGCTTCAGCTGGCTTCATTTTTCCGGCAATTACCAAACTTAATTGACGTCTTCTCAAGGCAGCTTTAAAACGTTCTTTTTCAAGGTCGCTTTCAGGAATTATGGATGGAACTGGAACTGGTTGACCAGATTCATCTACCGCAACAAAAGTATAAATTCCTTCATTAGATTTATTCCTCATACCACTTTCACGGTCTTCTATCCAAATATCCATTACCACTTCCATTGAACTTTTAAAGGCTCTAGAGACTTTTGCTTCAATAGTAACGACACTTCCTAAAGGAATCATTTTACTGAAAGCAACATGATTAACAGATACGGTTGTTACAATTCTTCTACAATGTCTTCTTGCAGCTATACTTGCGGCTCTATCCATTCGAGCTAATAGCTCACCACCAAACATATTTCCAACTGGATTAGTTTCGCTAGGTAAAACCAAATCGGTTACAACGGTATACGAATCAGTTGGTGTCCTTGAAATCATAGTATTTGTTTTTTTGCAAATATACAAAGTTATCTCAGGAACAAAATTTCTTTAAAAGAGAATAATTATTTTTCTAATTCTTTTACTAATAACCAAGCGTCTGGATTTTGAGTATTTTTAATGTTTCTTAGATTCTTTAGCGCATCTAATCGTTCTTCAAAACTTTCATACGCTACTTGATGAAGACCATATTTATTAACTCCAATAAGTGTAGGAGTAAATCCCTTCTCGCGAAGTTGTTTTATTTTTTTATCTGCATTCGCTTCAACTCTAAAGGCACCAGCGATAATGTGATATTTTCCAGTTTGCTTTTTAAAAGTAATATTTAAAATTGGCAACGGATTTTCAATGCTAAAAGTAGCTTCTTGAATTTGATTTTCTACAATTGAGTTTGCTCTTTGTTTTTCAGCAAAATTATGCTTTTGCACTTCTTCTTCATATAATTTCATTCCACTAAATCCTGTAATTGAAATAGCAATTAAAGCTATCGCTGCATACTTTAAATAAGAATTCTTAGCACCTGCTTTTGGAGTGATGTATATTGGAACTTTTTCTTCTAAAGCCTCCACTGTTTCCTTATCAACTTCTCGAGTTACTTTAGGAGTTACAAATGATGTTAATCCAAATGATGCTGTGCTAAAATTTTGTTTCGAAGAAGGTGTAAACTGTACCGAATTTTCTGTATTTAAATAAAAATCTCCAATATTACTAAGGGATACTACTTCTCTTTCAGATAATTGTAATAACAATTTTCCTGTATAATTTCTTAACTTCTGAAGTGAAGTTTCATAACTACATTTTTCAACCGAAGCAATATAATTTGCTAATAAACCATCATTTGTTTGTAATTGTCTGTTAAACGATAAGGTTTTTGAAGGAGGATAAAAAGTTTGGTTTTCACTATCAATTTTAGCGGATTGATACTGAGTTAATAACGCTCCAAATCCAGGAATGATTACACATTCGTAACGGTAAAGTAAATCATTTATGTAAGTGATTATTTGCATTCAAACAAATATAGTTGATTTTTATTTTTATTCAATTTTAATAACAGATTTTTATTAACAGTTTAAATTCGTTATTTTTTTAGCCTCTCCCTTTTAAATATGAAATATATTATCGAAAAACGAGTTACGCTATACGTTAGCTTTGCAACGTATTCCTAATATTGGAGATGCTACTGCTAAAAAACTAGTTCATAAAGTGGGTTCTGCTGAAGGAATTTTCAATGAAAAAAATCCAATTTATTAAAGATAAATGGCGTTGGAAGCTAGAAATTGAAAGAGCTTTCTAAAAAAATTCAGTTGGATGAAGCAGATGAAGAAATACGTTTTATTGAAGAAAATAAATTGGAATGGCTTTATTTTCAAGACAATTTATATCCCTAGAGATTAAAGCATTACATTGATGGGCCCATTTTATATTTTCAAAAAGGCAATATTGATCTTCAGAAAAATAAAATAATTAGTGTTGTTGGCAATCGTAAAAATCACAAGCTATGGAAAGGTTTTCTCTGAAAAATTAATAGAAGAGCTCGCTCCTCTTAATCCTGTTATTGGTTCAGGATTTGCTTATGGAGTAGATATTATGCTCATAAAACAGCTATTAAAAATGGTTTACAAATGGTTGCTTGTTTGACTCATAGGATGAATCAAATTTATCCAAAAATACATAAAAAATATATGGATAATGTAATGGATAATGGTGGCTTTATTTCTGAGTTTTGGAGCAGTGATGTGTTTGATAAAAGTAATTTTTTAAAACGAAATAGAATCATTACTGGAATTTCACAAGCAACGATTGTTATTGAATCTGCTTTTAAAGGAGTAAGTTTGGTAACGGCAGATATTGCTAATTCCCATAATAGAGATGTTTTTGCTTTACCTGGAAGAGCTACAGATTTACAAAGTCAGGGTTGCAATAACTTAATAAAGCCTCAACAATCTAATGTAATTACTTGTACTGCCGATTTAATATATGTTAGGCTGGAAACTAGAGGAGAAAAACAGAAAAATTCTGCAAACTCAATTATTTATTGAATTTTCTGAAGAAGAAAAAGTAGTTTTTAATTATTTAAAAGTAGTAGTTAAAGACGATCTTGATAATATTGCGCTAAATTGTTCTATGCCCACTTATAAATTAGCTTCAATTTTACTTGATATGGAATTAAAAGAAATCATTCGTCCTTTAACTGGGAAACTCTTTGAGTTGATAAAGCGATTAATAGCCCAATTTTTTTCTTACTCTCCTTAAAACCTCATTAGCAACTGCAGTAGCTTTTTTAGCTCCAACTGCTAGAGCTTTGTCAACTTCATCCAAATTTTTCATAAAGTAATTATACCTTCCTCTTTCTTTAGAAAATTTATTGATAATCAATTCATATAAAGCTTGCTTAGCATGACCATACCCATAAATACCACCCTCATAATTAGCTCTCATTACTTTTATTTGACCTTCAGAGGCTAGTAATTTATATAAGTTAAAAACATTACAAGCATCAGGACTTTTAGATTCTTCCATAGGAATACTGTCTGTCTGTATTCCCATTATTTGTTTGTAAAGCTTTTTATCATCCAAAAATATATTGATAATGTTATTTTTAGACTTGCTCATTTTTGCTCCATCCGTACCAGTAATCAACATTGTGTTTTCTTGTACTTTTGCTTCTGGCATCACAAAAGTCTCTCCCATTTTACTATGAAACCGAGCGGCAACATCGCGAGTCATCTCTATATGCTGCAATTGATCTTTCCCAACCGGAACTATATGTGCATCGTATAATAATATATCGGCTGCCATTAACATTGGGTAAGAAAACAGTCCAGCATTCACATCTTCCAATCGATCTGCCTTGTCTTTAAAAGAATGCGCAAGAGTTAACCTTTGATAAGGAAAAAAACAACTTAAATACCAAGAAAGTTCTGATGCTTGAGGTACATCACTTTGACGGTAGAAAACAGTTCTTTCTACATCCAAACCAAATGCCAGCCAAGTTGCTGCAGTACTATAGGTATTATCACGTAATGTACTTGCGTCTTTAATTTGAGTTAATGAATGTAAATCAGCAATAAATAAAAAAGATTCATTTTTTGGATTATTCGCCATTTTAATAGCTGGCAAAATTGCACCTAAAAGATTACCTAAATGTGGTGTTCCTGTACTTTGTATTCCTGTTAATATTCTTGACATATTTATATCCTGTCTAAGCAGGGATCTTTTAATTGTTTTTAAACACCCTAATTATTTATTAAAATGAATAGTGTTAATCAATTTTTAGTGTATTCAAAAAAAGTTATTATAATAATTCTTGCAAAGATAAATTTTTTTAACCTTTTGATTATCTTCAATTTGCTATTTTTGGCAAGTGCTGAAAATTTTAAAAAATATAGCAATACTTCTCTACCGTATTTGGTACTATGTGCTAATGCTTGTAAGTATTGTTGTATTGTTCCCTTTTCTATTTATTAGTATTTTGAGAGAAGAGTGGTATCCTGTTTTTTTTAAATTAGCGCGCATTTGGGCTTATATTATTCTATTTGGGATGGGGTTTATGCCTATTATAAAAAGAGGAGTTAATTTTAAAAAGGGCGACAGCTATATGATTGTTGCTAATCATACTTCTATGATTGATATTATGCTAATGCTTTTTATATCAAAAGATCCTGTTGTATTTGTTGGAAAAAAAGAACTAAGTAAAATCCCTTTATTTGGTTTTATTTATAAAAGGACGTGTATTTTGGTTGACCGAAATAACCTCAAAAGTAGGAGAGCTGTTTTTAACAGTGCCCAACAAAAAATAAATCTAGGCTATAGTATCTGTATCTTTCCCGAAGGAGGAGTCCCATATAACGAAAGTATTGTTTTGGATGATTTTAAAGATGGTGCTTTTCGTTTAGCTATTGAGCATAAAATCCCCATAGCTCCCATAACTTTTCATGATAATAAAAAATTATTTTCCTATACTTTTTTTAGTGGGGGTCCTGGAAAAATGAGGGTGATGATACATCCTGTAATTTCAACAAGTAACTATTCAATTGAAATGAAGAAAGAACTAAATAATAAAACCCATGCTATAATTTTAGAAGAGCTGAAAAATCCTTCACTTTAATTTTTAAAAGAAGAAAACCATCTTATGGCGTAAGATGGTTTTCATTAATAAGTTTGTGAAATCACAAACCATAAACTAACTTAATCTAAACTAAAACTTGAAACTCAAACCACTATAAACCCCTAGATAATATGGTTTAAAGTTAACAGATGAATCTGTATAAGGATTGAGTTGGTACTTAAACATAGGTTCAATATTAAACATTAACTTTTTAGAAAAACTATAATTCAAGCCTAATCCGACGTTAGTTGTAAAGCTAAGAGGTGATAAATTACTTGCCTTACCAAGGACTTCATTAAAATCACCCGCTTCAACAGAAACCTCATTATTTCCTAATAATAAAGCACTAAAGCCACCAATTACACTAATCCCAAAATTTTTATTAATTAATGTATAATTTAATTCTAAAGGCATTTCGTAATAACTTATTTTTTGATTTAATATAGGCTCTCCATTAGTTGATTTTGGAGTGATATTTCCAAAAGGATCATCTGAGTTTTGATTTACCAAAGCTCCTTTATCAACCACAATAGTTACATTGTTTCTGCTAAAATATTCAATGCTAGCGTTAGAAATAGCTGAAGGACCTGTCCCTAAATCTAATCCAGTTGTTGAGTAGCTTAAATTTACATTACTAAGTCCAGAACGCATGCTTAATTTTTTATTTAAATTGTAACTTACTTTTATACCATAAGCTATATTTAACTCTCCATTTTTTGGATTATCCGAAAAAGATGGATCTATAGAAGATCCTTCATTTAGGCTATTATAATATACAGGAGCTACATTTGGTGTAACTTCCCAACGATTGTCTGGTGTATTATCTAATTTTGCTATTACCACTTGCTCTTCTGAGATTTCATTTATTACATCGAAAATAGATTTTTTGTTTTCTTCCTTAACAACTTCTTTCTTTTCAATACTTGAAGGGTTTTCAGGTGTATCTTTTACATTTTTATTTACTGCCACCGCTTTAACATTCTTATTAATTTCGGAATTTTTATTTATAAGTTGAACCTTGGTTTTATCCACCAAATTAGCATTTCCTTTAGCTACCGCTTCTTGCCTCTTAATAATTACTTTAGAATCTTGATTTAGATGTTGCTGAGCTTGTTTTTTAGAAACTCTTGAGTTTTTATTATTGGAAACTACTGTTATTTTAGAACTATAAACTCCATTACTATTATTAGTTTTGTTTGAAGGTTTTTTAATGAGTATCTCATTAGTGGTTTTTATTTCATTTTTATCTTCAGTTGAAACAATTTCATCTTGGATATCATCATTATTAGCTACTATTATATTGTTGTAAGATTCTGAGTTAATTTTAGTAGGATTTTCATTAACCATAGGAGTCTTAATTTTGTTTAAAGGAGCGTTTAACGAAGAATTTCCCATGGTAAAAATTAGTGCGAATAAAGCAGCAACACCTCCTAGTTTAATCCAAAGAGGAATCACTTTTCGATCATCTTTCTCTTTTAGTTTTACTTGTATTTTATTCCAAATATCTGGAGAGGGATTCGCTTCAAAATTTTTGAATCGTTCCTTAAATAATTTGTCTATGTTTTTCTTTTTTTTCATTAATCCCTTAATAGGCATGTAATTATCTAATTATTTTAATTTATTAATCTTATAATAATCTTCAACTTTTATTTTTAATATCCCTCTAGCTCTTGCCAAGTTAGATTTTGATGTTCCAACAGAAATTCCAACTATTTTCGAAATTTCTTTATGTGCATAATCATCTAATACATACATAGTAAAAACCAATCGATATCTATCTGGTAATTCCTGAACTATTTTTAACAAAAAGTCCAATGGAACTACATTGTCTTCAATTTCAATTACAGCTTCTTCTTCAAGCTGTTCTTCATTAGACAGATTAAATACTCGTTGCTTGCGATATTTTTGAAGAACCGTATTAACGGTCACCCGTTTCATCCACCCTTCAAAAGAACCTTTCCCTTTGAATTGCTCAATACGATTAAAAATTGTAATAAATGTATCTTGTAAATTATCCTCCGCTTCATGATAGTTTGGAGAATATTTTAAGCAAACAGAAAATAATATACCGGAAAACTTCTTGTATAATTCTTCCTGGGCCTTTAAATCCTGATTCTTACAATTTAATATGAGCTCTTCTAATCTCAAACGTAGTCTCTTATATAATTATTAAATTGTTGATTTAACTTATAAAAAAATAAATAAGCAACCATAATAATAAAGATTTCTACAATGTGTAGATACCTAATACACAAATTGGTTGCGTAGGGAGAATGAACTATGATTTGTTTTCAATAATAGCGTCTTTTATTTTTTGTTCAAGTTCGTCCATTAATTCTGGATTGTCTAACAGTAACGTTTTTACTGCTTCTCTTCCTTGTCCTAACTTGGTATCATCATAACTAAACCAAGATCCGCTTTTTTTAATGATTTCAAAATCCACTCCAAGGTCAATTACTTCACCTACTTTTGAAATTCCTTTACCATAAACGATATCAAATTCAACCATTTTAAATGGTGGAGCAACTTTATTTTTAACAATTTTTACTCTTGTTTTATTTCCTAAAACTTCGCCATTGGTGTTTTTAATTTGAGTAGATCTACGGATATCTACTCTAACAGATGCATAAAACTTTAAAGCATTACCGCCCGTAGTAGTTTCAGGGTTTCCAAACATCACCCCGATTTTTTCACGTAATTGATTGATAAATATTACAGTACATTTTGTTTTACTTATAGATCCTGTAAGTTTACGCAATGCCTGAGACATTAAACGAGCGTGAAGTCCCATTTTAGAATCTCCCATTTCACCTTCAATCTCACTTTTTGGTGTTAATGCTGCAACAGAATCTATTACAATAATATCAATTGCACCACTTCGGATCAGGTTGTCTGCTATTTCTAGCGCTTGCTCTCCATTGTCTGGTTGAGAAATTATTAAATTTTCTATATCAACACCTAAGTTTTCTGCATAATATCTATCAAAAGCATGTTCAGCATCTATAAAAGCTGCAATTCCACCATTTTTTTGTGCTTCGCCAATTGCATGTAATGTTAGCGTTGTTTTACCTGAAGATTCTGGACCATAAATTTCTACAACTCGACCTCTAGGATAACCTCCAACCCCTAAGGCGACATCCATTCCTAAAGATCCTGTTGGAATTACTTCCATATCTTCAACAGCTGCGTCACCCATTTTCATTACGGTACCCTTACCATATATTTTATCTAATTTATCTAAAGTTAGATTTAATGCCTTTAACTTTGCTTCTTTTTCATTACTCATTGTTCCGTCTTTTTATTGAAAATGTTAGTACGCTAAGGTACTATTTCTTTATTAGCAGTACAAAAGGAAAATAAGAAAAACTAAAATACTTTCAGTTGGTTTGTTTAGAATTAATATCTTTACTCCTTATATAAAATCCATAACAGGTTTTATAAATTTAACCCACGTCTCTTTATTATTAAAGAGCTTTACATATAATTTATGGGCTGTACAAGCTGTAGTTCTGAAGTTGATGGACAACCAAAAGGATGTAAGAACAATGGTACTTGCGGATCTGATGGCTGTAATAAATTAACGGTTTTCGATTGGTTATCAAATATGGCACTTCCCGGAGACCAAAAACCATTTATTGGAGTAGAAATCCGTTTTAAAAACGGAAGAAAACATTTTTATAAAAATTCCAAAAAATTATCTCTTTCCATGGGCGACGTCGTAGCTACCGAAGTAATGTCTGGTCATGATATTGGAATTGTTACCCTTACTGGAGAATTAGTAAAAGTGCAAATGAAAAAGAAAAAACAACCTGAAAAAGTTGAAGAACTTCCTAAAATATATAGAAAAGCTACTCAAAAAGATATTGACATTTGGCAAACAGCAAGAGCTAAAGAGCCTGAAATACAAAAACGCTCTCGTGAAATTGCAATTCATTTGGGGCTAAAAATGAAAATTTCTGACATAGAGTACCAAGGAGATGGATCAAAAACAACTTTTTATTATACTGCTGAAGAACGCGTAGACTTTAGGCAATTAATTAGGGATTTTTCAAGTGCATTTAGTACTCGTGTAGAAATGAAACAAGTTGGATTTAGGCAAGAAGCATCCAGACTTGGAGGGATTGGCTCTTGTGGCCGCGAATTATGTTGTTCTACTTGGTTAACAGATTTTAGATCGGTTAAAACTTCTGCAGCTCGTTACCAACAACTTTCTTTAAACCCACAAAAATTAGCTGGACAATGTGGTAAATTAAAATGCTGCCTTAACTATGAATTAGATACTTACTTAGATGCTTTAAAAGATATTCCAAAAAATAATATTAAATTAGTTACCGAAAAAGGAACTGCTGTTTGTCAAAAAACTGACATATTTAAAAGAATACTTTGGTATGGCTATGAGAAACAGGGAATGAATTGGTATCAAATTAGTGTTGATAAAGCAAACGAAATTATTGCATTAAATAAAAAAGGATAAAAGGTTTCTTGCATAGAAGATTTTGAAGAAATAGAACGTGTTTCTGAAAGCAAACTATTTGAAAATGTGGTTGGTCAAGATAGTTTAACTCGTTTTGATAAACCTAAGTCGAAAAACAATCGAAGACGAAACAATAAAAGTAAAAGTAAAACCCGCAACCAGTCTCCTAATCAAAATAGAAAATCAAAAAAGAATGCCTAAAGTTTTTTTTCTTTCTTTTATGCTCTTTTTAATAATATCTTGTGAAACTAATATCCCTTTTAGCAAAAACAAATCATTGTCTGGGGTTTGGAATAAAGAGGAAGTTATTGAGTTTGACTTACCACAATTAGACAGTTTAAAAACCTATAATTTATTTGTGAATCTTCGCAATACAAACGACTATAAATACAATAATATTTTTTTAATTATAGCAATGAATTTTCCACACGGAAAAATAGTAACTGATACTTTAGAATATAAAATGGCTAATCCAGACGGGACATGGCTGGGAAATGGTATTAGCAACATTAAAGATAATAAACTTTGGTACAAAGAGCAGGTGTCTTTTATAGAAGAAGGAATTTATACCGTAAGTATTAAGCATGCCCTGCGCAATAACGGTCAAGTAGAAGGCGTTACAAATCTAGAAGGAATCACTGATATAGGTTTTAGTATAGCGGAAATCACACAATAGTAATTTATGGCTAAGCGTAAAACAAGAACAAAGAAAACTCAAACTAATAATTTAAAACGCCACATTAAAACGTTTTGGAAATTACTTGCTTTAGGAATTTTTCTTGTTTTTTTTATATTCTTATTAGCCTCTTGGGGGATATTTGGTAAATTACCTGATGAGACAAGTCTAGAAAATCCAGAAAAAAATCTAGCTACTAAAATCATTGGCTCTGACGGAGTAATATTAGGAAAATTCTATAAAGAAAATAGAACCCCTATACAGTTTGAAGATTTGCCACCGTATTTAATAAATGCATTAATCGCAACTGAAGATGTTAGGTTTTTTGATCATTCCGGTATTGACGCTAGAGGGACTTTAAGAGCGTTTGCTTTTTTAGGAACTAAGGGGGGAGCCAGCACTATTACTCAACAATTAGCAAAATTATTTTTTACAGAAAACGTATCTAAAAGTACATTAGAAAGAGGAACTCAAAAAATTAAAGAGTGGATTATAGCGACTAGGCTAGAAAGGCGTTATACAAAAGAAGAAATACTTACTATGTATTTCAACGAATATGATTTTTTAAACCAAGCCATTGGGATAGAGTCTGCTGCTCATATTTATTTTGATAAAGCACCCATAGAATTAACAATTACAGAATCTACTATTTTAGTAGGGATGTTTAAAAACTCCTCGCTTTACAATCCAGTCCGTAATCCTATTGGGGTAAGAAATAGAAGAAACGTGGTGCTGAGCCAGATGGCGAAGTATAATTTTATTTCTGAAGAAATGAAAGATTCTATTCAGGCAACAGAATTAGAAATTGTTTTTACTCCACAAGGTCATGACAAAGGAATCGCAACTTATTTTAGAGAATACGCTCGAAATTTTATGCATGATTGGATTAAAAAAAATCCTAAAGCTGATGGTTCTGAGTATAACATTTATAGTGACGGTTTAAAAATCTATACGACTATAGATTCCAAAATGCAGGAATATGCTGAAACTGCTGTAGATAACCATATGCAAAATCTACAATTAGAATTTGACAAACAAAACAAAAATAATCAACTTGCACCATTTAGAGATGTTACTAATGACGAGGTAGATCATATTTTAAATTCTGCTATAAAAAGAAGTGATCGATGGAGAGAAATGAAAAAACAAGGAAAAACAAAGGAAGAAATTATAAAAAGTTTTTCTGTAAAAACTAAAATGCAAATTTTTGCTTGGAGTGGTGATATCGATACTTTGATGACCCCAATGGATTCTATTAGGTACCATAAGTCAATACTTCAAGCTTCATTAATGTCTATGAAACCTCAAACTGGAGAAGTAAAAGCATGGGTAGGTGGCATTAATTATAAATATTTTAAATATGATATGGTTAAAAAAGGGAAGCGTCAAATAGGATCTACCTTTAAACCTTTTGTATACGCCACCGTGATCGATCAAATGCATATGTCACCTTGTGATACGTTACCAAACACTTTGCATAGCATAGCGGCAGGAAAATATGGCTTAATTGATCCGTGGACCCCTAAAAATGCAGGAGATAAGTATGGCGGGATGGTTTCCTTAAAACAAGCTTTAGCACAATCCATCAATACAGTTACCGCGAGACTAATAGATCGTGTTGGTCCTAAACCTGTTTTAAATTTAGTAAGTAAAATGGGAGTTGACACAGAAAATATTTTAGAAGTTCCTTCAATTGCACTCGGTACTCCAGATGTTTCTTTATATGAAATGGTAGGAGCTTATAGTACTTTTGCAAACCATGGAGTGTATATTAAACCTTCCTTAATAACAAGAATTGAAGATAAAAATAGTAGTATATTATATCAAAATATACCAGAAACTAAGGATGTTTTAAGTGAAGAGGGTGCTTATGTTACTATTAGTTTAATGGAAGGAGTTACTCAATCTGGTTCTGGAAGCAGATTGAGGCATAATTGGAGCGTCAATAATCCTGTTTATAAAAATATTATTACTGCATATCCTTGGGAATTCGAAAACTCCATTGCCGGAAAAACGGGTACAACACAAAATCAAAGTGATGGATGGTTTATGGGGGTGGTTCCTAATTTGGTCACCGGCGTATGGGTAGGTGGAGAAGATAGATCAACGCATTTTTCTACAATAGATTATGGACAAGGCGCTTCGATGGCCTTACCAATTTGGGCTAATTACATGAAAGATTGTTATAATAATGAAGGTCTTGATATTTCAAAAGAAGACTTTGCTATTCCAGAAAATCTTTCAATAGAAACGGATTGCGATAAATGGAAGGAGCAACTAAAAACCATAGATAACGAAATACCCGACGAATTTTAAAATAACATTCTACTTGGTTCACAAGTAATTCTGCTTCCTTTTCAGTATTTTTATAGAAAATATTCTTTCTATGATCAATAAGACCGTTTCTAATGTTCAAGAAGCTTGCCAAGGAATAAAAGATAGTATGACTTTTATGTTGGGAGGATTCGGATTAAGTGGAATTCCTGAAAATTTAATTGCCGAATTAGTTCGTTTAAATGTAAAAGATGTAACCTGCATTTCGAATAATGCGGGAGTAGATGGTTTTGGTTTAGGACAATTACTTCAAAAAAAACAAATTCGAAAAATGATTTCTTCCTATGTAGGCGAAAATGCAGAATTTGAACGTCAAATGTTAAGTGGAGAATTAGATGTGGAATTAATTCCGCAAGGAACCCTTGCTCAACGTTGCCAGGCTGCACAAAGTGGAATTCCTGCTTTTTATACTCCAGCGGGTTATGGAACTGAAGTAGCAGAAGGTAAAGAATCTCGTGAGTTTAATGGAAAAATGCATCTTTTAGAAAAAGCTTTTAACGCTGATTTTTCTTTTGTAAAAGCTTGGAAAGGTGATGCTGCTGGTAATTTAGTTTTTAAAGGAAGTGCTCGTAACTTTAATCCTAATATGTGTGGAGCTGCAAAAATTACTGTTGCTGAAGTGGAAGAATTAGTTCCGGTAGGAACCTTAGATCCTAATCATATTCATATTCCTGGAATATTTATACAACGAATTTTTCAGGGTGAGAACTATGAAAAACGCATAGAACAATTAACCGTAAGAAAGCGAAACTAATGGCATTAAGTAAAGAACAAATAGCGCAAAGAATTGCTAAAGAAGTAAAAGATGGTTACTATGTAAACCTAGGAATAGGAATCCCAACATTGGTTGCTAATTTTGTGCAAAATGATATTGAAGTTGATTTTCAAAGTGAAAATGGAGTATTAGGAATGGGTCCGTTCCCTTTTGAAGGAGAAGAAGATCCAGATTTAATTAATGCTGGTAAACAAACCATTACCACGTTACCGGGCGCTTCTTTTTTTGATTCTGCCATGAGTTTTTCTATGATTAGAGGGCAACATGTAAATTTAACAATATTAGGTGCTATGGAAGTTTCACAAAACGGCGATATTGCCAATTGGAAAATTCCTGGAAAAATGGTTAAAGGAATGGGGGGCGCTATGGATTTAGTTGCTTCTGCTGAAAATATTATTGTAGCAATGATGCATACCAACCGAGCTGGAGAATCTAAACTTCTTAAAAATTGCTCCTTACCATTAACTGGAGTTAATTGTGTAAAAAAAATAGTTAGTAATCTTGCAGTATTAGAGGTTATAAATAATTCTTTTAAGCTTATAGAGAGAGCTCCTGGAGTAAGCGTAGAAGAAATTAAAATAGCTACTGAAGGAAATCTTATTATTGAAGGTGACGTTCCAGAAATGAAATTTTAAAAAAACTATTATGAAAAATATTACCTTAAGCGCCCTCTTTATAATTACAAGTATCATAAATGGGAATAGTCAAGATACATTTTCAATAGTTGCCATGGATCCAATTACAGGCGAGGTTGGTAGTGCTGGCGCTTCTTGTGTTGATTTAGATGCTTTCAATCTTCCAACAGATGATTTTTTAGGAGAATTATTTCCAGGGCTTGGTGCGATAAATTCACAAGCATGGTATATACCTGAAAATCAAGAAAACGCAAGGACAAGAATGAACGAAGGAGATACGCCAAGTGAAATAATTGAATGGTTAATTAAAAACGATGTTCAGGATCAACCTCAACTTAGACAATATGGAATTGTTGCAAAAGTTGGCGAAAATATAGAAACGGCAGCTCATACTGGATCTGCCACTGATGATTATAAAAATCATATTACAGGACCAAATTATTCTATTCAAGGAAATATTTTATTAGGAGAAGAAGTCTTGGATGGAATGGAAGCAGGTTTTTTAAATACAGAAGGAGATCTTGCATGTAAATTAATGGGGGCATTACAAGGTGCTAATATGGTTGGTGCTGATATGCGTTGTACTAATAACGGAACTTCATCTTTGTTTGCATTTGTAAAAGTCGCACAACCTTCAGATATATTTGGAGAGCCTTCTTTTTTATTATCTGTAAGAACTGGAAGCAATGATCAAATAGAGCCAATTACAGCATTACAGACCTTGTTTGACACAGATCGTGATTGTGAGTCCCTTGGTTTAAATGAATTTGATAATGACTTTCCTTTTTCTATTTATCCTAATCCATCAAATAGACTTGTTACATTAAAAGTATTAAATAATGATTTTGAAACATATAACGTAACTATGATATCTATAACGGGTACTGTTGTGTATACATCTATTTTTATATCAAACACAGCTATTAATATTTCGGAATTATCTAAAGGAATTTATTTTATTAATATTACAAATAAGAACGCTTCCTATACATCCAAATTGATTAAAAACTAATATTTTTTTATGTAGTATTTTTCTTAATTCTGAAGTATACCAATTCTTCAACACCCTTAAAACAATCCTGTTTTCAAAATGTCATATTTAATTTTTCTAAAACTCTAATGGAGGAAATATTATCTTTGGATACTCGTCCAATAATTTCTGTTAACTTTAAAGTATTAAAGCCATAATCTAGTGCCATTTTAGCAGATTCAGTGGCATATCCTTTACCCATTCTTTTTTAAAAAAACGAAAGCCTATGTCTACTAAATTTTCTTCATTTAATTTTAAAACACACCAGGCAATAAAAGAGTTGGTTTCTTTTAAAATCACCACCCATCTTCCAAATCCGTTTTTTTTATAATCCGAATAATTTATAAGGAAATTTTCTGCATCAACTATTGAATAAAATCGGAGGTCTCCGGTATATTTTAGTACTTCGGGATCTAAACTTTAGATTATAAAAAAATTCTGAATCATTACTGTCTAATTTTCGTAAAATCAATCTATTTGTTTCAGTAATCTTTTTCATTATTTAAATAATCATCAAATTCCCTTTGGAATGGCTTTAATTAGTTTTTGAGTATACTCTTTTGTTGGATTTGCATATATTTCATCTGCATCTCCAATTTCTTCAATCTTTCCATCTTTCATAACTAATAATTGATCTGCCATAAATTTAACAACTGCTAGGTCGTGAGATATAAAAATATAGGTAAAGCTAAAATCATCTTTTAATTCATTTAATAAATTAAATACTTGTGCTTGTACCGAAATATCCAATGCAGAAACCGATTCGTCACAAACTACTAATTTGGGTTCCATTGCAATTGTTCTGGCAATACCAATTCGTTGCCGTTGACCACCAGAAAGCTCATGTGGATACCTGTTGAAATAACTATCATCTAATTCTACTCGATTCAAAATACGTAATACTTTACTTTTACGTTCCCCATCATTTTTACCAATACGATAAACTTTCATAGGTTCCATAATAGCCTCTCCAATTAACATTCTAGGATTAAGTGAAGAATATGGGTCCTGAAAAATAAGCTGAATTTCTTTTCTGAATTTTCTTAATTCCGAAGTTTTTAATTTTGTGAGTTCCTTTCCTCTGTATTTAATACTTCCGCTAGTAGCCTTTTCTAATTGTAAAATTGCTTTTCCTAATGTTGATTTACCACAGCCAGATTCGCCTACCAATCCCAAAGTTTCTCCTTCAAAAATTTTAAAACTTACTCCATTTACAACATTAACGATCTTCTTTTTATTAAAAAACCCTGCATTGAAGTAGTATTCTTTTTTAACATTAAGAATTTCTAAAAGTGGCTTTTTAGTATATATATATTTATGCTTTAAAGCTCTTTCTTGGGAAGTTACTTCTATAGGTTTAAAACTCTTTTCGGTTAAAGAAGCTACTGTGGGAAGTACCTTTAAACGAACATCTAAACTAGGGCGAGAAGCCATTAATGCCTTTGTGTAATCTTCTTTTGGCATTTTAAAAACTTGGAGAGCACTGCCCTCTTCAACAATATCTCCTTTATGCATCACTATTACTCTATCGGCAATCTCTGAAACCAATTCCAAGTCGTGAGAGATAAAAAGCATGCTCATTTTAGTTTCTTTTTGAATCTCTTTTAAAAGCAACATTATTTCTTTCTGAACTGTAACATCTAAAGCTGTTGTTGGCTCATCTGCTATTAATAATTTTGGTTTACAAGCAATAGCCATCGCAATAATAACTCGTTGCATTTGACCTCCACTAATTTGATGAGGATAACTATTATACAGTTCTCGAGAACGAGGAAGTTTCACTTTTTCAAATAAAGAAATTGTTTCTTTTTTTGCTTTTGATATTGAATGATTTAAATGATGTCGAATAATTTCAGAAACTTGATTTCCACAGGTCAAAGATGGATTTAATGCGGTCATAGGTTCTTGAAAAATCATAGCAATATTATTACCCCTAAGTTTTCTGATATTGTTTTTTGAATCTTTTAAAAGATCCTTTTTATTAAAAAGTATTTCACCTTCTAAAAATGTATTTTTTTTAGGTAACAATCCTAATATAGTCATTGCGGTGACCGATTTTCCTGAACCAGATTCCCCTACTACTCCAAGTATTTCATTTTTGTTAATATGTAGTGAAATTCCGTGAACAACTTCATCATTACTTTTTTTATTCCCGAAAGAAATAGTAAGGTTTTTTATATTAAGAATGGAGTTATTGTTCATTAACCAAATATAATTGATTAGAAGTTAAAAAATTAGTATTGATTAAATAATAGGAATGTTTTAAATAATAACCCAAAGTTAAAAACTTTAAAAAACAAAACCCGTCTAAGGTTTCTCTTATGACGAGTTTTCTATCTAAGAAACCAATTGAGAGTTCTTTTTGTAATGTATATTTCTTTCTTTTAAATAATTAAGGAAATAATGGAAACATTCTTCATGTTTTCCAACTAATTCTGGAGGGAATACTCCTTTCTCTTTAAACTTCCCTTCTAAAAACAAATTTGCTGCAGCTGAAGCGGTATATCCTGTTGTTCTTGCCATAGATGAAGTTTTTGTTATAGAACAATATTCATCGTGAAGTGCATATACGATTTCTTCAATTTTACCATCAGCATTTTCTCCTTTCACAGTAATTCGCATGACTGTAATCTCTTCCTCTGTTTCTCCTAATTTCCATTCATCAAATAAAACCTTACTTGTAAAATCTAGCGGAGAAATTTTTGTTCCGTTTATTTCAATTTCTTTTGTGTTAAAAAATCCACTTTCCTTTAATACGCTTACATATTCAACATGACCAGGATATCTTAGTGTCTTTTCTTTCATATTTTTAATATGTGGCATCGTAAACATAATGGAGCGCAATCCATCAGAATTAAAAGACTCTAAGGTCCCTACTTTATCAAACTCAACAAATTCACAATCTGTTAAAGCTTCTCTAGTAATCATTTTACCATTTTCTATATATCGTGCAGGTCGCGTATATTCTTCAATTACATCTATGGGTGAAAAAGGAGCTTTATAACAAAATGGCCATTTTTTTACTTTGGGTAAGCCACCAACTAAACATTCAAAATCAGTTAGTTTCATTTTTTCGTTATAATAGCCTAAAATAATATTGTCCATTCCGGGAGCTACACCACAATCTACTATTGCTGTTATATTTTTTTCTTTGGCTAAAGTATCTAATTCTAAGGAGTTTTCTGAAAAGAATGAAATATCTATAACATTCATTTCAGCTTCAATAATAGATTTTAAAGTTTCAAAACCCAGAAAACCTGGCACTGCACAAACAACTAAATCAAAATTTTTAATAGTTTGTTGTAAGGTATTTTTATCTGTTACATCCAGTAACAGAATACTTAAATTATTACATTTTTGTTTCGCTTTTTGTAAAGCTTCTTGATTATAATCGGTAAGTGTGATGTGGTGTTTTTTTAAAAGGTCAATTGCAATGGTACTACCAACCATTCCAGCACCTAATACGATGATATTTCTCATAAGTCTATATATAATGTATAAATTAAAATGTGTGTGTGTTGAAAATAAAGCAACTCGTTTAGTTAATTGAAAAGGTACTCTTATTAAGAAGATATTTATAAACCTGCAAGAAGAACCCAAGGCATTTCAGAAAGATTATAACGTTTGTGTTTTAACATTTAATAGTTTTTGATTTCAAAATTTTCACCATCAAAGATCCCGAATGTATAATGATTTATCCAATCTCCTAAATTAAAATAGGTAGAATTTTCTCCAACTTTAATTTCCATAGGCAAATGTCTATGACCAAAAACGAAATAATCGTAATGCTTGTTTTCTAATTTACGTTTAGCGTAAACTGCAAGCCACTCCTCATTTTCACCTAAAAAATTTTTGTCCTCATCACCTGAAATCAACTTGTTTTTTACAGATAAATGGTGAGCTATTCTCATGCCAATATCGGGATGTAGCCAACGATAAATCCATTTTAAGAAAGGGTTCGTGAAAACTTTTTTCATTCTTTTATAGCCTTTATCATTAGGGCCCTTGCCATCTCCATGACCTATTAAAAATGTTTTATTATTAAAAATAAATTCTTTTGAATCGTGATAAGTAGGAATATTTAATTCTTTTTCAAAGTAATCATTCATCCATAAATCATGATTTCCAACAAAAAAATAAATGGGTATTCCACTATCCCTAATTTCAGCAAGTTTCCCTAATGTTCTAACAAATCCGTTAGGAACAACCGTTTTATATTCAAACCAAAAATCAAACAAATCACCTAATAAAAAAATGGCTACGGCATCTTCTTTTACTTCATCTAACCATTTTACAAACTTTTTTTCACGAGAGAAGCTTTCCTCTTTAGTAGGGGCACCTAAATGATTATCACTTGAAAAATATATTTTTTTTCCTTTTGGAATTTGCATGGGTTAAATATACAAAATCCTGCTTTCACAGGAATTTAATTATCAGATGCAAACCATTGTGCATAACTGCTATCTGTTTCTTGAAGTTTTAAGGAGTGTAATTTTATATGAGATGGTAATTCTTGTTTAATGACATTTGCGAAATCAATAATCATCATTTCACTGGTAGGTTGATAATCTACCAATAACACATTATGTCCTCTATCAGCTAATTCTTTTGCTAATTCCACATGTGGAGTGTTTTTATTAAAAACGGTGGCATGGTCAAAAACATCTACTATTTTATTTTTAATAAGTACTTTTAAATCACTAAAATCGATAACCATCCCAAGCTTAACATGAGTAGTGTCTGAAATAGGTTGACCAATAACAGTTACATAGAGCTTATAACTATGCCCGTGGACATTCCTGCATTTTCCATCATAACCATATAAAGCGTGGCCTGTTTCAAAAGAAAACTGTTTTGTAATTCTTATAGTACTCATATAATTAAATTAGACTATAAAGATACTATTTTTAGCAGCAAAGTGAAATTTCTAATTAATAATTTCTGACTTTGCTAAGGGATAAAATTTGAATTTAAATTTAAATATCAATGCAACTGCTCTAAATGCAATCCATACAACTATGGCAATCCAAATTCCTTTTAATTTTAAATCTAGATAATTACAGATTAAAAGTGTAGGTGTGAATCCAAAGAAAGTAGCGCTAACTAAAACATTTCGAAGGTATTTCATTTCGCCTAAGCCTTTAAAAATTGCATCTAAAGTAAACCCTATTGCATTAAATGGTTGTGAAATCAAAACAATAAAAAACATACTATAGAAAGTAGATAACACTAATGTATCTTTAGTAAAAATCAAACCTAATTGATGGTAAAGGAGTGTGCCAACTATTACTAACAATAAACTAACAAATAAATTATAGAGATTAACCCTTTTTGTTAAAATCCATAAAGCGTTATATTTTTTTGCTCCTAATAACCTACCTCCAAGAATATTGCCAGCGGCACCATAACCATCAATAAAAAATGCCGAAAACAACCAAAGATTAATTGCAATGGTATGAGCGGCGATAAATTCTTTTCCTAATGAAGTCGCTTCGCGAACAGCCATTAATAATGCGATATTTAATGCAACGGATCTAACAAATAAATTAAAACTCATATTAACCAATCGCTTTACTTCTGGATGAATTTTCCTTTTTAATTTCAAAGAAATATTCGTTTTAGTTATTAATAAAAATAATGCTAAAAGTGCCATCACTAATTGTGAAATTAAACTAGCCCAGGCTGCTCCTTTTACACCCATTGGCTCAATAAAATCTTCTAACCCATAAACAAAAAGAAAGTCTAGTCCAACATTAATAAAGGTACCAATTGAAGCGATTATCATTGGAAAAAAAGTATTTTGTAAGCCTCTAAAAAGTCCAAAAATTGCAAAAGTGAATAAGGTTAAGGGAAATCCCCAAATTCGGATGTAATAATAATCTTTACTAAACTCTAATATTTTCCCTTCAGCTCTTAAAAACAATAATATATCTTCAATAAAAAAATAGGTAGAAAATAAAAGAATAAAACTTAATAATACATTGAATAGTATTGCTTGAGCTGGAAAATTAGTGAGGCTTTTTAAATTTCCTGCTCCTAAATTTTGTGAAATAATTGCCGATATTGCACTTCGTGTTTGTGCTAAAATCCATATAATTGTTGAAATAAAAGATCCTACGATACCTACAGCAGCTAAAGACTCTGTGCCAAATTCAGCAATATTCCCAACTACAGCAGCATCCGTGGAAGACAATACAGGCTCTGCTATTCCTGCAATAATAGCGGGCAATGCTAATTGTTGAATCCGTTTAAATGAAATGTCTATTTTTTGCATAACCATTCGTAGCAATAAAAAGGAAATTCACTTTGTTTTGGAAAATGAATTTCTCCTAATCTTTTGAAGCCACGAATTTCGTAAAATTTTTGGTTTCTAGCATTCTTACTAAAGGTATCTAATCTAATAGAGATATAATTATTATGTATAGCATATTGTTCTGCAAAATCCATTAATATTTGAGCGAAACCCTTCCCTTGATTTTTTGGATGAATTGCCAACCTATGAATATATAGGTTGTTATCATTTCCAGTAAGCCAATTTATTGGAATATATTCCGTATCCATACTGGAAGTTAAAACCATGCAGCCTATTATAGTGTTATCTGAAATAAGAACATATAATTCATTTCGTTTAATATCATTTTCAAAAGCATTTTTTGAAGGGTAGTCTTCATTCCATTGTAAAATATTATGTCTAATCATATCCTTTGCACAGGCCTTTGTTATTGATAATATTCTAGGTATTTCTATTTTTTTTGCTAATCGAATCATTTATTCGGTGTATTTTTGAACGAAATTATTAAATCCGAATTTAATGAAAAATATTCTTGTCCCTGTTGTTCAATAGAAAATGGTATTAACAACTTAAAAAGGTGCTAGATGTAAAAATAGAACAAAGCATACAAGTATTCGTTGTCATCACCGCCAATAACATTTAGGTAAGAGTTATGAATAAGAGTTTATTATTTGCTATAGACATAAATACGGAAAAAGTAATCGTTTCTAATACTTCAAATGAAAGTAATAAAATAAATTTTATTGAACTTATTAAGCGAAGTAATAATGAAATTTTTTTTAATTCTGTTCAAACATTGACAAACGTTACAAAATCATCTAGTTTTGATATGGCAATATTTAAATCAATGGATAAAGTATGCCAATAACAACTAAATGGCAAGGTATTGAAAGCCATCCTAATCTATAATAAATTTAGCCTGAACAACTATTAAATAACGTGAAAAAAACACCTGAATTAAAAAATTTAGTATTTGAAAATATACTTTCACTTTTTCTATTTGTTTTAGTGTGTACCTTGGGTTATTCACAAACCAGATTTGCTCCTATTTTTTCAGATCATATGGTTTTACAACGTAATAGTTCTGTATTGATTTGGGGATGGTCAGATATTGGAGAACAAGATTTAGAGATAAAGGTGTCATGGAGCAAAGAAACCTATAAAACAAAAAGCAACAGGCTTTCTAAATGGGAAATACAAGTACCTACTCCGATGGAAGGGGGGCCATATCAAATTATATTAAATGATTCAATAAAAATTAATGATGTATTAATTGGTGAGGTTTGGATTTGTTCAGGACAATCTAATATGCAATGGAGTGCTTTATCTGGAATTAACGATGCCAACAAAGCTATTCAAAATGCTGACAACAATCAGATTAGATTTTTTAGCGTCCCCATGAGGGTTGCAGATAATCCCCAATTAGATTGTGGTGGAACTTGGTCTTTATGTAATAATGAAACGATGCCTTCATTTAGTGCAGTAGCTTATTTTTTTGGTAAAGAGTTGCAAGAAAATTTAAACGTCCCAATTGGATTAATACATAGTTCTTGGGGAGGTACCATGGTAGAGAGTTGGACACCTAAAGCAACTATTGATGAAGTTGCTAAATTTTCTGATCTGGAAAATACTTTCAAAAAAAATACTTACGGACCAATAAAACCCTCAGTTTTATATAATGCGATGATTCATCCACTAATTCCTTTCGGAATTGCGGGAGTCATATGGTATCAAGGTGAAGAAAACACTTTAAACCCATTAGCGTATCGTCGATTATTCCCTGCAATGATTAATTCTTGGCGAAAAGCATGGAATAACGATTTTCCTTTTTATTACGTTCAAATAGCACCATATAGGTATAATAAACCTCTTATTGGAGCATTGGTCCAAGAAGCCCAATTGATGACTATGTCAACCAATAAAGTTGGAATGGTAGTTACTAACGATATTGGAAATATAAGCGATATTCACCCAAAGAATAAGTTGGATGTTGGTAAGCGTTTGGCTTATTGGGCTTTAGACAAAAATTACAGTAAGGATATTGTTTCCTCTGGACCTATTTATAAATCTATGGAAAAGGAAGACAACAGATTACAAATATATTTTAAAAATGATGATGGCCTGTATTTAAAAAAATCAGTACCTAATAGCTTTATGATTGCAGGAGCAAATGGCACTTTTTATCCAGCAAAAATAAGTATAAAAAATAATACTATAATAGCAAGACACCCCAAGGTTAAACGACCTGTCTCTTTGAGATATGCCTTTAATAATACCGCTATTGGAAATTTATTCAATAGCTCACATTTGCCTGCCTCTCCCTTTCGAACAGACGATTGGTCTATTTTGTTTACAGAAGTAATGATCAACTTAAATAAAGAAAATAAAAAGATTGAATTAGAATCGGAATCATCAGATACTGAAATTAGATATACATTAGATGGTACCTTGCCTGGGACAGACTCAAAAAAGTATTTAACTCCTATTCCTATTATAAAAAATCTGAAGATAAATGCAGTGGCTGTAATAGATGATATATTTTCGGCAGTGATTTCAACAAGAAAATTTGTCTTAAATAAAGCAACGTTTACTGAAGTGGAATTAAAAAATATGTACAGTAAAAAATATCAATCGAGTGGCAAAAATGCTTTAACAGATGGCGCTATAGGTAGTCTTGCATTTGATGATGGTAATTGGCAAGGCTTTAAGGGAAAAAATATTGATTTGACTATTGATCTTGGTAAAAATAAAAAAATAAAGACCATTCGAACACAATTTTTGCAGGATCAAAAGTCCTGGATATTTTTGCCTAAAACAGTAACTATTTCGGTATCCGATAATAATATTAATTTCGAACAAATTGGACATCAAAAGATTTCTTTACTAAAAGATATGGATGTTAAAATTAATACTACTACCGTTAATTTTTCATTAAAAGATGTGCGATATATTCGTATTGAAGCAGTAAGCATTAAGAAATGCCCTGAATGGCATTCAGGGCATGGCGGTTCTGCGTGGTTATTTATTGATGAAATAGAAGCTCATTGATATTAGAAAACTACTACTCATTTTAAATCCTTAACTTTACAAGTAATCCATATTAACTAAAATTAATTTCGAGCTAATTCTACTAAATCCTCCCCAAAATAGTTTGACTTTACTCCCGTTGACTTCAAAATTATTCTTAGAAATATTGATTTTGTTCTCTCGAGCGACAACCGGTTTATATCGGATGCACTCGAAGGATAATTTTTATATAAAACTTCAGGACTTAACACTTTCTATAAAGAAATTCGTGAACATAAAACTTACACTAAAAATACACAAGTAACAAAAAACAATAAGCATGTAATAATTTCTTATTTTCTTAATAAAAAAATTAAAATGTTTATTTCAGAATTAAGTAATGCAACACTCAGCACTTTAAATATAAAAGGATTCGTTTTTAATAGAGATGAAAATTACTTTAAAAAAATCTATTCAAATCTAACGAGTATCTATAAACATCAACTAAATTAAATCCACTCTAAAATAGCTCGATTTACTTTCCCATCCATATACGGGATACTATTCTCATGTTATAATTTGTAAATCGGCATTGAAATAGTGTGACTTAACACCCTTAGGCTCCAAGGCATAATTCCAAAGGATAACTTTTTATTTTTAGAAATATTTTTTTAAACATTATTGTGAGAAACTTATAGTATGATTTTAGTACATTTACAGTGCTATGAAATTAAACTTGTCCAATGTTGGGATTACATTTACACAATATGTTCCGAAGCACCAAACACCATTCGAGCGTCTCTTTGAAGTTTTTAAGGAGTTGATTACACATACGTCTGGCGACTTTGATGAAGCCATCGTTTGGCTGCGTGAATTGGACATAGAATATGGGTTAAGCAACGCAGCGTATACTATAGATGATTTCATCGAAGATCTCTTAAAACGTGCTTATATACAGCCAAAAGTTGAAGGCACAGGTGACGGCACAGGCATGTCACTCACCGCTAAAACAGAAAAGCTCTTGCGCGAACATGCATTGAAGCAAATTTTCGGCAAACTCAAAAAAGCGGGTAACGGCAACCATAAAACTAAAAGCACCGGGCAAGGCGCAAATGATACTGGCGAATTTAAAGCCTATCAATTTGGTGACTCCCTTGAGAAAATATCCATGACCGAAAGCCTACGCAATGCACAAATACGCTCCGCAGGAGATGACTTTACATTGCATTACGACGACCTTGTAGTGGAGGACAGTTATTACAATACGCAAATGAGCACTGTTTTGATGATTGACATAAGCCATAGCATGATTTTATATGGCGAAGATCGCATTACCCCGGCCAAAAAAGTAGCCATGGCACTGGCGGAGTTTATCACCACACGATACCCAAAAGACACACTCGACATTTTGGTGTTTGGAAATGATGCCTGGCCAATTGCTCTAAGAGATATCCCATACTTGCAAGTAGGGCCTTATCACACCAATACCGTTGCGGGAATTACCTTGGCTATGGATTTGTTACGACGAAGAAAAAACAGTAACAAACAAATTTTTATGATTACAGATGGGAAGCCAAGTTGTTTAAAAAACTCCGATGGCACATATTATAAAAATAGCATGGGACTAGACGATCATATTGTGGATAAGTGTTATAATATGGCACGGCAGGCACGAAAAATTCATATCCCCATCACCACATTTATGATTGCACAAGATCCCTATTTAAAAGAGTTTATCAGGAATTTTACTGAAGCTAATAAAGGAAAGGCATTCTTTACAGGATTAAAAGGCTTAGGCGAAATGATTTTTGAAGACTATGAACAGAACAGAAAAAACGATTGAGATAAATGAAAAAGATTACTACACTAGGCACACTAAAAAAAACGGATTACAAACCCCTTTCTATTCAACAAGAACTGGCACAAAACCTTAGAGCTCGTATGCAAAATGGCCAGCCAACATTTGAAGGTCTTTTGGGCTATGAAAATACGGTTATTCCTGAAGTAGAACGGGCATTACTTTCGGGGCCTAGTATCAACTTACTTGGCTTGAGAGGTCAGGCCAAAACAAGACTGGCACGACAGCTTACGCAATTATTAGACGAGTGGGTTCCTGTGGTCGAAGGCTCTGAAATAAACGATGATCCCTTAGCTCCCGTCAGCAATTTTGCCAAGGCACTTATTGCAGAAAAAGGAGATGATACCCCCATCACTTGGATGCTTCGTGACGATCGCTTCTTTGAAAAACTAGCCACACCAGATGTTAGTGTAGCCGATTTGATTGGCGACGTTGATCCTATTAAAGCTGCTAACCTTAAGTTGTCCTATGCCAATGAGAACGTGATTCATTTTGGCATGATTCCAAGAGCACACAGGTGCATATTTGTCTTGAATGAATTGCCTGACTTACAAGCACGAATACAGGTAGCGCTTTTTTCCATTTTACAA
>JAQWNL010000050.1:0-13479 GCA_029268635.1 Flavobacteriaceae bacterium
TGGCTGGTCGTGGTACCGATATTAAATTAACGGAAGAAGTTAAAAAAGCGGGAGGTTTAGCAATTGTTGGTACAGAGCGTCATGATTCTCGTCGTGTTGACAGACAGTTAAGGGGTCGTAGTGGACGTCAAGGAGATACAGGAAGCTCTCAGTTTTATGTAGCGCTAGATGATAATTTAATGCGTTTATTTGGTAGTGAAAGAATTGCCAAAATGATGGATAAAATGGGATTAAAAGAAGGTGAAGTAATTCAACATTCTATGATTTCAAAATCTATTGAACGTGCTCAGAAAAAAGTAGAAGAAAACAACTTTGGTATTCGTAAGCGTCTATTAGAATATGATGATGTAATGAATGCTCAAAGAGAAGTAGTTTACAAAAGACGTTTTCATGCATTATTTGGAAATCGCCTAAGTGTAGATATTGCAAATATGATTTTTGATACTGCAGAGGTAATATCTCAAGATAATAAAGGAGCTCAAGATTATAAAAACTTTGAGTTTGAATTAATTCGTTATTTCTCTATCAGTTCTCCAGTAAACGAAAAAGAATTTGAGAAATTGGATTCTCAAGAGATTGCTGGTATTATTTATAAAGCTGCATTGGAGCATTATCAAAATAAAATGATCCGCAATGCAGAAACAGCATTTCCGGTTATTAAAAATGTTTACGAAACACAAAAAGATCAATACAAGCGAATTTTAGTGCCATTCACGGATGGAGTTAAAACCTTAAACGTTGCCACTGATCTTGAAAAAGCTTATGAATCGAAAGGGAAACAATTGATTCAAGATTTTGAAAAAAATATTTCATTAGCTATTATTGATGATGCGTGGAAAACTCATTTACGTAAAATGGATGAGTTAAAACAATCGGTACAATTAGCAGTACACGAACAAAAAGATCCATTATTAATTTACAAGTTTGAAGCTTTTGAATTGTTTAAAAAAATGATTGTTCAGGTAAATAAAGATGTGATCTCATTCTTGTTTAAAGGAGAATTACCTCAAGAAAATCAACAACAAATTAGAGAAGCTCGTCAAGAAAAAACAAATAAAAATATAAAACAACAAAAGGACGAAATTAAAAATTTAGATGAACGTTCATCTGTATCAAGAGCAGCAGGACAAACACAAGGCCAAAAGCGACAGGTAACAGAAACCATCGTTAGAGAACAACCAAAAATTGGTCGTAATGATAAAGTTACCATTAAACATATAATGAACGGCGAAAATAAAACCTTAAAATACAAACAAGCCATTCCATTAATAAACAAAGGGGAATGGGTTTTAGTCGAATAAAAGAATAGTTAAAAAAGGAATTCAATAAATTGAGTTCCTTTTTCTTTTTAAATAATTTGATTAGCTGAGATCAATACATTTATTGTTTAAGACTTCCATTGTGTTATTATCATTAAACCTTTCCATAATAAATAGGCAATAAATCCAACGGTTAAACCTACTATCAATTCAGAAATAATATTGGGTAAGAAATGAAAAAAATCGTAAATACTTGTTATATTATGAACAAACAAACCACCTCCAACTAAAAGCATAGCAAGCGTACCAATAATGGCAATTAATTTAATTAATTTAGGTAAAACCCATACTAAACCAGTTCCTGTTTTATAAAAAATTGTTTTAACGAAACCTTTTTTATTTTCTGAAATCTTTATCAATCGAAATCCTATATCGTCAATTCTCACCATTAAAGCTACCATTCCATAAACGCCAATAGTAGCGATAATAGCAACTAAAGACACAACTGCAACCTGAATTAATAAACTATAATTTGTAACGGTCCCAAGAGCAATCATTATAATTTCTAAAGAAAGTATAAAGTCGGTTATAATAGCAGATTTAATCTTAGACTTCTCCACAATTAATAATGCTTCTTCGGTTTCTATTTCTTTAAAATCAACCGCACGATGCTCTTTTTGAAAAAAAGTATAAATTATTTTTTCGACTCCCTCAAAACTTAAATAAATTCCTCCTATTAATAAAATAGGCACAATAAATTGAGGGGAAAATGCACTTAATAAGAATACGAAAGGAAGTATGATCAACTTGTTTATAAAAGACCCTTTTGTAATAGCCCAAATCACCGGTAGTTCTCTTGATGCTCTAAAACTAGATACTTTTTCTGCTCCTACGGCCAAGTCGTCTCCTAAAATTCCAGCTGTCTTTTTGGAAGCCACTTTAGTCATCATACCTACATCATCCATTAATGCTGCTATATCATCTAAAAGTGCGAAAAATCCTGACATTTATTTTAAATTTTTCCTTTGGACAAAAGTATAAAAATAAACGGTATTTTTTGAAAAGTGAATTTTTGGTAATTGAAAAGATAATTTACTTAATGATGGTAATTGTTTAAACAAAAAGAAACTAGTTATTGGACGCTCTTTTTTTATAGTTCTTTAAAAATTCTCCTTTTGGACTATAGTCATCAAAAGAGCTTCCCTTCAACAGTAGCCTAGTTTTTTCTCTAGCCTCCTCATTAGACATACCTTCGTATTCCATTCTATAAACAGCACCAAACAAAGGAGCTCTTCCAGATCCGTGATAACAATGGATTAAAACTGGGTAATTATCTGGATTGTCCATAATTTCTAAAAAAGAATCTACTGTTTCTTGGCTAGGTACTTGATGAGAGCCCACATTAAAGTAACTTAATCCTTCTATATTTTCTATCGCCTCTTTTTCAGCAATTAACTCTTCAGGGATTTCAGGATTATTTATAGTGTCTTTAGTTCCAGGAAATCTTAAATCTACAATACTTTTAATATGATACTTTTTAGTATAACTTTTTATTTCGTCTGGAGGAATTACCCCAGACTTATACACTTTCCCTTTAGTGATTTCTTTAAAATTATAATTGATGTTTACATCATAAATATATTTCCCTATTCCAACTAAAACGATGATTAAAATAATTCCAATTATTTTCTTTTCCATAAGTTAATTTTATTTTTTTGGTTTACCTAAGTTTTTATCTACAATTCTATCATAAAAATCTTTCACAAAAGCTTTGACTACTATTTCTAGAGTATCCATTTGACTATTTGACTGTTCGATTAAATTAATTTTTAAATCTTTATCGTTGATATCGTAAAATCCAGTAGCTTTTTCACCATCAAAAAAACAAATATAATTACCTCTTTGTAGTATATAACCAGAAGCTCCAAAATTAATAGTAAATGGAGGTATAATTGTATCGTTAATTAAACTTCTTCCCCAACTTCTAAAGGGTTTTTTATAACCAATAAGATCAATGATGGTTGGATAAATATCAATCTGTTGTGCAAGCTCTTTTTTTACTTCAGTTAAACTATTATCAGGTTTGTATATTAAAATTGGAATTCCGGTTCTATTAACTGTTTTTCTATATTCATCAAAACCTGTTTGACTTCCATGATCTGCGGTAATTATAAAAATGGTATTGTTAAACCATTCTTCATTTTTAGAAGCTTCAAAAAAGGTTTTAAGAGAATAATCGGTATAAGAAATAGATTGGTTCATTTGCACATTTCCTGTTGGAAATTTCCCTTTGTATTCTTTTGGAATTTTATAAGGTTCATGAGAACTTAAAGTGAAAATGGTACTGAAAAATGGTTCTTTTTTTTCATTCAATACTTTTTTTGTGAAATCTAAAAATTTTTCATCCCAAATACCCCAAGTTCCGTCAAAATCATCATCATTATTATATTCAGTTCTCCCATAATAATTATCAAACCCTAAAATATTACCAAAGCCTAAAAAACCCATAGAACCATTAGCAGCACCATGAAAAAATGAAGTATCATAATCAAATTTATTTAAAATAGAAACTACCGATTCTATTTCTTGTTTAGAATAGGGTGATGAGGTAAATGCATCTTTAAACGATGGAATACCTGCTAATACAGAAGACATTCCATGAATAGATTTATTACCATTAGCAAATGCATTTGTGAAGATTAAACTGTGTGCTGCTAAAGAATCTATAAAGGGTGTATAACTAACATAATTTTTAATATTCCTTTCTTTATTAAAGGCACCTGAATATTCTCTTGAAAAGCTTTCCGTAATAATTAACACGATATTTGGACTTGATTTTTTGTTGGTGGTATAGTGCTTAATAGGACTGATAAAATGATCTATTTGATCTGAACTAATATCATAACTCACCCTTTTAAAAGTATTTGCAGATAACGTTCTTATAAATGCAAAAGGTGTATTTAACACAAAGTCTGCTTGTTTAATTTCTTTTACATGCCGATTAGCATCCACCAAATTTATGGGCCTAGTACTTTCTTTAAAATCTCCACCTCTAATTCCGCCCACAGATAAAACGGTTATGATAATAATGGCTAATACAGAAGTTAAATAATAATACTTAGCGTTAATATTTTCATTGGAAGCGGTTACTTTATATTTTTTATAAAGATAAATCCATAAATAAGCTGCTAGGATAAATAATACTAGTACATGCCAATAGGTAAATAAAAATCTAAATAACATTCCCGAAATATTGGATTCATCTTTTAAAACATCAACAACAGTAATGGTGGTCCTACTATAGTTGTATTTGTAGTATATAAAATCAATAAAATTTAATGAATAAGCAATTAAATTGGTGACAAAATAGAAGTACAACAAAAATATTTGAAATTTTTTTGATGTGGTGCCCCTTACAGGAGTTATGGAAAGTAAAATAAAGAGAGAATTCACATATAAAATAGCGGTGGTATCAAAAGCCAATCCGTAATAATACAATCTAAAAAATTCTGAAATTGAATCAACTCCTAAAAGTGAAAAATTATAAAAAAGAAAAAGTGCTCTCGCAACAAAATAAAACACATAAACTAAAAATATTCTATAAAGTAATACTTTGTACTCCTGTAATCTAAAAATAGTATTCATTGACTCAGAATTAATCTTTATTTTTTAAATTTATTTCAGTAAAAATAATTCTACAAAATAACATAAAAAATCAATATAATTCTATAGTAAATATTATATGTGATGTTTTTGATTTTTTTTTAAATAAATACTAAGGACAAATAAAAAACTGTCAAAAGCAGTAGTTCCTTGCAGAAAGTATCTCAAAACTTACCACCTATGAAATTCAAAATAAATAGGACTAAAATTCTACTCTTTTTATTAAATAACATATAACACTCCTTTTAGGTATATTTCATGGCTACTATTCAATTTAAATACAACATAAAAATACGAATGTTGCAAAATTCAGTATTTTTATTTTAGTACCTTTAACACTTCTAAATATAAAGCAATGACTAAGTTTAAAAAAAGATTTTTTTGGATATTTGGCACCCTATTAGTAATCATACTACTTTTTAGGTTTGTAATAGGTTCTGTTATAAAAACACAAACTAAAAAATACAGCCCTGAACAACACATAACTTATCATCAAGGAGATCTTGTACTTAACGTATTTTATTGCAGTCCAATTAAAAATGGCAGAGTTATTTTTGGTGAATTGATTCCATATGGCGAAGTTTGGCGAACGGGTGCAAACGAAGCATCTACTTTTACCACCAATAAAGATTTGATGATCGATGGAAAAGAACTAGCAAAAGGAATATATAGTTTGTGGACCATTCCTGGTGAAAATTCCTGGCAAATTATTTTTAATTCTGAAATGTATGAATGGGGAGTTAAATATACAGATCAAACAGCATCTCGTGATCCAGAAACTGACGCTTTAATATTAAGGGTTCCCGTTTCAAAAAGTTTAACAGTTAACGAAAGCTTTACTATTTCATTTTCTGAAACTGAAGCAGGAACTTTAATGATATTAGCCTGGGACACTAC
The DNA here is from genome assembly GCA_029268635.1 of Flavobacteriaceae bacterium. Taxonomy (GTDB): domain Bacteria; phylum Bacteroidota; class Bacteroidia; order Flavobacteriales; family Flavobacteriaceae; genus Marifrigoribacter. The sequence goes on from JAQWNL010000050.1 coordinate 5,820, forward strand.
TGTAGTACCGATTTTATTACAAAAAAAATAAAATGAACAAAAAAGAAGCTAATAAATCGGCTTTAAATGAAAAAAAAGGAGTAGCACAACCTAAATCCATAAGTCTAAAGGTTGCTTCTACTCTGAAAACAAAACGGATAAAGGTACCTGCTACCAAAGAATTAATAAAAGGAATATTAAAAAAAGACAAAACTGCTTTAAGTCGATCCATTACTTTAGTTGAAAGCACGGTTCAAAAGCATCAGGATCAAGCAAGGGAAATCATTGAGACCTGCTTAACCCATGCAAATAATTCAATACGTATAGGCATAACAGGAGTTCCAGGCGTGGGTAAAAGTACTTTTATAGAACAGTTTGGAACACTTCTTGCCCAAAAAAATCATAAAGTAGCAGTATTGGCTGTAGACCCTAGTAGTTCTATTAGTGGAGGAAGTATTTTAGGAGATAAAACACGAATGGGGGATTTAGTAAGAGAGCCCAATTCTTTTATACGTCCTTCCGCATCAAGAAATTCATTAGGTGGTGTAGCAAGAAACACTAGAGAAGCAATTATTTTATGTGAAGCAGCTGGTTATAATATAATTCTAATTGAAACAGTGGGTGTTGGCCAAAGTGAAACTGTTGTACATTCGATGACAGATTTCTTTTTATTATTAAAACTTGCTGGAGCTGGAGATGAATTACAAGGTATTAAAAGAGGTATTATTGAAATGGCTGATAGCATTGTTATAAATAAGGCTGACGGAAATAATATAACTGCAGCACAACTAGCTAAAACCGAATTTAACAGAGCGCTTCATTTGTATCCAGATAAAGGAAATGATTGGACTCCAAAAACACTAACTTGTAGTGCGCTCCATAATGAAGGGGTATCTGAAATTTGGGAACTGATTCAAAAGTATAATTCCATTACTAAAGAAAATGGATATTTTCAGCAAAAAAGAAACGACCAAAACAGATATTGGTTGCTTCAAACGATTGAAAGTACTTTAAAAAGTGACTTTTACAATCAACAAAAAATTAAAGAAGAATTAAAAAAACAATTAATTTTAATTAGTGAGAATAAAACAACTCCTTTTGAAGCTGCCAATTATTTATTAACTATAAGATGACTAAACAATGTCTGAGTTTACCATTATAGTTCCTGTTTACAATGAAGAATTAAACCTGGAACGGGTTGAAAAGGAATTGATTTCTTATTTAAAAATTGCAAAAAAAGAAACTTCAATTCTATTTATAAATGATGGTTCTACCGACACGAGTCAGCAATTAATTCAAGGTATTTGTCTTAGAAATAAAAAATTTAATTATATAAATTTTAAAGAAAACAAAGGATTAAGTGCTGCTTTAAAAGCTGGTTTTGATACTGTTGAAACTCCTTTATTGGGATATATAGATTCCGACCTACAAACGTCCCCAAATGATTTTAATATTCTTTTAGACCAAATTGACAACTATGATTTGATTACAGGTATTCGCAAACATAGAAAAGATTCATTTATTAAAAATAGTTCTTCTAAGATCTCTAATAATATTCGAAATGTTTTCACTCGTGACGGTATGGAAGACACCTGTTGTCCTTTAAAAGTCATTAAAACGGAATCTGCTAAAAACATCCCTATGTTTAGAGGATTACACCGGTTTTTACCTGCGATGATTTTATTACAAAAAGGGACCGTTTTACAAGTGCCTATTCAACATTTTCCAAGAATCGCAGGAGAAACAAATTTTGGAATTAGAAATCGATTATTAGGACCCATTACAGATTGTTTTGCGTTTTTATGGATGAAAAAGAAATATATAAATTATGAAGTAATCAAAAAAGGGTGAACGATTACTTTGTATATACCATAGGTTTAATAGCACAAATCCTTTTTTCAATTAGGCTATTGGTTCAATGGATCTCTTCAGAAAAAGAAAAAAAAGTGGTCGCTCCTACCTTATTTTGGAGTATCAGTTTAATTGCTTCTTTACTTTTATTTATTTATGGATATTTAAGAAATGATTTTGCAATTATGCTGGGTCAATTTATAATGTATTATATCTATATTAGAAATTTACAATTACAATATCAATGGAGAAAAATACAGAAGGGAATTCGCATCTTTTTTATTTGTTTTCCAATAACCATATTTTTAATTACATCCTTACAAGGAGCATATGACATTACCCAACTTTTTAATAAAGATCATATTTCTAGTTGTTTATTGGTTTTAGGAATTGTTTCACAACTAGTATTTACGTTTCGATTTATTTACCAGTGGATTTATTCAGAAAGGATTAAAACTTCAGTACTTCCAGCTGGTTTTTGGATCATAAGTTTATTGGGAGCTATACTAATTCTAATATATGCGATTTTCAGAAAAGACCCCATTTTGTTTATGGGTCAAATTTTTGGGTTATTAGTTTATATTAGAAATCTAATGATTTTGAAAAGACACTAATTACAAATTTTTCTGAGCAATTAATTGTAATTTGTAAAATCCCCATCCAATAACACTTCCAAAGAAAAAACCTGTAAGCACATCTAAAGGATAATGAACACCTACATAGATCCTACTATAGCCTACTAAAAATGCCCAAAGCAATAAAATAAAAGGTAAGTAATAATATTTATGACGCAACAATAAGCTAATATAAACCGCTAAGCCTATGGAGTTGATAGCATGCCCTGAGAAAAAACTATATACACCTCTTTTATCAACAACCATTCTCATTAAGCCATCTAAATCTTCATTAGCCCAAGGACGTAATCTTTGAAAACCATTTTTAAAAAAATTAGCCAATTGATCTGAAGTAGTGATCATTAAAGCAGCACCAACTAAAATAATTAATGTTCCTTTTAAACCATAATTTTTATAAACTAAAAATAAAAGAAATACGTATAAAGGAATAAATGTTAGCTTTTTAGTAATAACTCTCCAAAGATCATCCCAAGGTTCACTTCCTAGATTATTAAGGAAAAGAAAAAGATCAGTATCATATTTTATTAATTCCTCAATCATTTTCGTAATTCGCTACTTCGCTATCATAAAACTTATTAGCTTCTTCAATGACAGTTTTGGTTTCTTCCTCTAATTCCTTTTGATCTTCTTTATCAAATTGCTCTAACCAGGTTACCTCATCATTTCCAAGATTGATGATAAAACGAGGAAATTCTGTATGTATAACAAAAATAGCTTCAGGAAATTCGCTGTTATCACCTAATATAAATTTTGGAAGTATCATGATTGTTGATTTAATTTAAGCACAAATCTACAAATTAAATATTGAGCTAAAACATAAGTCATCATTATTAATAATAGATAAAACGATTGCTTTTTATAAAATAAATTTAATGCTAATATTGTATCTGAAGTAATAAAGGTTAAAACTCCAACCAATAAAAACAGTGAAATTTTTGTTTTGGCTTGTAGATATAGAATTAATGAAACGATTCCAAAAAACGAAATAGTCATTGCATAAATAATTACATGAATTTTCATAGCACCCAATCCAGCATATAAAACATTCATTAATACTAGAAATAAAAATAGGAATGGAAAACTTGCAATTATAAACTCTTTTGGTTTGGTTATTTTAATGATTTTAAGAACCATAATTATATAAAATACATGGGCAATTAAAAAGAAAAGCAATCCGAAAACAAAGTAGATCTCTCCAGTACCTAATAATAAAATATCTCCCAGAAAACTAAAAAAGAGTCCTAACACAAAATATTTATTGAGTTTTTTAGCATTTGAATAATAGTACCAAAATAAGGTGATTATCAACATGGGTTTGGCAAAATTTACCATCATTTGCTTATCTAAATAGATTCCAAAAAATCTATCAAGCAGAATAACATAAAAGCTATTAAAGGTAGTATTTTATTCATTTTGTAATACTGAGTTTTGGATGATTAATTTATTGGAAAGGTAATTAAATCTAATAAACAATAGTATCCCAGAAGAGATTAAGCCTGCTAGTAATCCAATCCAAATTCCAGCACTTTTATAATCGGTATATAAACTTAAATAATAATAAATAGGAAAGCCGATAAGCCAATACGAAATAAAAGTTATAAACGTCGGTATTTTAACATCTTGCATGCCTCTTAAAGTTCCTAAAGCAACTACTTGTATGGTGTCTGTAATTTGAAAAACGGCAGCGATCAATAATAATTTAGATGCTATGGTAATTACTTCATAATTATCAACCATTTTTGTTGGGTCATTTAAATCTAAATACATTTTCGGAAGAATTCCGCTAAAAAGGAAAATTAAAATTGCAAAAACAACAGCAGATAGTGATGCAATCATAAAAATTGAAAAAGCAATTCTTCGCAAGTCTATATACCGTTTTAATCCTTTTTGATTTCCAACCCGTATCATTGCAGTTACACTTAATCCCATAGCAACCATATAAGTCATTGAAGACAGGTTTAAAGCAATTTGATTGGCAGCCTGAGGGTTTTTACCCAAAATCCCTGAAAGCCAAATAGCAGCGGTAAAAATAGCAACCTCAAAAAACATTTGCATCGCTGAAGGAAAACCTATACTATACAATTTCTTAATCATTTTTTTAGAAAGTTTAAAAATATTAATGTTTAAAACAAATGCTCTTGATTTATGATGTTGAGATAATAAATACCATAAGAAGATAACTATGATAAGCCTCGAAACCAAGGTACCAATAGCAGCTCCTACAATACCTAATTCTGGGAATCCAAATTTTCCAAATATGAATAAATAATTTAATACTACATTGATAACATTACCAATTAAAATAGCATGCATCGGATATTTAGTCATCGACATTCCATCACTAAATTGTTTAAATGCCTGAAAAATGACTAATGGAATTAGAGATACTGCCACTAAATTTAAATAGGGTATTGCTAATTCAACTACTTCAGGAGGTTGTTTCATTAAATGTAGCATCGGTTCTGCAAAAAATACTCCTAAAAACAATAGGATACTTATTACCGTACATAGAAAAAGACCGTGTTTAAAAGTAGATTTTCCAACTTCAAAGCTCCCTTCCCCTTCTGCTTCAGCTATTAAGGGGGTTATTGCCATAGAAAAACCGATACCTAAAGACATGGCAACAAACATAAAACTATTTGCAAGTGATATTGCTGCAAGCTCTGCTGTACCAATTTGACCTACCATTATATTATCAACAAATGCAACCATGGTATGGCCTAACATTCCTAATATTACAGGGTATGATAATTTCAAATTGTACTTAAATTCTTTTGTGTATTCGGTTAATATCAATTAATTATATTTTGATTCCAAAGGTAAAAAACACATTTAATAAAAAATAAAATGTTTTCTATATTTAGAAAATAAAAATCATAAAGTACGGTGCAACTAAAATTGAAGAATAGATAGCTCAATTACCTACCATAAAACTAGTATGTAAATAAACGATGACATTAATTGAGTAAAAACTATTTTAGAGCATACTTATCCATCAAATAAATAATACTTGTCATAGCAGCAGCTCCTAATTCTAATTCACGTTTATTTACTTTATCAAAAGTATCATTAGCTGCATGATGATAATTAAAATAACGCTGTGAATCAGGGTTTAAACCTCCTAAAACATTAACCATCCCTTCATTTTTTAACGGACCTATATCTGCTCCACTTCCTCCTTTTACGAACCTATCAATTAGATAAGGTTCAAATAAAACATCCCAAGGTTTAATTTGAGCAAAATTTGTATCGCTTGCATCAAAAGAAAATCCTCTTGGAGTAAATCCGCCAGAATCACTTTCCAAAGCAAATAAATGCTGTTCGTTTTTTCTTTTTGCCTCAGCGGCATATTTAGTTCCTCCTCTTAATCCATTTTCTTCATTCATAAACATAACTGCTCTTATTGTATGTTTTGGTTTATAGCCAATTTTCTTCAAAATACGTAATACTTCCATTGATTGTACGCAACCTGCACCGTCATCGTGTGATCCATCTCCTAGGTCCCATGAATCTAGATGACCTCCAACAACAATAAATTTGTTTGAATTTTCGCTTCCTGTAATTTCACCAATCACATTAAAAGATTGTACATCTGGATATGTTTTACAATTTTGATTAAAATAAAATAATAAATCAGGCTGCAATTTTAGTGTTATACTTAAATAATTAGCTCCGTTTGTACTAATTGCACAAGCAGGAATGAGAAGATGTTCTGGAGTATCACCATAACTCATAGCACCGGTATGAGGAAAATTATCTTGACTAAAATTCATAGATCTAACAATAACACCTGCAGCACCATATTTTGCAGCTTCTGCAGCACCTGAATACCGTTGATCAACAGCGCCTCCATAAGCACTCATTGTTTGAATTAAGTTATCCTGCATAGGTCGGTTATAAAAAACAATTTTTCCTTCAATTTTTTCTCTTCCTAAAAGCTCTAATTCTTCAAAGGTTTTAACCTCAATAACTTCTGTTTTTAAACCTCCATAAGGAGTAGGTACCGACCCTCCTAATGCACAAATATCAACTAACGAAGTTACTCCTGGAGAAGTTTCTATATAAGAATACTCTTGCGCACCTCTTGTCCATTTAGGAACCATTACGGGTTGCAACCAAACTTTGTCAATACCCAATTCTTCCATTTGTTCCTTGGTGTAGTTAACTGCTAACTCTGCTCCTAAGGAGCCTGAAAGTCTACTTCCAATATTATTAGAAATATAATCTAGCCATTCATAACTAGCACCATCAGTTAAAGAAGTATCAAATATTTGCTTTATTACAGTTGAATCTTTCTTATTTACTTTTTGAGAAATCCCTGTTGTAGTAATAGAAAATAAGAAAATGGATATAAATATTTTTTTCATAGGGTGCTTATTAACTGGTTATTCATTTTATAGTTGTTTTAATATTCTGATATAGTAGCTTCAATTTTAGGAGTTAATTCAGGTTCTTTAATTTCTTCAATGCTTTAAGCGATATGGAAGCAATAATAAATCTAGTTGTAGGAAAGCTCATTTTATAAGAATTTATTTACTAGCAAATAAATTTACATCATTTTCGGAAACCTCATCTCCACCTAATATAATTAATCGCTCAATTACATTTCTAAGTTCTCTAATATTCCCAGTCCAATCATATCCTTGTAACAATAAAATTGCTTTTTTTGAGAAATTTTTATAAGCAATACCTTGTTCTTCTGTAATTTTATTACTAAAATATTCAATTAGTAAAGGAATATCATCTCTTCGATCGTTTAATGCTGGAACTTTAATTAATATAACGGCCAATCTATGGTATAAATCTTCTCTAAAATTTCCACTAGCAATTTCCTTTTTTAAATTTTTATTAGTTGCTGCTAATACCCTAACATTTACGTTAATGTCATGACCACTACCTACCCTACTTATTTTATTTTCCTGTAAAGCCCTTAACACTTTTCCTTGAGCGGATAGGCTCATATCACCTATTTCATCTAAAAAAATAGTTCCATTATTGGCTGCCTCAAATTTTCCAGCTCTATCTTTTACTGCTCCTGTAAAACTTCCTTTTTTATATCCAAATAACTCACTTTCAATTAATTCACTTGGTATTGCCGCGCAATTAACTTCTATTAAAGGACCTTTAGAACGATCACTTTTTTCATGGAGCCAATGAGCCACCAACTCTTTTCCAGTGCCATTTGCTCCTGTAAT
>JAQWNL010000051.1:0-16817 GCA_029268635.1 Flavobacteriaceae bacterium
ACAAAAGAATTTTTAGAAATTATTTTATAGCGAAATTGCAGTTTTGCTCTATCTGGTAATACATTTTGCTCACCATTAATATACACATATCCATCCTTAATCTTTAGCTCATCACCAGGAACTCCTACACAACGTTTTACGTAATTAGATTTTTTATCTAAAGGTTTTACTTTAAATCCTTTGCCAGGTCTATTGATGTCTATTAAAGTATCTGTAGGCCAACTAAAAACTACAATATCATTTCTTTTTATTTTCTGAAATCCTGGAAGTCTAAAATAGGGCAATTGTGGTTTGTCTAAATATGATTTTGTTCCAATAACAGGAATTGAATCATGTACCATCGGAAAAGAAATTGCAGTCATAGGCATTCTTGCACCATAATGAAATTTACTTACAAATAAGAAATCACCCACCAATAGTGTTTTTTCTAAAGATGAAGTTGGAATTGTAAAAGGCTGCATTACATAGGTATGCACAATAGTAGCAGCAACAATTGCGAACAAAATTGAACTAATCCATTCTCCTGTGGCTGTTCTGGGTTTTAAACTTCTATCATTTATATAGGTTACCTCTTTTGTGTAATTGATGTAATAAATATATAACCCAAAAGTACAGATACCTAAAAAGGTGTCGGTATTGCTATTTCTTCCAAAACTTCTTAGCGTTTCTACCCAAATTACAGGAAACATGATGAGGTTAACAATTGGAATAAAAAGTAACAAAGTCCACCAAGGTGAGCGATTAATTATTTTCATTAATACAATTGCGTTATAAATAGGTATTGCAGCTTCCCAAGCTTTTCTTCCAGCTTTTATATAAAGTTTCCAAGTTCCTAAAAAATGGATTATTTGAACTAATAGTATGAAAATTAATAAATCAGTAAATGTCATTTTAATGTGGTATTCGTTATTTTATTTGTAAAACATCTTTCATGGTAAAGATACCTTTTTTATCTGCAAGCCATTCTGCCGCAAGTAGCGCTCCTAAGGCAAAACCATCTCTAGAATGTGCTTTGTGTTTAATTGAAATGGTATCGATATTAGAATCATAATTAATGATATGGGTGCCTTTAACTTCATCCATTCGTTTGGCAGTAATTTTTATAGTATCATCGGCTTCTTCATTTAATTTCCAGTTTTTTTTATCTGAATTTTTTATAATTCCTTCAGCCAAGGTAATTCCGGTACCACTTGGAGCATCCAGCTTTTTAGTATGATGAATCTCTTCTATAGAAACTTGATAATCTTTCCAAGGTTTCATAAGGTTTGAAATATGTTCATTGATACTAAAAAATAGATTGACACCAATACTGAAATTAGACGCATAGATAAAACTTCCGTTACGATTTTCACATAACTTTATCATTTCATCGTAATGCGCTAGCCAACCTGTAGTTCCAGAAACAATTGGAATTCCATTTTCTAAGCAAAATTTAATATTTGAAACCGCAGCTTCAGGAGTTGAAAATTCAATGGCGATATCAGCTTTTAATACTTCTTCTTTTGAAGAATCTTGGTTTATTTTTGAAATAATGGTATGGCCTTTCTCCAAAGCTAATTTTTCAATTATTTTTCCCATTTTTCCATAACCTAACAAAGCTATTTTCATTTTAAACGGTATTTTAATGATAAACTGTAATTTGCTTTTGCATCGATTGGGTTGATATTAAAAACAGGTTCAAAAGATAAATCATCATTCACATTAAATTGACTTAAATGAGCATCTACATTAGCATCTATAATATTAAGTAAATAGAATACTACTGTAGCAGCAATACTCGTATCTTTATTTCTTTTTGCAGTTTTTTGTGCATCGACTAATCTATCTGAAGAAATGATAGGAGTAATTCCATCCCCCCAATACTCATCATCTGTAAATCCAGCTAACCTTCTTTTGTAAGCATCTCTAAATTTATTATAATCTTTATTATTTTGCATATAAAAATAAATACTAATACCGATACTAGTATATACGATGGGAATTTTCCAGTATTTTTTATTATAAACTTGTCCTAATCCTGGAAGTACAGCAGAGAAAAATGCAGCTTTTGCAGGAGCTAAAGGATTATAATCATCAGTTATAATAAGACTGTCTTCTGTAATCAATACACTATCTTGATTTAAGAAAAGTGTGTCTGATTCCTGAGCAAACAAAGTAGTTACTGAAAAGAAAAGAAAGATATAGAAAAGTTTATTTATCACTTTTAAGTAAATTCAAGATTCTTTGAAAATCTTTTTTATTTTTAAAAGGAATTGATAGTTTTCCTTTTCCTCCAGCAGAATTTTTAATACTTACATTACTACTTAGGTATTGAGATAAGGCTATTTTTGCTGAATTTAAGTAGGAGGGAAGTACTGCTTTTTTTATTAGTATTTTTTTATCGGAACTATTTTTAAAACCTCTAACTAAAGCTTCTGTTTCTCTAACTGAAAGATTTTCGTAAATTACTTTTTCATAGATGTCAAGCTGTTCTCCGAGGTTGCTAATATTAATGATGGCTCTTCCGTGGCCCATTGTAATAAAGCCATCTCGCATACCTGTTTGAATAATTGGATCTAATTTTAAAAGACGTAAATAATTTGCAATAGTAGAACGATTTTTACCTACACGATCACTTAACTCTTCTTGTGTAAAATTAATTTCTTCAATTAAACGCTGATAAGAAAGAGCAATTTCTATAGGATCTAAATCTTGACGTTGAATATTCTCAACCAAAGCCATTTCTAATGATTCTTGGTCATTTGCAATTCTAATAAAAGCTGGGATACTTTCTTTTCCAATTAGTTTTGAAGCACGATATCTTCTTTCACCACTAACTAGTTGGAATTTATTAAATCCTAATTTTCTTACAGTAATGGGTTGAATAACACCTAGTTCTTTAATGGAGGATGCTAATTCTCGAAGAGATTCTTCATTAAAACTTGATCTAGGTTGAAAAGGATTCATTTCAATAGCATGCAAATCTAACGCTACAATACTCCCTAAAACTTGATCGGTATTTTTGTTGGTAACTGATTTTATATTGTTACTAGGGTCTTTTAATAATGCAGACAATCCTCTTCCAAGAGCTTGTTTTTTTGTTGCTTTCGCCATTTAATCAAATTCGTTTTTCTCAATTAATTCTTGTGCCAAACTTAAATAATTATTAGCACCTTTACAGCCGGCATCGTAACTAATAATACTTTCTCCATAGCTTGGTGCTTCTCCTAAACGAACGTTACGCTGAATGATTGTTTTAAAAACCATTTTATCGAAGTGTTTTTTTACTTCTTCAACTACTTGATTGGAAAGCCGAAGTCTAGAATCATACATCGTTAATAATAAACCTTCAATATCCAAGGAAGGATTGTGTATTTTTTGAATGCTTTTAATGGTATTTAATAACTTACCTAAACCTTCAAGAGCAAAATACTCACACTGTATTGGGATAATAATAGAATCTGAAGCTGTTAATGCATTTAGAGTTAATAAACCTAATGAAGGAGGACAATCTATAAGTATGTAATCATATGATTCTTTTAAAGATTCAATTGCTTTTTTAAGCATATATTCTCTTTCCTCTTTATCTACTAATTCAATTTCTATTGCAACTAGATCAATATGTGCAGGTATAATATCAATATTTGGTGATTTGGTAGCCACAATTGCTTCCTTTGCAGTAATAGCGTGTTCTAATAATCGATAGGTGCCATTTTCAACACTTTCAACATCAATTCCAAGACCAGATGAAGCGTTTGATTGGGGATCTGCATCAATCAATAACACCTTTTTTTCAAGAACCCCTAAAGAAGCTGCAAGATTGATAGTAGTGGTCGTTTTTCCAACACCTCCCTTTTGGTTAGCAATAGCTATTATTTTTCCCATAAATTTAGAGCAAACTTTAGGTTTAAAAATACAATTAATTACCCGGTTTTAAAGGGAATTTTGTTAACAGGTAATGAACAATATTATAAAGTATTGGATTAGAACAACTCTATATATAAAACGGGAACTATTTGCCTATTATGCATTTTTAGAATTTCCAATGAATTTATCCTAATCGAGAGATTTAGATGGTTTTAGGATAAATTATAACAAAACAGATTACAGGTGTTATTTGTTATTTTTTGCTCGTATCATCATTTCTAACATATCCCACATTTCTTCCGGAACTTCTTCAAGTAAATTCATCTGTCCAGCTCCTTTTAGCCATTCTCCTCCATCAATAGTAATAATTTCACCATTGACATATGCAGAGAAATCAGATACCAAATAAGCAGCTAAATTTGCTAATTCTTGGTGTTCTCCAACTCTTTTCAACGGAACTTTTTTTGATAAATCGAATTTTTCTTTTAAATCACCGGGTAATAATCGATCCCAAGCTCCTTTAGTAGGAAAAGGACCAGGTGCAATTGCATTAAAACGCATTCCATATTTTGCCCATTCTACTGCTAATGAACGGGTCATTGCAAGAATACCTGCTTTTGCAGTTGCACTAGGTACTACGTAAGCTGAACCTGTCCAAGCATATGTAGTTACTATATTTAAAACAACTTTTTCTGTTTCTTTATTTTTTATCCAATATTTTCCAAAAGCTAAAGTGCAATTTTTAGTTCCTTTCAAAACAATGTCAATAATAGTGTCAAAAGCATTTGCAGATAAACGTTCAGTTGGTGAAATAAAATTACCTGCAGCATTATTAAGCAGTACATCAACAGTCCCAAATGCTTCGACAGAAGCTTTCACCATTGCTTCAACTTCGTCATAATTTCTAACATCACATTGAATAGGAAGTACTTTTCCTCCGGTTTGTGCTTCTAATTCTGTTTTTACAGCTTGAAGTTTTTCTATATTTCTGGAAGTAATAACCACATTCGCTCCTAATTCTAAGAAGTAGGTAGTCATCGCTTTTCCAAGACCACTTCCACCGCCAGTGACTACAATTGTCTTTCTTTTTAAAGCGTCATCACGCAACATTTTTTTAGTATATTTCATAATTAGGTTTTATTTTTTTAGCTTAATGTTTTTTTATATACCATACATTCTTTCAAACGATCCTTGTCTTTTAATACTGGATGATGAAATATTGAATCGCATGTCATTCCTGTTTTTTTTTTATAATAGCGATTGAATAGATATTGGGAATAGTAATAAGGGAATATATTTCTTTTAGATGAGGTTTATTAACTGTATATTTCAATTTTTTTTTTGCTGCTTCTATACCATGACCATTGCCCCAAGAACTTATCTTTAAACGCCAGCCAATGTCTATGCAAGGAGTAAAATTACTTTTATAAGTTTGGTTTAACATTCCTACAAAGCCAATAAATTTTAGAGTTTTTAATATATCTTCTGCGAAATAATAAAATCCAAAATTCTTAAAATGAAATTGCATTCGTTTTATAAAATTATTACATTCTTCTTTTGTCAATAAGTTAGGCAAATAGTTCATTTCTTATTTATCCTGACTCATTTTAGTAAATAGTTCTAAATAATTAGGACCCCAATTTAGTAAGCCAAGCCTTTCGGTTTTAATAATATATGCTGTCATCTATGCTACGGAATCAATCAAAATCTGCAATAAATCGATGGCAGCCTCACTAATTTTTGTCCCAGGACCATAAATAGCAAAAGCACCAGCATCAAATAAAAATTGATAATCTTGCGTAGGAATAACACCACCCACAATTACCATAATATCTTCTCGATTGTATTTTTTTAGCTCTTCAATTACTTTTGGAACTAATGTTTTATGTCCTGCAGCAAGTGAAGAAACTCCAATAATATGAACATCATTTTCAATGGCTTGATGAGTTGCTTCTTCTGGAGTTTGAAATAATGGACCAATATCCACATCAAAACCTACATCTGCATAACCAGTAGCTACAATTTTTGCACCTCTATCATGACCATCTTGACCCATTTTTGTAATCATTATACGAGGACGTCGTCCTTCTAATTCTGCAAATTTATTAGCAAGTTCTCTTGCTTTTTCAAATGATGGATCATTTTTCATCTCTTTACTATACACGCCACTAAATGATTTAATTTGTGCTTTATGTCTTCCGTAAATTATTTCTAAAGCATCACTAATTTCTCCTAAGGTAGCTCTTTCACGAGCAGCATCAATTGCTAAAGCTAATAAATTTTTTTCACCTGATTGGGCAGATTGCGTTAATTTTAATAATGTATTTTTAACCTTGACTGAATCTCTTGTCGCTTTAACGCTATTTAATCGTTTAATTTGTGATAGGCGAACTTTCTGATTATCTACATCTAAAATTTGAAGAGGTTCTTCTTTTTCTAAACGATATTTATTGACTCCAACAATAATATCTTGACTAGAATCTATTCGTGCTTGTTTTCTTGCAGCAGCTTCTTCAATTCTTAATTTTGGAATACCTGCTTCAATTGCTTTTGTCATTCCTCCTAACTCTTCTATTTCTTGAATAAATTCCCAAGCTTTATTAGCTATTTCTTCCGTCTTTCTTTCTATAAATTCACTTCCCGCCCAAGGATCTACCGTTTTTGTGATTTGGGTTTCCTTTTGAAGGTATAGTTGTGTATTTCTAGCTATTCTTGCTGAAAAATCGGTTGGCAAAGCAATGGCTTCATCAAGCGCATTGGTATGTAAAGATTGAGTGCCGCCAAATGCAGCAGCAGCAGCTTCAATACAAGTTCTAGCTACGTTATTAAAAGGATCTTGTTCTGTTAAACTCCAACCACTTGTTTGACAATGCGTTCTTAAAGCTAAAGACTTTTGATTTTTTGGATTGAATTTCTTGACCATTTTTGACCAAAGTAATCGAGCTGCTCTAAGTTTAGCGATTTCAGTAAAATGATCCATTCCTATTGCCCAGAAAAATGAAAGTCTAGGAGCAAAACTATCAATGTTCATTCCTGCAGCAATTCCTGTTCTAATATATTCTAGTCCATCTGCCAACGTATAAGCCAACTCAATTTCACAAGTTGCACCCGCTTCTTGCATATGATATCCCGAAATAGAAATAGAATTAAATTTCGGCATGTTTTTAGAAGAATACTCAAAAATATCACTGATAATTCTCATGGAAGGAGTAGGTGGGTAGATATAGGTATTTCTTACCATAAATTCCTTTAAAATATCGTTTTGAATGGTTCCTGAAAGAGCCTCAGGTGAAATACCTTGTTCCTCAGCAGCAACGATGAAAAATGCCATAATTGGTAAAACTGCACCATTCATAGTCATGGAAACACTCATTTTATCCAATGGAATTTGATCGAATAATATTTTCATATCTTCAATACTGTCTATAGCAACCCCAGCTTTTCCTACATCTCCTTCCACTCGTTCATGGTCACTATCATATCCTCTATGTGTTGCTAAATCAAAAGCTACAGAAAGGCCCTTTTGTCCACCTTCTAGGTTTCTTCTATAAAAAGCATTGCTATCTTCTGCTGTAGAAAAACCAGCGTATTGTCTAATCGTCCAGGGTCGGCGAACATACATAGTTGAGTAGGGACCTCTTAAATAAGGAACGATTCCAGCAATAAAATTTTGATGTTTAAATTTTTTAGATTTGTTTTTTTTTACTGTTTCCGAATCTGAAAAATTAAGATGCTGTAATTTTTTTCTGTCCATAATTATTTATTGAAATCCATATCATATAAATATTGATAATACGTATCGAAAGCAATCAACATCCCAAAATGATTGTCATCATAACAGTCAAAAACATCTCTTCTGTAGTTTTCTGCAAAAATGGAGGGATTCATAGAATTACTTTCAATTAAAGAAATAATAGTTTGCTTTACTTCTTCATTTTTAATATTCTGAACTAAACAATTTATAAATTCTGAATGGTAATTAATATTACTTTTTGGATTTATGGTGTCCCAAATATCAGCGTTTTCTTTAAGTAAATTTAATAATTTGATGGTGTGTGGACTTACTATTTTATTGTAATCGTAGTTTCCTAATGCCCCCCTATAGATGTAATAACCAAGACTCTCTTTATAATTTAAATAGTCATAACCAATATGCAAATTTTTTACATAAATAGCTATGTCTTGTCTAAAACTATAATAAGCTTCGTGAGCTAAATTATAATCTAAACCTTCACATTTAATTGTTTCTGGGCTATCTGTAAATTGATATTCAATAGGTTCTTTACAACTTAAAATAGTTATTGAAATTGCTATGAGTATATTATATTTATACATTTAAAATTATTCAGTTTTTAATCTTTCTTGTTCGTTCTTTTCAGAAAGACGCCTTTCTAAAATTGGTTCAATAATTGTCTTTCTTGTATTTTTTTTCATAAAAGGGAAAATTTCTAAATCGTTTTTCATTTTATCATTTGGGTATTGATGGACATTAGTACCTAATAACTCTAATATTCCAGTATCAAATAATCCTTGTTCTTTTTGTGCACTTTCTTTAATCTTTTTTTGAATTGTACCTTCTTTTAATTGAGAAAGAAAACCCCCATTTACTTCTATGTTTTTAAATAAGGTTAAAGCTTTTTCAGAAAGCTGATCTGTTATTGTTTCTATATAATATGAACCTTTAGCGGGGTTGTTTGAGGCTTTAAAATAACTTTCTTGTTTAAGTATTAATAGTTGGTTTCTAGCTATTCTTTCACCAAACTTATTGCTTTTATGAAAGATTGAATCGTAAGAGTTATTGCATACAGTGTTTGATCCTCCAATGATTGCACTCATATTTTCGGTAGTAGTACGAAGCATATTTATATTGTAATCGTATATTGTTTTATTTCGATTAGAAGGAAACGTTATTATATGGCATTCTGTTGAAAAATTATATTCGTTTGCGAGTAATACATATAATTTTCTGAGTGCTCTAATTTTAGCAATTTCAAAAAAATAATTAGATCCTAAACTAAGTTTAAATGTTATTGAAAACGTAATTTTTTTTAAAATGGGGGTGTTTTTAAAATGATTTAAATATTCATTAGCTTGAGATAAACAATATGCTAATTGTTGAACCATGTTAGCACCACTGTTTTGAAACAAAGTACCATCGACACTTACTATGTTTTCTTGAGGGTTTTGTTTTAAAATTTTTCTTAAAGTTGAATGATCTTCTTTTAAGTTAGAAAACCAGTTTCCTGATTTAGCAAGGTTTCCGATAATATCTATATTGTAAAAGACGCTTGCTTTTTTGCTAGAAAAAAAGTGTTTTAAATTGGAGATAAACGATTCAGATATAAATTTTAAATCAAAATATATAGTGGTGTTTTTACCAAAAAATTGATTAAAAACTTGCTCGATATTAAACTCATTATTAGCTTTTAATACAATTGCTTCAGCACCTCTTTTAATTGAATCTAACATCAGTTGATTGGCAATTTTTTCATCATCAATAAAAATTGATTGAGCAACATTCCAATCTTTTGGAAATCCAGGTATTTCCTTGAAAGCTACCTTTAAATCATCTTGATGATAAAATGGCTTAACATCAATTCCTTCCAAATTTTTCCAGATAAGCGTTTTGTTATAATCAGCTCCTTTTAAATCTACTTGAATTTTTTGTTTCCATTCTTTAGATGAAACCTCGTTAAATTCATCAAATAAATAATTACTCATTATTTTTGTTTTTAATACTGTCTTCGTGTTCTATAATATAAATATCTTCATTTTCTTTTTTTAGATAGTATTTTTCTCTTGCAAATTTTTCAATTTCATTGCTATCTTTCATTTTATCAATAAACAATTTGTCATTTTTAATTTCCTCTTGATATACTTTTTTATTGTTTTCAAGTTTATTAATATCATCATTTAATTCTTGATGTATAAAAAAGGAATTGGTATCAAAAAAAATCATCCACACAAAGAAAAGAATAAGAATTAGCAAGTATTTATTACTTATAATTCGAACCCATTTTTTGTTTTTTATTTCGATAAGTTTTTTCAATTGTCAATTAATATTTGATTGATTATTTTTCTTATTAAATCGACCGCAACTGTATTGTATCTGTTATTTGGGATAATGATATCTGCAAATTCTTTAGTAGGTTCTATAAACTGTTGATGCATAGGTTTTAGTGTGTTTTGATAGCGGTTTATTACTTCGTCTAAGTCTCTACCACGCTCAGACATATCTCTTCGTAGTCGTCTTATCAATCGCTCGTCACTATCTGCTTTAACATATAATTTTATATCAAAAAGTTCTCGAATATCGGTATGGGTAAGTATTAAAATACCTTCAACGATAATTACTTTTTTAGGATGCATGGTGATGGTTTCCTTCGTCCGGTTATGTTCAATAAAGGAGTATATGGGTTGCTCAATATCATTGCCCTTTTTTAATTCTTTTAAGTGAGCTACTAATAAATCGAAATTAATTGCTTTTGGGTGATCAAAATTTATTTTAGCTCGTTCAGCAAATGGTAAATGACAGGTATCTTTATAATAAGAATCTTGTGATATAACACAAACCTCATCTTCTGGAAGTTCTTGTATGATTTGATTTACAACAGTTGTTTTACCACTTCCGGTGCCTCCAGCAATTCCAATTACAAGCATAAATAAAGGTTTTTACAAAGGTAGTAAGAAATACGGTTTTTTACCTAAAATTTATTTCTGAAACTTACTTGTATGGATTTATAAATTATCTTTTTTTGTAAAATATTCTCGGGATATAGCTTAGTCCATTAAAAAGTGCTGGTCTGGGGGACCAGAGATCGGAGGTTCAAATCCTCTCATCCCGACACAATATAACCTAACTATTAACTTGAGTTCTATAGAAAACATTGAAAGAATAACTATTTATAATATTTTAGGTCAAAAAGTAATTAATCAAAATCTCAATGCAATTAGCTCTCAATTAAATTTAGCTAACCTACTAACTGTTGCTTATCTAATGCAGGTTTCTTTAGATGGTAAAACAGCTACTTATAAAGTTTTAAAAAACTAAGACGCTAATATTAGTTTAAGTACTTAATAAATATTAAGTACTAAGGCCGCCCTTATTAAATAATTAGGAGTCTTTTTTTAATTTATTTTTTACACAGCGTATTTCTTTATTGCATATTTTTAGAAGACAGAGTTTAACAATCTATAGGCGTTCAGTTTTAATTTGCTATAATATTTTTTAAAGAAGGTCTATACCAATTAATAATCTAAAACTTTATGCTATCCGTTAAAACTTCCAAAAATTCTAGTTTTAATAATATCAAATGCAATATACTTTGATATTAATAATTCTTGTTTATTATCTTTTTTGATAAATTAATGATACGTTATTCTACAATCGCCCTATAAAGTTTTTTATAATATCTGCATCTTAAAATAATTTAATAGAATCACTTTTATAATTAGCAATCTTTTTTTTACCTTGCATAGTAAATTAAGTTATACAAAATGAAAAAATTATTTTATTTATTTATACTATCTATAATATTTATGTCTTGTAAAGATAAAACCGCTGTAGTTGGTGACTTTAGAGATGGAGGTATTGTTTTTTGGGTAGATCCTTTAGACAATACACACGGTTTAATTTGTGATTTTAGAGATTATTTAAGCCCTGTCCAATGGGGATGTCCAGGTATAGATTCACCAAATCTTGGAAACATTCCTATTAATAAAGGCAATCCTTTGGGGGTGGGTGCAGAAATTGGAGATGGTTTAAATAATACGAATAACATGAAAAATGACTGTCCTGAAGCCTTAGTCACCAATTCGTTAGAATCAGGATGGTTTTTGCCAAGTATTAACGAGTTAAAAGAAATTTATAATAATAGAGTAGTTATAAATACCACTGCAAAAAGTAATGGAGGGAATGTACTCGGTGATAGCTATTGGAGCTCTTCGGAGTGTACTGATAAATTGGCATGGGTACAAAATTTTAAATTTGGTGTTCAACGTCCCTATCTTAAGTCTTATGTTTACAGAGTTCGTGCGGTTCGATACTTTTAATATATGGAGTAGCGATGTCAATAATACGAATAAAAAAATAGTATCCACTGAGTAATTTAGTTAGTTCCTAATTTAATTAAAACCCTTTTATAATTTATAAATTATTATAGTTTAATAACACGTATCTTTGTCAAAAATAAAAAATGGCTACATCTTTAGTTATTTATAAATTCATTTATGTCATTTAAATCATTGGGCTTATCTAAAGTCCTGTTAAACGCTGTTAGCAAACAAGGCTATACTTCACCGTCACCAATTCAACAAAAAGCAATTCCATTAATTTTAGAAAGAAAAGATATTTTAGCATCTGCTCAAACTGGAACTGGAAAAACGGCTGGTTTTACACTGCCTATGCTTCAAATATTATCTCAAGGTCTACCATTAAGAAAAAGACCTATACGCTCATTAGTGTTAACTCCAACAAGGGAATTAGCAGCTCAAGTACATAGTAATGTAAAATCGTATAGTGAGTTTTTAGATATTCGTTCTACCGTTATTTTTGGAGGTGTAAATCAAAGACCACAAGTAGCTAAGCTTCGAAATGGAATCGATATTTTGGTAGCAACACCAGGTCGTTTGTTAGATTTACAAAATCAAGGATTATTATCGCTTTCAAATATTGAAATTTTAGTATTGGATGAAGCTGACCGTATGCTTGACATGGGTTTTCTTAGAGATATTAGAAAAATAATTGATTTAATGCCTAGAAAAAGGCAGAATTTATTGTTTTCAGCTACTTTTTCTAAAGAAATTAAAAATCTAGCAAGTGACTTTTTACATCATCCTGCAATGGTTGAAGCGACACCTGAAAATACAACTGTAGATGCTATAGAGCA
Source organism: Flavobacteriaceae bacterium (assembly GCA_029268635.1). Classification (GTDB taxonomy): domain Bacteria; phylum Bacteroidota; class Bacteroidia; order Flavobacteriales; family Flavobacteriaceae; genus Marifrigoribacter. Next base: position 12,735 of record JAQWNL010000051.1, read on the forward strand.
AAAAGTGTATCGGGTAGCGAAAGATAAAAAAACGGGATTAATTATAAAATTGATTTCTGAAGGTGATTGGAAACAAGTATTAGTGTTTACTAGAACAAAACATGGAGCTAATCGTCTTTGTGAAAAAATGGTAAAAGCTGGGATTTCTGCATCAGCAATTCATGGTAATAAATCACAAGGTGCTCGAACCAAAGCATTGGCTGGATTTAAAAGTAATTCTATTCGAGTTTTGGTAGCTACAGATATTGCTGCCCGAGGATTGGATATTCCTTTATTACCTCATGTTATTAATTTTGAATTGCCTAATATTTCTGAGGACTACGTTCATAGAATTGGCAGGACTGGTAGAGCAGGAGCAAGTGGAGAAGCTTTATCTCTAGTAAGTGCCGATGAAACAGAATTTTTAAGAGATATTCAAAAACTAGTAGGAATTAAAATTCCTGTAGAGATTGTTGAAGGTTTTGAGCCAGATCCAAATGCATCAACCAAGCCAATAAAACAAGGTGGAGGCGGAGGAAACCGAAATATTGGAAACCGAAATTCTTCAAGAAATAATATTAGTAGTAGAAATTCTTCAAAACCTTCCAATAGAAATAGGAGGGCTAACGATAGGAGAAATTAAAAAATGTTCATATAGATTTATTGATAAAAACTAACACTTATTGAATAAAAACCAATTAAGTAGACGATTTTAAAACGATATAAAAAATAAATTATCGCTTGTATAAGCTTAATTAATTACCAAGAGCCAGCTGGTGAAAACAAAAAATCTATTGGGTTATCAATATCATATAAATACTGATAGCCTTTCCTGTCCTTAATACAAAAAGGATCTAAAAGACTTATCATAGTTATATATGATTCTTTAGTTAAGGCACAATAAAAAGTTTTATGATCACTACTTAAAATTCCTTCATCTGTTTTAAAAAGCCCTAGAATTAAATTACAATTTCGGTTTTCTATAAAAGAAATTGATGAAAGATCTAGCCTTGTAGTATTTTCAATAATAACAATTTGGATTAAATCTCTAAAAAAAATTGCTTCATCTCTTTTAAAGTTATATAACCTAACAACACTTTCATCGAATTCATTAACATTATTTATGAAGTCCAATTCCATTAATTATAAAGGTAAATATAAGTGTTTAATGAAGTTGCTATAAGCAACCATAAAAAGTAGGGTAGTACTAGTAAACTTTTTATTTTCAACTTTCTATTATAACTTACTAAAAAAGTACAAACGATAATTGTTAAAATAATAATAAAAATCAATCCCAATCCTATTAAATGTTGGTTAAAAAAGATGTAATTCCAAATTACATTAAGAACAAATTGAATACCAAACAGCACTAATAATTTAGAGTCTTTAAAAAACTTAAATAAATAAGCCATATAAATGGAGAAACAAATCATGATAGTCGTCCAAGCAGCTCCAAAAACCCAGCCTGGAGGAGACCAAGGTGCTTGATTTAAATTGATGTACCAATCTGTCATAGGACCATTATCCATTAGCCAACTCCCAATTGCTAAAGCCCCGAAATTTATTGCTAAAAAAATTAATATGAGTTTATATAATTTCATTTTTAATTATTAAATTAATGTAATATTTGCAAAAACACTTAGCTTTTGACTTTACAAATCTACAAGAAATTATTTTATATGCTTTGTTATTTTACTGCTTAAAGGTTTGGTAATCGAATAATAATAATCAATATATTCACCATTAGTTCCTACTAAATACTTTTGAAAATTCCACTTTACAGTTGTATTTGTTTTACCATTTTTAGCTTTATCAGTTAGCCATTGATATAAAGGATGTTGTTTGTCTCCTTTAACATCTATTTTTTCAGTCATCACAAACGAAACACCATAATTTGCTTGACAAAAACTTTCTATTTCTTTAGAGCTTCCGGGCTCTTGTCCTCCAAATTGGTTACAAGGAACGCCAACAATCATCAATTTATCATTATAGGTTTCATAAAGTTGTTGTAAATCTTTGTATTGTCCTGTAAATCCACATTGTGAAGCTACATTGACAAATAAAATATATTTATCTTCATAAGTAGATAAATCCAGTAGGTCTCCATTCAGTTGATTTATTTGAATGTCATAAATACATGGTAAGGGAGTTGTTTGAGATAAAGATTTATTGAAAAAAGAGAGCATAATGGATAGTATTAATAATCGTTTCATTATTTATTTTTACAATTTGGGCGATATACTAAAGTATTAATTATTAATATAATTTTGTAATTCAGTAATTTTTTGTGGAGTATTAAAGACACCTCCATAATAGGAAGTTACGGTTGCAGAAGATTCGTCCTTAATACCACGTGAAGATACACATAAATGTTTGGCATCGATTATAACTGCAACATCTTTAGTTCCTAAAACTTCAATTAATTCAGTTGCTATTTGATTGGTTAAACGTTCCTGAACTTGTGGCCGTTTTGCATAATACTGTACTATTCTGTTAAGTTTTGATAAGCCAATTACTTTTCCTGAAGAAACATAAGCTAAATGAGCTCTTCCCATAATAGGAACAAAATGATGTTCACAATTAGAATAGAATGTGATATTCTTCTCAACCAACATTTGATTGTATTGATATTTATTATCAAAAAGTGCAACTTTTGGTTTGTTTTTAGGGTTTAAACCACTAAATATTTCATCGATATACATTTTTGCAACTCTTTGTGGGGTTCCTTTTAAAGAGTCATCATTAAGATCAAGTCCCATAATGTCCATAATTTCTTGAAAATGAAAAGCTATCTTTTTTTTCTTTTCTTCATCCGTAATAGAAAAAGCATTTTCTTTCATAGGTGTTTCAAGATCCGTAAATAGATGATCGTTTCCGATGTCTTGAATAGTAAAATCATTTAATTTATGACCGTTGGTGTTTTGGTGATCTAATATTTTTGTTTTCATGTTTTGATTTTATTGGTATGATTTGAAATTATTTATTTTAACATCTTTGGTTTTTAAATCGAACATCAAATTAAACAATCCAAAAAAGGTTCTGTTTATATAGATAAAATGCTTAGAACCTCTATTTCCATTCATTTTACGAAGTTTTGAATCTCTACCGAATTTCTCACCTAATGTTGCGATTTTTTCAAAAAATATAGGGTCTGAAAAATCAAATGTATCTGAATGAAAAGGTTGTGTAAATAAACTCAACATTTCATGAAATAATTTTGTAAAAAAACTAATTTCTTCAGGAGAATCTTCTTTATGAAGAATTTCAAGTTCATACATTTTTTCTTTAAAAATAGTCTTGTTATTGATATTTTCTTTATTGGCTAATTCGAAATATGGGATATAAAAATCTTCTGGAACTTCTTTCATACAACCAAAATCTATGGCAATTAAAGTTCCTTTTTTTGAAATTAAAAAATTTCCTGGATGAGGATCCGCATGCACCTTTCTAAGATGATGTATTTGATACATGTAGAAATCCCAAAGTGCTTGCCCTAATTTGTTAGATAGTTCTTGGTCTTTGTTGTATGCCGTAAATTCCGAAAGATGTTCACCTTCCATCCAATCCATCGTGATGATGCGTTCGGAAGAAAGTTCTTCGTAGTATTTTGGAAATTCTAAATTTTTGATGTGCTTACAAGCCGCTACAACGAATTTACTTTGCTCAACTTCTAAAATATAATTGGTCTCTTCAATTAATTTATCTTCTATTTCCTGGAAGTATTTATCTGAATCTTTGCCTTTTAAATTAAACATTTTGACCGCTATTGGTTTTACCAATGATAAATCAGAAGATATACTTTCAGCAACACCTGGATACTGTATTTTCACAGCAAGTGGAATGCCATTTTTTTGAGCTTTGTGAACTTGACCAATGCTCGCGGCATTTACCGAAGTTGAATTAAAAACATCAAATATTTCATTTGGATTTTTTCCAAAATATTTTTTAAACGATTTGATAACTAATGGAGGTGAAAGAGGAGGAACAGAAAATTGTGACAATGAAAATTTTTCAACATAAGCTTGTGGTAAAATACTCTTATCCATACTTAACATTTGTGCGACTTTTAATGCACTTCCTTTTAAATTTTTAAGGCCATCATAA
>JAQWNL010000052.1:0-10224 GCA_029268635.1 Flavobacteriaceae bacterium
AAATAGTGAAGTAGACCATTCCCAATTATTTGTTTCAATAAATTTAAAGATGTAATAGTAAGGATAAGCTATTCCTATAATACACAATATGGCAAATACTTTTTTCATAAAATAAATTATTGTAGAGTGTGGTTATATAAATTTGTAAAATCTAAATAGTAAATATAATTCTATTTAAATCTAATTACAACCTTACCATTTAGTAGAATATAGTTTTGGTAAGAAATAGATCTTTTATAACTTTCTATTAGAGCAGCTATTTTTTTGAGTTAATCAATTATCTCTATATGGTGCTCATAGCTTCCATCATCGTTTCTTATAGTTGTTAATTGTCCTCTGGCTCCCATATATTTTCCTGTTCCACCTATAACGCCTCTTATTTGTGGTTTTATTTTAACAAACTCAGCACCTGTTAAAGATGGAGATTCTGTGCCACCTCCTATAATAATAGTATTGGAATCTCCAAAGTCAAAAACAATATGATTCAATCCTAGTTGAAATCCTTAAGTACTATTAGAAAAATCTGCCGTTGTTCGACAACCAAATAATTTACCAATAATAGCTTTATCATCGGTAAGAATCCCATTAAAGCAATGAAAATCACCGTGTGATAATCCTTCTGTACCAATGTCAACAATCGAAATTTCTGGAATCTCTTGGTGTAATTTAATAGTGGTTATTTTATTATTTTTTTCTTGCTGATTGCATCCAATTATTAAAATAAAGACAAGTAATAGTAAAAATAATTTTTTCATTGAATTTGGTTTAGCTGAGGTGCTAAAATAGTCAATTTTTAAAAAACCATAAAACACAAAAAAAGGCACTATAATTAAAAAGTTCGAACTGCACGCACACTGTAAGTGTTGATCTTATTTATGTGTCTCTGTATACCCCAATTTAGTAGCAGTTTTTGTGTATATTTGGTTTTTAACCTATGGTAATTAACAACCAAAGTGTGGTTAATATCAACTAAATAACACTCAATAAATACACGCTTAAACCCCTTGTATACTTGAGTTTCTTGTAAAAAAAAAATAACCATTTCTGATGACTCTTTCGTAGCGAGATCGAGACTTGAACTCGAGACCTCCGGGTTATGAATCCGACGCTCTAACCACCTGAGCTACCTCGCCATTTATTTTAAAACATCAATAGATAAATCAATCATTTTTATTGTAAAAAATTGCTTACCTGTGATTTTTTGCGATGGCAAATATAGGAACAATTTATACGAGCACAAACATTCGGATACTGTTTTGTCATAATTATTTATAATTTATAATAGATAAGTAATAAATAATTTTAGCCTTCTTTCTTTTACAGTAAGCAATTAATATATATATTGGCTACATACTAATAACAGCCCTATGAGTGAAAAAGTAAAGTACGAGATGGAATTTCCAATTCAAGCATCTTCTGCACTGTTATACCAATACATTTCGACACCTTCTGGAATGCAAGAATGGTATGCAGATAACGTAAACTCTAGGGGAGAATTTTTTAATTTTATTTGGGAAGGTAGCGAAGAGGTCGCTAAGCTAATTTCAAAACAAAAAGGAAAATCAATTCGTTTTCAATGGATTGAAGATGAAGGGACTAGCTATTATTTTGAAATGTGCATCGACTTGGATGACATCACCAAAGATGTTTGTATTATGGTCACTGATTTTGCGGAAGAAGATGAAGTAGAAGAAGGGAAAATGCTTTGGGAAAATATGATTTCTGAACTGAAACATTTATTAGGTTCTGTATAAAAAGTCTTTTATATAGTATATTTGCACCGTTTTCTAAAATAAGGCGGTTTTTTATGGTTAATTTAAACGGAAAATTACAACATAAGCAAGAAGGAAAGGTTTCCATTAATAATCGGGGCCTGCAATATGGCGATGCTGTATTTGAAACTCTTAAAGTAGTATCTAGCAGGATTAATTTTTGGGAAGATCATTATTTTAGATTAATGGCTTCTATGCGAATATTAAGAATGGAAATACCTATGACTTTTTCTATGGAATTTCTTGAAGAGGAAATTCTAAGAACCGTAGAAGCTTCTAATTTAACAAACAATACCTGCAGAGTTAAACTCTATGTAAATAGAAAAGAAGGAGGGAAGTACACACCAAAAACCAATGATGTTAACTATTTTATCACTCTTGAAAAACTCGATATTCCTTTTTATATGATGGATGATGCTCCCTATGAAGTGGAATTATTTAAAGATTATTTTATCTATTCCAATTTGCTATCTACTCTAAAAACTAATTCGAAAATAACGAATGTACTGGGAAGTATTTTTGCAGCTGAAAATGGCTATCAAAATTGTTTATTGCTCAACGAAAACAAGATGGTGGTGGAAGTATTGCAAGGAAATTTGTTTATGGTAAAGGGTAATTTAATAATCACGCCACCTATAACAGACGGTTGCTTGCGAGGGATTATTAGAAAGCAACTGATTGCGATCTGTGAGCTTTCAAAAGAGTACAGCCTCGAAGAAAAATCAATATCACCCTTTGATTTGCAAAAGGCGGATGAACTTTTTATTAGCAATGTTATCACAGGGATTCAACCCATAACAAAGTATCGAAAAAAAGACTTTACGAATAAGATATCAAAGGAGTTATTACAAAAATTAAATATGAAAGCTAAACTGTCTTCTGTGAATGATTAATTATAGGATGGATTTTCTGGCGCATTAGACCAAATTAAATAATCACCACCAAATTCCACCATTTTTTCTTTCCAAAAACCAGCACCTGTTTTTCCAAGTATTCTGTTTTTATAGTTGTTAGGGGAGATCACCCAACTATGTTCCTCCAGTTCTTCCTCTAATTGATGGTGGCTCCAACCGGTATATCCTAGAAAAAAGCGAATTTCAGATTCTTTTATTTTATCTTCTTGAAGTAAGATACTAATTTTATTAAAATCGCCACCCCAATAAATACCATTCGCTATTTCAATGCTTTTCGGAATTAACTCTGGAATTTTATGAATAAAATATAAATTATCCTGTTCTACAGGACCTCCATTATAAATAGAAATGTTTGAGTTTAATTCGGGTATAAAATCGTTTAAATTATTTTTTAATGGTTTGTTTAAAATAAAGCCAACAGCACCATTTTCATTATACTCAGCTAATAATACCACAGACCTATTAAAGGAGATATCTCCAATTATAGAAGGTTCTGCAACCAATAGTAATCCTTTTTCTGGTTTTAAAATAGTCATATTACTGTTTTCAATAATAAAACTAAGTATTAATTTAATAAAATGCAAATTTTTGGAGCATGTACTATAAATTATAGCATAAAAAAATCCCCATCTCTTTCGGGTGGGGATTTTTTAAATAAAAAGGATTGGATTAGTTTACACTACCGCTTAAATCTGATCCAGCTTTAAACTTAACTACGTTTTTAGCTTTAATTTTGATTGTAGCTCCTGTTTGAGGGTTTCTACCATCTCTTGCTGCTCTTCTAGAAACTGACCAAGAACCGAAACCTACTAAAGAAACTCTGTTTCCTTTTTGTAATGATCCTTGAATTTCACTTAGCATAGATTCTAATGCTTTTTTTGCTGCTGCTTTCGTAATTCCAGCAGATGCTGCCATTGCGTCAATTAAATCTGATTTGTTCATAATTTGTAAAAATTAAATTGTTAGTTAAACTTTTTTTTATAATTCCCTTACAAAATTAAACGGATTACCGGTTCACGCAAGTAATAGCAATGCAAATAGCGTTTTTTGTTGATAACTTGCTTGCTTTGTTAATAAACTTATCCATTTTTAGTGAATTTTATAAGTTCAATGATCATAAGGCTTTACATCATTTTTGAATTTTTATCAAAAGTAAAACCATTTAAAAGCGATTTTATGTCCATTTTTCGTTTTCCAACTAGCTGCATTTCATGGATTATAAGGTAACCATTGCTAGCTGAAACTTTTAACTCTTTTTTACTGCTAATAATCGTTCCGTTTTTAAAAGTATGTTTTTCAATTACATAATTGCAATTGTAAATTTTTACAGTACTTTCTTTCTTATTATTTATCATGGTAGACCAAGCAGCAGGATAAGGATTAAGTCCCCTAATTAAGGAGTCAATATCTTCAACAGATCGATTCCAATCTATTTTTGTATTCTCCTTTGTTAGTTTCGGTGCGTTTTTTAGGACATTACTGATGGTCTGTTTTTTGGGACTTTCTTCACTTCGTGCTATCAATTCTACTGTTTTAATAACCAAGTGGCTTCCTTTATTCATTAACACATCATGTAAGGACCCAACGGTTTCCCGTTGTTTTATAATTACCGCTTCTTTTAAGATGATTTCACCAGTATCAATTTTATCATCAATAAAAAAAGTACTGACTCCTGTTTTAAATTCCCTATTAATAATTGCCCAATTGATAGGAGCAGCACCTCTGTACTGTGGTAATAAAGAAGCATGTAAATTAAAAGTACCATAGCTTGGCATGCTCCAAACCACCTTTGGTAACATTCTAAAGGCGACCACAATCTGTAAATTAACATTCAATGAACGCAATTCATCTAAAAAGTATTCCTCTTTTAGGTTGCTGGGTTGTAATAGTTTTAAATTTTGGGACACGGCATAAGCTTTAATATCAGATTGTTTTAGCTTCCTGCCTCTACCAGCAGGTTTGTCTGGCGAAGTAATTACGCCTACAATGTTTTTGCCTTCTGCTACTAATTTTTGTAAAACACCTACTGCAAACCCTGGGGTGCCCATAAATACAATTCTTAAGTCTCTCATTAATTTAAAAAATATTCATTCTTAGTGTTCACTCTAATTTTTTCAACATCCTGTAAATGCCTTAAAACAATTACTATTTTTGATTCAGTAAAAGTAAGTTTTTCTGAAAGTATTCTAGAAGACAATTCTCTTTCTTCCAATAAAAGTAGAATTTTTTCAGAAATAAACTGAATTTCTTTCTTGCTTGGGCTACTTTTTTGTGAAGCACACACCGAACATATGCCACAATTTTCGGCAGACTTTTCGCCGAAATAACCAACAAGTTGTAAACTTTTACAAATCGCATCATTATTGATATAATGCAGTACAGCATTAACTTCCGATTCTTTTTTATGGTTTAGTGCTTTTAATGCTTTTGAAACACTATTAATTGTTTTATCATCTTCCCGCGGTACTAAAAAAGTAATGCTTGCATCGGTGTGAAATAGTTTTAAGTCTAAGATCCCTTCTTGTTCCATTTTCTCTAGAGCATTAATTACCATTACTACAGACTGTCTAGTTTTTGAAGCAATTAATTCAATTTTTACGTATGTTTCGGATTCAAAAATACCTCCACACATTCTTAAAATTGTTTTACCAATTAAGGAAATTGTTGGATTTTGTTCTAAATAGCTGATGAGTTTGTCGGAGCTAATTTTAAATTTAAGAATCGACCTCCTGCCAAATTGTTTTGACAGCTTTATAATACCCAAGCGTTCTAATGCTGTTAACCCGTTATACGTAAATAGGGTGTTTAGTTGATAATGCTTGCAGAAGGCTACATAATTAAAGCTATTAGTTGAAAAGGCTCCTTCGCCATAAGAAATTTTAAAATAATTACTTAAGGATCGATAAATGGTTTTTAATTGATGGGTCGTAGGTCGTGAATCTAAAAATTGTTTTTTTATTAATATTTTATCATAATCATTGTACAGAATCATTGCACTCGAATAATTTACATCCCTTCCGGCTCGGCCAGCTTCCTGAAAATAACTCTCCATACTTTCTGGAAGTTGTGTGTGAAATACATAACTAACATTCGGATTGTCAATTCCCATTCCAAAAGCATTGGTCGCTACCATCACTTGTTTTTTTCCTTGCAGCCATTCCTCAAGACGCGTATTTTTATCTTCAGAGGAAATACCGCCGTGAAAAAAATGACTCGAAATACCTAGACTATTTAATTGTTGGCTAATTTCCACCGTGTTTTTTCTACTTCTCACATAGATAATAGCTGAACCATTACTTTTCTTTAATAATTGTTCAATTCTATATAATTTATCTTCCTGATAATGCACTTGATAGGATAAATTTTTCCGAACAAAAGAACTTTTTATGATGGCAGGCGTTTTTAATTTTAATTGCAAAACAATATCCGCTAATACTTCTGGCGTCGCAGAGGCAGTTAAAGCAATCATAGGCACTAATGGAAGAATTGTCCTAAGTATGTTACAATTTTTATAAGTAGGTCTAAAATCGTTTCCCCATTGAGAAATACAATGTGCCTCATCAATGGCAATTAAATTGACATTCATTGCCTTGATGCAATTCTGTACTAATTCTTGCTGTAACCTTTCAGGAGATAAATACAAAAATTTATAAGTTCCATACAAGGCATTGTCTAACAATGCATTTAAATCTTGGTATGAAATACCTCCCGGAATACTAAGCGCTTTAATGCCTTTTTTCTTTAAAGAGTTAACTTGATCTGTCATTAAGGCTACTAAAGGAGAAATAACAATACAAATCCCTTCTTTAGCCAATGTTGGCAATTGAAAGCACACCGATTTTCCGCCACCTGTAGGTAGTAATGCAACGATATCTCTTCCTTCTAATGCGGTGGAGATGATTTCTTCCTGCCTGGGAAGAAACTGATGGTATCCCCAATAAGTCTCAAGTATTTGAATTGGTTCTTTCAATATTAGAGAGCTAAGCTTATTTTTATAAATTCCATTCTGCTTGCTAAGGTCCCAAAAGGAACCTCAATTACTTCGTATCCATATTTTTCATAGCTTTTTAATATACAATGATGTATTTTTTCTGCCTCTTTAAAAGACTCATACCGCTCATTATCTTGTTTATATATTTCTTTCCAAGGAGGTAATAAAAAAACCGAATCATAGTGATTATTATAACAAACTTTTTCAAAGTCATCCAGATAGTTCATCTTTGTGAAATCCATATAAGCAGTGATATCTGGTAAACCTCGATCATAAAAAATAGGAGCATTTTCAAAATGATGAATATCCTCAAATTGTTTTAATCGCCCTTCCAGTAGTTTTTTACTGAAAAGAATAGGGTCTGTAAGAAATAATTGATTAATACCTTCTTTCTGAGCTTCCAAAATAACATCACGAGAAATTTCATGTTGACATTGAAAGCCATTTTCTGAAAGGAAAGAAATCAAGGTAGTTTTTCCAGAACCAGGCCCACCAGTAATAACAATTTTATTTGGCATATGAATTAGATATTATGCAAATAACGTAAATAATTATTGATAGCGAAACTCTATATTTGTAAAGCGTAAAAAAAATAAAATGAAAACAGAGAAAGATACTGCTGATTTTTACAAAAGATTAGAGGAAAGCCTTAAAAATGATAAGACCTGGCCAGCTGTCTACTTATATAAGTTTATAGTTCCAACAAACCCTAAAAAAATCGCAGAAATTAAAACTATTTTCAATGATGCGAGTGCGGAGATTACCAGCCGTGATTCTTCCAAAGGTACCTATACAAGTATTTCTATAAATGTAAGGATGAAATCACCAAAGGCAGTTATTGAAAAATATAAAAAAGTTTCTAAAGTAGAAGGAGTAATTTCTCTTTAAAAATTAGTATTTTGCACTCAGAATTGAAATTACTTCATTTAATAAATCACATTGCAAGTATAAAATGCTGCAACATTATCATTAAATTTTGATAGATCATATAGAATACAACTCTGAGCGACCAAAGCTTATTATACCTGAATATGGAAGACATATTCAAAAAATGGTAGACCAAGCCATTTCAAAAGAAACAAAAGAAGAACGAAATAAAGTTGCAAACAGTATTATTGCTGTAATGGGTAACTTAAATCCACATTTGCGTGATGTCACAGATTTTCAACACAAACTTTGGGATCAATTATTTATTATTTCAGACTTTAAATTAGATGTAGATTCTCCCTACCCAATTCCTAAGAGGGAAGAATTAGAAGAGTATCCTCAATCACTAGAATACCCTCAAAACTTTCCGAAATATCGTTTTTACGGAAACAATATAAAAAGAATGATTGATGTTGCTATTAGTTGGCAAGATGGAGAGAAAAAGGAAGCTTTAGTATTTACGATTGCGAATCACATGAAAAAATGCTTCTTAAATTGGAATAAAGATACGGTGGAAGACGATGTTATTTTTAAGCATTTATTTGAACTTTCTGGAGGTAAATTAAACTTAAAAGGCACTAAAGAAGCACTGCTGGATACCATGACCGTTCTTAGTAATAATAAAAGTTATGGTGCTAAGAAAATAACAAAAACATCTAAAAATACCAAAGGGAGAACTTGGAAAAAATATTAATAGGTCTTAAGCAATATGGAAGCTAATTTTAGGTTTATTACAACTATTAATAGTTAGAAAATCAATTATTTTTTATGGGATCTTTTCGAATAGAAGGAGGCAATAAGCTACAAGGAGAAATTATACCTCAAGGTGCTAAAAACGAAACGTTACAAATACTTTGCGGTGTTTTATTAACAGACGAAGAAGTGGTGATTGAAAATGTACCTGATATTCGAGATGTCAATAAATTAATTGAAATTCTTACTAACCTAGGTGTTAAGGTGAAAAAACTTGAAAAAGAATCCTATTCTTTTAAGTCTGACCAATTAGATTTAGACTATCTAGAGTCTGAAAAATTTAAGGAAGAAGGAAGCTCATTAAGAGGCTCTATTATGATTGTTGGTCCTTTGTTAAGCAGGTTTGGAAAAGGATTTATTCCGCAGCCAGGAGGCGATAAAATTGGAAGACGACGACTTGATACCCACTTTGAAGGTTTTATAAAATTAGGTGCTACTTACCGGTATAATAAAGAAGAATGTTTTTATGGTGTAGAAGCTCCTAATGGACTTAAGGGTGCTTATGTGCTATTAGATCAAGCATCGGTAACTGGAACAGCAAACATTGTGATGGCTGCAGTACTCGCTAAAGGAAAAACAACAATCTATAATGCTGCATGTGAGCCTTATTTGCAGCAATTATGTAAAATGATGGTTCGCATGGGGGCTAACATACAAGGTATTGGCTCTAATTTATTAGTTATAGAAGGAGTATCGGTTTTAAAAGGTTGTCATCATCGAGTACTTCCAGATATGATCGAAATAGGAAGTTGGATCGGTTTAGCTGCTATGACTCGCAGTGAAATAACAATCAAAAATATAAGCTGGGAAAATTTAGGAATCATCCCAGATACCTTCAGGAAATTAGGCATTATTTTGGAGAAAGTTGGAGATGATATTCTCATTCCAAGACAGGAGAGTTATGAGATTCAAGAATACATAGATGGTTCTATTTTAACCGTTTCAGATGCTACCTGGCCAGGATTCACTCCCGATTTATTAAGTATTGTTTTGGTTGTTGCTACGCAAGCAAAAGGAAGTGTTTTAATTCATCAAAAAATGTTTGAAAGCCGTTTGTTCTTTGTGGATAAATTGATTGATATGGGCGCAAAAATAATATTGTGTGATCCCCATCGTGCAATAGTAATAGGTCATAATTTTAAATATCCGTTAAAAGCAACAACGATGGTATCACCAGATATTAGAGCTGGAATTTCATTGTTAATAGCTGCTTTGTCTGCTAACGGGACTAGCATTATACAGAATATTGAGCAAATTGATCGCGGTTATGAAAATATTGACGAAAGATTGCGAGCAATAGGAGCTAAAATCACAAGATTTGATTAATGATAATTAGGGTTTTTTCTTGTTGATTTCGTCTTGAAGTTTTCTTCTTAATTGTTGTTCTCTTTCTAAAGAACGTTGCCTGAAATTTTCAAATTCTTCATCAGTTTCACGAAGCTTACTTTTTGTTGTTTTTATAATATAAAAACCACTTTTATATTTTATAAATAAAACAACAATGATTAGAAATAGTATTCCAAGTGTGAAAAACACCATAAAGGTATAGGTGGACTTATTGGTTAAAATTCCCAATACTTCGATTCTATTTTCTTTTTCCTTAGAACTGGTTAATTCGTTTTTTGTACTAGTTAATTCAACGGTTAACGTATTGATTTCAGAATTTTGATTTTCAATTGCAGAAGCTTTTGTTATTATATTTTCTTCTAAAAGGGCTATTGAATCTGAAATATTTTTTATCAGCTTATAAATTTTTTCTTTTTTTATGATCTTATAACCTTTATAGCTATTGGATTTTTTTATTAACTCTTTAAATTGGTCATCAATGGATAATTCTTGTGCTTGCACTGTAAAAGTAGCAAGGAAT
>JAQWNL010000053.1:0-21373 GCA_029268635.1 Flavobacteriaceae bacterium
ATCAAAAAACTCATCCCATACACCTATAGAATTATCAGTATTACCAAATATATCAATATAATTTTTAACAGTACGATTGTTTGTAGATGTAAAATTAAATCTTAATGATTTTGTTAGATTGTAATTAATCGCGTATTGCCAATCAAATAAGAAATTACGTTGATATAAAGTAGGTATTCCAATATTACCTGCTGGTAAATTAAGCTCTCGAAATTTTTGTTCATTATATTGTCGTACATAATTTGATCCTACAGTAATATTAGAAGGTAAATAATTAAAATTAAAATCTTTTAATAACTGCAAATATTTACTTCTAAAAATAGAATCATTTTTTTTAAAAGGCTCTACTGTTTTTGGTACGAAATTATAATTATAAGTTCCTCCCAATCTTACATTTTGATCTAAAGATTTTTCTACCTCAAAGCTTCTATGATCAACTTGATTATAAGAATACGAAAAGGTAAAATTTTCAATATCATACACTTTAGACTTTTCATTTCCAACTCTATTTTTTCGAACTCCTATGAAATTAACACTTTGCCTTTTGGTATAATCTTCAGATTGTTCTTTAATTTCTGAACTTTTAGCGGGATCTTGCTCATTATCTATTCTAGCTTGTAGCTCAATGTCTTGGAACTCCTCGTCATATTTTGGTGTAATTAATTCTTCTGAAAGACCATAATTAAATGGTAATTGAATTCCCCATTTTTGAGGTAATAATTGACCTAAATTAAAATTAGTAACAACTCCATATTCCTTGATATCCTCTAAACTTCTTTGATTTGGTCCTTGTTCAATTGATCCAAATCCAACAGTACTTTTACTTCCTGAAGCGCTTATCGTAGCAAAATCTGCTAAATTCACATCCATACTTGCGACAGCAGCCCATCCTCCTTCGTTATCTAGTTCTGTCATTCGAAGCTCGTCAAACCAAGTTTCTCCACATATTTCATTAGTTGTGGAATTCCTAACACCAAGCATGATTGTTCTTACATTACCAAAACTCGGATTTCCCTTAATACCAATTCGAAGCTCATTTTCTGCGCCTGGAGTAAAATCTGGATTTAATTCAGACTGCATATAATAAGAAATTTCATTAGGAATATTATTAGGATCTCCTAAAGCAAGTGTCTTTACTTTTTGCAATAAATCAAAAGGTAAAAGAAGCCTATTTGCTAAAGGCCAAATATCTTCAGGCGAAGTACTACCAAAAGAGGTCTGATTTAAAGGAATTTGAACTTCATAATAATTCTGAGATAAATCATTTCCTAATCTCACAAAAGCAACCATATCTCCATCAGATAACATCCCTTCATTTTCAACAGATTCGGTATGAATAAACATCTCTAAATTTTTATATTGTCTCATATCAATATTAAAATTTTTATAGACAGCTCTACCATCTTCTGGATCTAATCCACAAACTCTCAATGATAAAGATTGTTCGTTTTCACGAATGATATTGTTATTATTATTTAATTGTTCTCTGTAAACACCTGGTGGTAAAACATAAGGTATTGGTAATCTATTTTCATTCTCCTCAACACTAACCGTAAAATTTTCAAATAATGTATTACTGTCTTCTGGGTTTTGTGCATCTGCATCTAATGCAAGTTGATATCTTCTATAATCCCCTCGAATTAAATCTAAGTCCCCAAATCGTAATATTATATCTTCTTCAAATTCTGAAAGAAACATTCTCATAAAACGAATAGATCTAAAATCTGAAATTCCATTTACAGCATCATCTGGCTCACTAATAGGCACTTTAAATTGGACCCATCTTACAGGAATTACTTCATTATTTTGCAGCGTAACATTTATTTCTTTAATATCTGTTATATAATCACTATTGTTACTATCCATTCCAGGAAAAATATCAATATTATATTCAAAATAGCTATCAATCGTGTTCATACTATTATCACGATTTATATCCTCAACATCTGGAAGCGAAGTTGAACCTCTATCTGTATTTGTAATTACTTCCGGTGAATTTCCTTGAGTTCCATTATATTTTTTATAACGTTCTATAATATTTCCTTGAGCTTGCAAGAAATACTCATAGTTATCACCCGAAGGATCTGCTAATCCAGCAAAATCAGGAAATTTTGCAGCTTCTTCGACATCATTAAGACCATCATACCCTATATCTTGATTTGTGCGTTCTTCTCCCTGAGTATCATAAACATACAATAAGGATTGATTTGTTGGAACTTTACCATAATTAGTTGGAATAGTATTAGTTGTGGATGCATCTTTAGGCAATCCATTTTCATACTGTTTTCTTCCATCTTTTAAGACATCTTCAGAAATATTCCCAAGATTAAAAGTAATAGTTCCTCCATCACTTCCTTCCGTTTCTTCGTAAATAAAGGGATCCATTAACCAGAACTGAATATACTCTACATTTGATTTCTCAAAATCTGTAGTAGTTAATGACCTAATAATACCACCAAAATTAGATCCTGGATTTGTAAGTTCATTAGTTCCATTTGTCGCAGGATTATAATTATATTGTCCTCTTTCTGTTGGAGAAAAGGCTAAATCTAAAGAAAAAAGAGCTTGTGACTGTCCTTGAATAATATCTTGATTTGGGAATATCTCATCTCTAAATATTCTTCTTGTAAAAGGTGAAGAAATATCATCTACTGTTATTCCATCTGGCCGCTGTGAGCTATAAAAAATTGGATCTACCGTATACCAAGATAATTTTGCACGTTTATAATTAGTTGCTAAAGTTCCATTTCCTTGTTCTCCACCAAAACCTATTGGAACACTTGATAGACCCCAAGTTAAGTGTGAGCTAATATCATAGCTTGTTTGTGCAGCTTCAAAATCATCAACATACGCTGTTGTCTTTCCATTAAAGTTAGATACTTTAGGAGCTCCTGGCAATAAATATGCAAATTCACCACGCAATGAGAATAATGATTCAACATCAGTATCAATATTTGGAAGTTTATTAACTAATCGATTTAAAAACGGCACTTCAGTTGAATAATTTGCACTTACACCAAATACAGAATTATTTATTGGTTCTGAATTAAACGATGATTTTTGTGTTAATGGCCTTTCATTTAAATTTAAAAAGGTGGCCCCCATTTGAAAATTTTCACTAAATAAATGTTCAACATTTACCCCAGTAAATCTTTTTGTTTGCTGTCCAAATAAAGTGTTATTTTCTGTAGAAATAGATATAGGCGTATTAGAATTTAATAAAGATGAATCTAATATTTGCACCCTTCCTAATTGATAATTAACAGTATAATCGACTCCTTCAACTAATACTCTACCTGCAGCTGTAACAGTTACTGATCCTTGTGGAATATTAAATGCTCCTATAGGAATTCCGTCTGCACCTGTAGATTTATAAGTTCCTTTTAATTGAAACTTATTTTTATCACTTTCTTCTTGTTCTGCTTGTACCTTTGTTGAGGCATAAAGAGTGTTAAAAACATATTTATTTTGGTTGGCATTATAAGTTATTGGATTTTCATAATCTTCAGATAAATTAGTAGGGTCTTCTAATTTTTCAAATAAATGACTACCAAATGGCTCAACATTGGTAAAAATAATCCGTCCGTTTTTTACATCTAAAGTAATTCCCGGAACAAAATCAAAGAATCCATCACCCCCTTGTTGTGGATCTCCGTTAAAATTTAATTGATCTAAATTAAATACTCTAAGTAATGTTGTGTTTTTTACATCCTCAGGCAAGGGTAATGGAGGAAATTGAAAATTTCCTTCAGCAGCAGTTATAAAATTCTGAGGAGAAGGATCTGTATATAATATATTTAAATTAAAACCTTCTCGTTCAAGTTGAAAAGCTCCTAATGGATATATGTTTTTCATCATTAAATCCCATATTGGCTCTTGGACATTTGTAATATTACTTTTCAATAATTTAACAACTAAATTTTGCGAAATACCTTCTATGGAATCTTCATTGCCATTACCAGTTA
Source organism: Flavobacteriaceae bacterium (assembly GCA_029268635.1). Classification (GTDB taxonomy): domain Bacteria; phylum Bacteroidota; class Bacteroidia; order Flavobacteriales; family Flavobacteriaceae; genus Marifrigoribacter. The sequence goes on from JAQWNL010000053.1 coordinate 3,966, forward strand.
TGATTCCACCTGAGGAATCAACACCGTTTGAAAATTCACCAACTTGGTAAACAGTACCATTTAAAGTAAATTGAAACGCAACCGCTAACACTTCATCATTATTTAAACGCTGATTTAAAGAAATATATCCTAATTGTGTGTCTAATTGGTATTCGCCAGAATTTAATTTTCTTGCATTTTCAAGTAACACATAATCCAAACCATCCCTAACTTGCACACCACTAAATCCTGATTGAATAGTAGCTATATCTCTTATTGCTGGATTTAAAACAGAAGGTTCGCTTCCTTCTATTCCTAGTGGATTAAACTTATTATTGCCATTATTAGGATATGAGCTACTTGGAACTTGTATAAACCCTCCAGGAGGAAACAATAACCCTATATCATCAGGATTAGACTCTCCAATATCTTGAAGCGCAACAATATTTCTTACATTTTCGGTAGAATTAGTTCTATTTGTAATCCAAACCTCAGTTCTTGTAATTTGAATATTAGTATTTATAAAAGGATATTGCGCTAAGACTCTATCATAATTATCTCTAAAATAATGAGATAAGAAAAAGTGTCGATTTTCATCATAATCTAAAGCAAAAATCTCAAAATCTGTTATAGTAGCTCCACCTTCTGCAACCACAGTTCTTGTTTCAGATTTTTGTTCAGAAAAAACACCAGTTATAGTTGTTTTTCCAAACTGAACTTCACCTTTTACACCAAATAAACTTTGAGCTCCTTGAATTAAAGAACTATTTAAAGGCATACTTACATTACCAACTTCAATTTTTCTAATGATATCATCTTCTGTTGGCGTATATTCTAATTTGATTTGATTTTGAAAATCAAATGTTGATTGAGTATCGTAATTTGCAGTAATTTGAAGCTTTTTACCTATTTTACCTAATAAACTTAAGCTAATTCTTTGGTCAAAATCAAAAGTTAGATTACTCCTGTTTGTTGGCGAAAATGCGGGATTATCTTGTTTTGTATATAACAAACCTAAATCAATTTCCACCACACCCTGCGGTATTATCTCAATTTCATTACCACCAAAAATAGATTCAAAAAAACCTGAATTTACATAAAAAGTTGGTAATAAATTTTTTTGTAATTCTTCAGCTCCCTCTTTTCTTCCATCAGCGGCATCAATCTTGTCTTTGAAATAAGATTTCATTTGCTGATTAAGAATCAAGTCTCTATATTCTTGTGGTGTTAAAATGAGTGGATATGTTATTGAAAAATCTCCAATAATCTGAGTATAAATATACATTTCAGTTATTAGATCATAGGTGTACAAGTCTTGTATACTTGTTGGAGTAGGCAAATCCATACGCCCCATGGTACTTCCATTACTGATAGAGTCTTGAGAATAAGCGTTAGCAAAACTACTTATAATAACACCTAAAACTAATATTTGCTTTAAAAAGCTATTTTTTAAATCGTATTTTTTTGACCCCAATTGTTATAAATTTTTTAAAGCCAGTTTTATTATAGTTTCTGAAGAAGCATTTGGATTTTTATTTATAATATAATCACAAACTTTTTCTGCTTGTTTCCTAGCAAAACCTAATGTTTCTAGAGCTGATAAAGCCTCATTTCTATTAGTATTGCTCGAAACTAAGGAAACCTCATCTAAGCCATAAATTTTTATTATTTTATCTTTTAAATCTAAAACAACTCGTTGAGCAGTTTTAGCACCAATTCCTTTAACTGACTGAATGGCTGTTAAATTATTTTGAGTAATAGCTTCCATTACTTGTTCTGGAGACAAAGTTGACAACATGGTCCTCGCAATACTTGCTCCAACTCCAGAAACCGATATTAACAACCTAAAAACTTCGCGTTCAACTTTACTTGAAAATCCAAATAATGTATGTGAATCTTCCCGTATTTGTAAATGTATAAAAAGCTTAACAAATTCCCCAGGAGGAAGTTGTGAAAAAGTATGTAATGAAATATTAACCGAATACCCGACACCATTACAGTCTAGAACTATATTTGTTGGGTTTTTTTCAATTAATTTTCCCTTTAAATGGGTGATCATCAGTTATTAAATTGATGTTTCAAATATAATATAATTATTTACATCTACAATCCTTCAAAACACTAAAAAGTCGATAACAAATTAGCTTTTATTCCTTGCTTTTTCTAACTTTCCTTTTTGTTGAGCATCAACTGCTGCAACGGCTGCGATATTAACAATTTCTTCAACACTGGCTCCTAATTGGAGTATATGTACAGCTTTTTTCATTCCAAGCATTATTGGACCTATAGACTCTACATTTTCTAATTCCTTTAGTAGTTTATAATTACTATTTGCTGAATCTAAATTTGGAAAAATTAAGGCATTCACTTTTTTACCTGCTAATTTTGAAAAAGGAAATGTTTTTTTAAGCAACTCACTGTTTAAAGCAAAATCGGTTTGTAATTCTCCATCAACAATTGTGTCCGGACTAAAACTATGCAAATACTCAACTGCCTCTCTAACTTTTTTTGCATCAGGATGTTTTGAAGACCCAAAATTCGTATATGATATCATAGCTATTACAGGTTTTATTCCAAACATTTTCATCGTATAGTTTGTCATCTGGGCAATATTTGCTAATTCTTTTGCTGTGGGGTTAATATTGATAGAAGTGTCTGAAATAAATAAGGGGCCTCGCTTTGTCAGCATTAAATTAGTAGTTGCAATTTTATTTACTCCTTCAAATTTACCAATAGTTTCAAGTACTGGTCTTACCACTACGGGATAAGCTCTTGAATATCCAGAAATCATAGCATCTGCATCTCCAACATTTACCATCATGGATGCAAAATAATTTCTTTCTCTCATTAATTTTTGAGCTGCATAAAGAGTAATTCCTTTTCGCTGTCTTTGTAACCAATAAATTTGAGCATACTCTTTTAATTTTTCAGTATGATCATCGCTTTTTGGATCCAAAATTTCTACATCTTCATCAAACTCAATTTCTTTCATCAATTCAAGAATAATATCTTTTCTTCCTAATAAAATTGGAATTCCAATCCCTTCTTCCAAAACAATTTGAGCAGCTTTTAAAACATCTAAATGATCAGCTTCAGCAAAAACAATTTTTTTAGGGTTTATTTTTGCTCTATTAAATAACATTCGCAAAATCTTATTGTCATTACCCATTCTTGCATAAAGAATCTCTTCATATTTTTCCCAATTAAAAATAGGTTGCTTGGCTACACCGCTTTCTACTGCAGCTTTTGCTACTGCAACTGGAATAGTATTTATTAATCTAAGATCAAAAGGTTTTGGAATTATATAATCTCTTCCAAAAATTAATTTTGTTTCACCATATGCGATATTCACTTGTTCAGGCACAGGCTCTTTTGCTAAAGCTGCTAATGCATTTACTGAAGCCATTTTCATAGCTTCATTTATTTTAGTCGCTCTAACATCTAAAGCTCCTCTAAAAATAAAAGGAAACCCTAGAACATTATTAACTTGATTAGGATGGTCACTCCTTCCAGTAGCCATGATAATATCTTTTCTTATTTTGATAGCTAGGTTATAATTAATTTCAGGTTCTGGATTTGCTAATGCAAAAACAATTGGATTCGAAGCCATACTATTAAGCATTTCTGTCGTCAATATATTTGCTACAGACAGCCCAACAAATACATCTGCATCTTTAATAGCTTCCGCTAATGAAAAAATATCTTTATCGGTTGCAAACTCAGATTTTTCATCAGTTAAATCATCTCGATCTTTCCTAATAACACCTTTACTATCTAACATTACAATATTATTTGGATTTACCCCAAATGCCTTGTAAAGTTTAGTACAAGATGTGGCTGCAGCTCCAGCTCCATTGATTACTACTGAAACCTTTTCTATATTTTTCTCTGCTATTTCGACTGCATTAATTAAAGCAGCACAAGATATAATCGCAGTACCATGCTGATCGTCATGCATCACAGGAATATCAAGCTCTTCTTTTAACCTTCGTTCAATTTCAAATGCTTCAGGAGCTTTGATATCTTCTAAATTAATTCCTCCAAAAGTGGGAGCTATATTTTTAACTGTATTGATAAAATCATCTATATTTTCAGTATCAACTTCGATGTCAAATACATCTATATCTGCAAATATTTTAAAAAGTAAAGCTTTACCCTCCATAACAGGTTTTGAGGCTTCGGGTCCAATATTTCCTATACCTAAAACTGCAGTACCGTTTGAGATTACAGCAACTAGATTACCTTTATTAGTATATCTATAAATATCATCAGGGGTTTTTTTAATTTCTAAACAAGGCTCTGCAACACCTGGGGAATATGCCAATGATAAATCCCTTTGAGATGCATATTTTTTAGTAGGAACCACTTTGATTTTACCTGGTTTTGGAAACTCATGGTAATTTAAAGCTTGTTTACGTTTGCTTTCTTTTTTCATATGTGTATTATTTTAATAATTTGCAACAAGTTATTCGCTATTAGATATACTCTTAGTTATAAAAAAACCTAATATCATCGATTCATAATAGTATTGATTTAAATACTTTTTAATTCATCTGTATTATTAACAAAGAATCAACCTAAACTCATATCAATATTAACTTTTAAGGAAGTTAATATTCCTAATAAAACCAGAATATTTTGTTCTTTTAACTGCACTCTTTTCAAATACTTTTCGAAAAACTTCTTCAGTGATTTCTTCCCAATCTTTTTTAGACATTGATAACAGTTCTTGATTAGGATTAAATAGTGGTTCCTTATGAGTTTTACTGAAACGGTTCCATGGACATACATCTTGGCAGATATCACAACCAAACATCCAATCATTAAACTTACCTTTCATGTCTGAGGGAATTTCATTTTTTAATTCAATTGTAAAATACGATATACATTTACTGCCGTCTACTACGTAAGGTTCTGTTATTGCTTGAGTTGGGCAAGCATCTATACAAGCTGTACAATTCCCACAATGATCAGTTACTGCATAGTCATAATCTAGTTCTAAATCTATAATTAATTCAGCAATAAAGTAAAATGAACCATTTGACTTTGTAATAAGATTGCTATGCTTTCCTATCCATCCTAAACCACTTTTTGCCGCCCAGGCCTTATCTAATACTGGGGCTGAATCTGTAAAGGCTCTACCATGAACTTCCCCAATTTCATCTTGAATAAAATTTAATAATTGTCTTAGCTTATCTTTTATTACAACATGATAGTCTTTTCCATATGCATACTTGGATATTTTATAAGTATTATTAATTTGAGTTTCTTCTGGAAAATAATTTAACAATAATGAAACTACACTTTTTGAATCTGAAACTAATAAAGTTGGATCCAATCTTTTATCGAAATGGTTAGCCATATAACTCATTTCGCCATGCATATTTTTGTGTAACCAATTTTCTAAACGCGTTGCTTCATCTTCCAAAAACTCCGCTTTACTTATTCCACAAGATAAAAACCCAAGGCGTTTTGCTTCGGCTTTAATAAGATTTGTATGATGCGATTTAGAATTCAAGCTATTGATATAATTTATATCATGATTTTATTAATAGCTCTAAAACAATCCTCCTTGTTTTGGACCTTTAAGTTTTCCTAAATGCTTATAGGCAGCTTCCGTAACTTCCCTTCCTCTTGGAGTTCTCATTATAAAACCTTGTTGAATTAAAAAAGGTTCATATACTTCTTCTATGGTTTCAGAACTTTCCGATACTGCAGTTGCCAATGTAGTTATTCCTACTGGACCTCCTTTAAATTTTTCAATAATAGTTAATAAAATTCTATTATCCATTTCATCTAATCCATGCGCATCGACATTCAATGCTTCAAGAGCATATTTTGCAATTTTTATATCAATATTTCCATCTCCTTTTATTTGAGCAAAATCTCTAACTCTCCGCAATAATGCATTTGCAATACGAGGCGTACCCCTACTCCTACCAGCAATTTCTATTGCGGCTTCCATACTAATAGAAACAACTAAAATCATAGCACTTCGTTGAATGATAGTTGTCAGTAATTCCGTCGTATAATATTGTAACCTTGAAGCGATTCCAAATCTTGCACGCATTGGAGCCGTTAATAGTCCAGAACGAGTAGTAGCTCCTACAAGTGTAAATGGATTTAAATTTATTTGAACAGATCGAGCATTGGGACCAGACTCAATCATAATATCAATTTTATAATCTTCCATTGCAGAGTATAAGTATTCCTCTACAATAGGACTTAATCTATGAATTTCATCTATAAATAACACATCTCGCTCATCAAGATTGGTAAGTAATCCAGCTAAATCACCAGGCTTATCTAATACAGGACCTGAGGTAACTTTAATTCCAACCTCCAATTCGTTAGCAAGTATATATGCCAAGGTTGTTTTTCCAAGTCCAGGAGGTCCATGAAACAGCGTATGATCCAATGCTTCGCCCCTTAAATTTGCAGCTTGAACAAATATTTTTAAATTCTCAAGTACCTGATCTTGTCCAGAAAAATCTTCAAAAGACAAGGGACGGAGTTTTTTTTCTACTTCAATTTCTTCAGGAGTAAAGTTTTCATCTGAAGGGTCTAAATGTTCATTCATAAAACAAATATACAAATCGAATCGAAGCTTAAATAATAAAATGCTTTTCAATTTAAACAAACTCTTATTCCATTGTTTTTAATTAAATTAGCTCAAATACTAAACTAATATGTTATTTAGATTATTGTTCTTGTTGTTCATTGTATTTTCTTTAAATGCAATTGCTCAAAATAAAGATGTAAACGTTTCATATATTAATGAAAAAATAAAATTAGATGCTGTTTTAAACGAAGCTTCTTGGTATATAAAAAAACCCTGCAACAGATTTTTGGTATATAATGATAATTACTTAACTGACTCTAAATTTGCTCCAAGGTTTAGATCTATAAATTTAAAAATTACCTATTAGCTTTATTTATAAAACAAAAAAAAACCTTTCGAATTTTGAAAGGTTTTTTTGTTAGCTATTAAAAAATTATATTAAAATGATTGCTTTTCTTCGTTGTCTTGCACTGGAATATGTTGTGGTAAAAAATCTTGTCCAGCAATTACGTAATCTGAATTGTCTTTATTCATTTTACTATAATCATAAGGCCAACGGTGAACTTCAGGAATTGGACCGTCCCAATTTCCATGGATATGCTTAACTTCAGCCGTCCACTCTAATGTATTTGAATTCCAAGGGTTTTTTGATCCCACTTTTCCAAAAAACATGGAATGTATAAAATTATACAAGAACACCAATTGTCCAATTGCTGTAAATAATGAAAAAACCGTGATAACTACATTGATATTTAATAAATCATCGAAATATGGGAAATTTGAAGCAGTATAATACCTTCTTGGAACTCCAGCCATTCCTATAAAGTGCATTGGAAAGAAAACTCCATATGCTCCAATTGCGGTTATCCAAAAATGAATATATCCTAATTTTTTATTCAGCATTTTACCTTCAAACATTATTGGAAACCAATGATAAACACCGGCAAACAAGCCATAAAGAGCAGAAATTCCCATTACTAGATGGAAATGAGCTACTACAAACATTGTGTCGTGAACATTAATATCAAGTGCACTATCTCCAAGTACTATTCCCGTTAAACCACCACTAATAAATGTAGAAACAAATCCTATCGAGAATAGCGTTGCTGTATTCATTTGAATGTTACCCTTCCATAAAGTAGTAATCCAGTTGAATGCTTTTACAGCAGAAGGAATTGCTATTAATAATGTTGTAAATGTAAATACGGAACCTAAAAATGGATTCATACCAGTAACAAACATATGGTGACCCCAAACTATTGTTGATAGAAAAGCAATTGCTAAAACTGATGCAATCATCGCTCTATAACCAAAAATGGGTTTACGAGAACTAGTCCCCAAGACCTCAGAAACTATTCCCATTGCTGGAAGTATAACTATATAGACCTCTGGATGTCCAAGGAACCAAAATAGATGTTCAAATAATACGGGTGAACCACCTTGATTATGTAAAACCTCTCCTGCAATATAAATATCTGAAAGGAAAAAAGAAGTTCCAAAACTTCTATCCATTATTAACATTAATACTGCTGATAGCAATACTGGAAAAGATACAACACCAATAATAGCTGTTACAAAAAATGACCAAATCGTTAATGGAAGCCTAGTCATAGTCATTCCTTTTGTCCGTAAATTTATTACAGTTACAATGTAGTTTAATGAACCCAATAATGAAGATGCAACAAAAACTCCCATAGAAACCAGCCAAAGAGTCATTCCAGTACCAGAACCTGGTATTGCTTGTGGCAAGGCGCTTAAAGGAGGATAAATAGTCCATCCTGCTGATGCTGGCCCAGCTTCAACAAATAAAGAAAGTAGCATGATTACACTCGATAAAAAGAATAACCAATACGAAACCATGTTAAGAAATCCTGATGCCATATCACGAGCGCCAATTTGTAAAGGGATTAATAAGTTACTAAAAGTACCACTCAAACCAGCGGTTAAAACAAAAAACACCATAATAGTTCCATGAATGGTAACTAATGATAAATACACATTAGGATCCATTACACCATCTTCGGCCCATTTTCCTAAAAATATTTCATAAATTGTAAATTGATGATCTGGCCATGCAAGTTGCAATCTAAAAAGTAATGACATTGCAATACCAATAATTCCCATAAACAAACCTGTTATAAGGTATTGCTTAGAAATCATTTTATGATCTTGACTAAAGATATATTTAGTTACAAATGTCTCTTTATGGTGATGTCCGTGATCATCGTGATCGTTAGCGTGTTCTGACATATCTCTTTAAGCGATTTTATTATTTTTTTAAAGTTTCAGCAATCGTACCTTGTTCTGATATCCAAGTATTGAATTCTTCTTCAGTTTCTACAATAATATTCATTTGCATATTAAAATGATTGCTACCGCATATTTTATTACATAATAATAAAAATTCAAAATCATACATTTCTAATGCCTCTTCTCCTTTTGCTATTAATTCTATGTTTTTTGCAGTTCTAATTTCATTGATGTGTTTGACCTTAGCAATTACATCCTCTTCCAATCGCATATCTTTAGTCGTAATATTTGGAGTATAAGCAAATTGAGTAATCATTCCTGGAACACAATTCATTTGGGCTCTAAAATGAGGCATATAAGCTGAGTGCAATACATCTTGTGCTCTCATTTTAAACAATACTTTTTTACCAATAGGTAAGTGTAATTCAGTGACTACTTTATCATCTTGGGCATTTGGATCTGAAACATCAACTCCTAATTGGTTTAGCCCTTCAATTAATCTTACATTAGCTTCACCCAAAGTATTATCTAAACCTCCATATCTAGCCCTCCAATCAAATTGGTATGCATAAAGTTCAACTACCATTGGATCGTCATCTTCATCAAAACTCATTATATCAGTCCAAGTAAAAAGCCCGTAAATAATTAATACTGCTAAAACTATAACTGGAATGATTGTCCAAATAAATTCTAATCTATGATTTTCTGCATAAAATAATGCTTTTTTATCTTTACTTCCACGGTATACAAAAGCAAAATAATGTAATAACCATTGAGTAACAATTCCAACAGCGAAAATCACAACCATGGTAATTAACATTAATTGATCGATTTCCAAGCCATGTTCTGATGCTGCAACGGGTAATAAAACATTGCCCCATTTCCAAAAGCAATAGGCTAAAATCCAATATATAAAAAACACAAATGCTAACATCATATAGCCTTGTGTTTCATTATCTTTATCTGTTGCTACTTCTGAATCTTCAGATTTAGCAGGTTGCAACAACTTAAATACTTTATTTATTTGCCACATTGCCACTCCAAAAAGAATGATTACTAAAATTACTAAATATGCGGTCATCGTTTTCTATTCAACAAATTTAATTAATAATGAAAATTTTTACTCTCCTTTATAAAAGGATTTCCTTTGGCTAATAATGGTGCTTTTGTTAATGCTGTAAATACAACATAAATAAATAGTCCCAAGAAAAAGAGTACTGAACTTAATTCCGGAATACCAAAATACCATGAAGTTCCTACAGTAGCTGGCATAACCATTACAAATAAATCAACGTAGTGTCCTAAAAGAATAACAATACCTGCTAAAACAACAAACCAATTTACTCTTTTGTAATCACTATTCATAAGGACTAATATGGGGAATATAAAATTCATAACTACCATTCCAAAAAAGGGTAATTTAAAATCTTCTATTCTAGTTACAAAATAAGTTACTTCTTCCGGTATATTAGCATACCAGATCAACATAAACTGTGAGAACCATAAATAAGTCCAAAAGATACTAAATCCAAACATAAATTTAGCTAAATCATGGATGTGACTATCATTAACATATTCTAAATAACCTTGTGATTTTAAAACCATCGTTACTAAAGCTATGGTAGTAATTCCACAAACAATCATTCCTGCAAATACATACCATCCATATAAGGTACTGAACCAATGAGGGTCAAAACTCATTAACCAATCCCAAGACATAACAGATTCTGTATAAATAAAGAATACTAAAAATCCAGCTGAAATTTTAAAACTTTTCTTAAACCATTTTCCATCTGAAGCATCATCTTGTTTTCTAGAATACTTAAGAGATATTTGACGGTAAGTAATCCAACCTCCAAGAAAAATCATTGCTCTTATCATGACACCCCAGCTATTTAACCATCCCGATTTACCTTGTAATAATTTATCGTGAGCTATAACTTCTGGATCTGCCCAAACAAATAAATGGTTAAAATTAAATGCAGAAAGTCCCAATAGAATTAACATTAAAATTCCTCCAGGTATTAAGTAAGAAGTAATTCCTTCCATGACTCTAAATAATACTGGTGACCATCCAGCTTGAGATGCAATTTGGATAGCATAAAAAGCCAAAACCCCCAATGATATCATAAAAAACAAGAAACAAGCAATATATAAAGAAGACCAAGGTCTATTTTGTAATTGATGCAATAAATGCTCTAAATGAGCGTCTTCATTATCATGTGCTGTTTCACCCTGACCTTCTACATGATCGACTTTTAGAGTATCATAGTAACCGTTATGTGTACCTTCTACACTATGTCCATCGTCATGGCTAGATGCCATCATTTCTTTAACTTCAGCGGTATTACTGGGAGTTGAAAGAAAACCAGCAACAATTCCTAAGGCACCTATTACCATAATAACTATTGCAAAAAGTTTTAATTTACTTGGTAGCGTATACATATCTTTGCTATTCTCTTTGTTCTTTAATTATTGTGATTCGTTTGAAGCATTTTTTTCATCAGAAACAATTACTTCCTCATTATCTGCTGATTTTTTTTGTTTTGAAGACCATAATTGTTCCCCGTTCAAATTAGATTTTAAATCTAATACGTGCATTGCTATCTGCCACCGATCTTTTTCACTTGTTTGGGAGGCGTATGAACCCATCGAATTTAATCCATACATCATTACATGATAAATATCTCCCTCGGTAATATTTCTTCCCTGATCATTAAAAGCTGGAATTCCAAGAAATTTTTCTCTTTCCACAAGAATTCCTTGACCATCCCCTTTATCACCATGACAAACTGAACAAAATATAGTGTATAACTCTTTTCCTTTACTTAAATTATCTTCAGTAACCTTTATAGGAATTTTTAATTCTTCAGTTGCTAGTATTTTTCCTTCTAGAGTATTTTTATAACCATAAGGTATCCATCCTCTTGGTATGGATCCTGAAACGGGCAACATAGCCTCCATTTCTCTTGGAAAACCTATATATTCCCCGTAGGTCTTATAACCAACAGGTTCATACATGTTAGGCATGTATTGAAAGTTAGGCTTCTTATTATCTGCCCAACAAGAAACCATTACAATTGCAACGATTAATATTATGCCTATATTTGCTAGTCTTTTCATATTAGTGATCGTTATGTTTATCGATTAAACTAATTTCGATGGCTCCAGTATCTATCAAAAATTTGGATGCTTTTTCTACTTCATTATTTCCTATATCAATAACCATTAAAAAATGATCGTCCGTAGTTCTTATGTCTGGATTTTCTGCTTTTTTGAATGGCCACAACCTACTCCTCATATAAAAGGTAATTACCATTAAATGAGCAGCAAAAAAAACAGTTAATTCAAACATTACAGGTACAAATGCTGGCATATTTTCAATATAACTAAAACTTGGTTTCCCTCCTATATCTTGTGGCCAATCCTCAATCATAATATAATTCATCATTACAATTGCTACGGTTAACCCAATTAAACCATATATAAAAGATGTTATTGCAATACGAGTATCTGCAAGTCCCATAGCTTTTTCAAGTCCATGAACTGGAAAAGGAGTAAAAACTTCTTCTATATAATAACGCTCCTCACGCACTCTTTTTACGGCTTGTAATAAGATATCATCATCTGTATAAAAAGCATGAATAACTTTAGATGCCATAATTATTTGTTTTTATTTTTAGTTGAAAATTTTACTTTTTCACCGTAATGCTTTGCATCATCACCAGAATAAGCTCTTAACTTTTTATAATTTGATCCAGATGATTTTAAAATAGATTTTACCTCTGCTTGTGCAATCACGGGGAAATTTCTAGCATATAATAAAAATAACACAAAAAAGAATCCAATCGTTCCAATAAAAATTCCAATATCTACAAAAGTTGGAGAGAACATGGTCCAAGATGAAGGAAGATAATCTCTATGTAAAGAAGTAACAATAATTACAAAACGTTCAAACCACATTCCTATATTTACGACTATTGAAATAATAAACGAAAACAAAATACTTCTTCTCAATTTTGGGAACCACATAAATTGTGGTGAAAACACATTACATGTCATCATAGCCCAATAAGCCCACCAATAAGGTCCAGTTGCTCTATTTAAGAAAGCATATTGTTCGTATTCAACTCCTGAATACCAGGCTATAAATAACTCGGTAATGTATGCAACACCAACTATAGAACCTGTAATCATTATTACAATATTCATTAATTCTATGTGTTGAACCGTAATATAATCTTCTAGACCTGACACCTTACGCATTATAATAAGTAAGGTATTTACCATTGCAAAACCAGAGAATACCGCCCCAGCAACAAAATAAGGAGGGAATATGGTAGTATGCCACCCAGGAATTACCGATGTAGCAAAATCAAAAGATACTATGGTATGAACTGAAAGTACTAATGGTGTAGCTAAACCAGCTAAAACGAGTGAAACCTCTTCAAATCGTTGCCAATCTTTTGCGCGTCCACTCCATCCAAAAGAAAGAATACTGTATATTTTTTTATTAAAAGGAGTTACTGCTCTGTCTCTAATCATCGCAAAATCTGGTAACAAGCCTGTCCACCAGAAAACTAATGAAACTGATAGATAAGTTGATATTGCAAATACATCCCAAAGTAATGGTGAATTAAAGTTAACCCATAATGAACCAAATTGGTTAGGAATTGGAACTACCCAATATGCCAACCATGGACGACCCATATGTATTATTGGAAACAATCCTGCTTGGATTACAGAGAAAATAGTCATTGCCTCTGCTGAACGGTTAATACCCATTCTCCATTTTTGACGGAATAGTAATAATACTGCAGAAATTAATGTTCCTGCATGGCCAATACCTACCCACCAAACAAAGTTAGTAATATCCCAAGCCCAACCAACGGTTTTATTCAATCCCCAAGTACCAATACCAGTCGAAACGGTGTATATAATACATCCAATACCCCATGAAAATGCAGCTAATGCAATTGAAAAAACAATCCACCAAGATTTATTGGCTTTTCCTTCAACAGCTGCTACAACATCTAGCGTAATATCATGATAGGATTTATCTCCTGTCACTAATGGTTGTCTAATAGGTGCTTCGTAATGCGATGCCATATCTATATTTTCTATTACTTAGTTATTTTATTAAGCTTCATTTGTATTTCTAACTTGTACTTGATAGACTACGTTTGGTTTTGTACCTACTTCTGCTAATAAATGATACGCTCTATTGTCTTTAACGAGTTCAGAAATATTACTATCTTCTAAATTTATATCACCAAAACTCATCGCTCCAGTATCACAAGCAGCAGAACATGCGGTTTTAAATTCACCATCTTTAATTGCTCTACCTTCACGCTTAGCATCAAGAATTGTTTTTTGTGTCATTTGAATACACATAGAACATTTTTCCATAACACCTCGTGAACGAACTACAACATCCGGGTTCAATACCATACGACCCAAGTCATTATTCATATTAAAATCAAATTCATCATTTCGGGCATATAAAAACCAGTTAAAACGACGAACTTTATAAGGACAGTTGTTTGCACAATAACGAGTACCTACACAACGATTATAAGCCATTTGATTTTGTCCTTGGCGACCATGTGAAGTTGCTGCAACTGGACAAACAGTCTCACAAGGAGCATGATTACAATGTTGACACATCACAGGCATGAATGCAACCTGCGGATTTTCTGAAGGATTTTCCATATCTCCAAATTCAGATAATGAACTACCTAGACCAGAAATATTTTCTTTTTTATCTAGATCTCCTTTAAAAGATTCTTCACTAGAATAATACCTATCAATTCTAAGCCAGTGCATATCTCGACTCTTACGAACTTCTTCTTTTCCAACAACAGGAACATTATTCTCCGCGTGACAAGCGATTACACAAACTCCACATCCAGTACAAGAATTCAGATCTATTGAAAGATTAAAATGAGGTCCTATAGATCGATCAAACGAAGTCCAAAGGTCAGCATCCTTTGAAGTTACAGGTATTTCTTTATGATCTTTTGATACTTCTGGTACCGGATTCCAGTCGTGTTTATTTTTTGTATTGAATATCTCTAGGGTTGTTTCTCTTATAATGTCCCTTCCCATCATAGTATTATGCAACTGTACACAAGCAAACTCATGCTCGCCTTGAATTTTATCAATAGTAACAGTCTGAATAGGCGAGAATTCTTTATACAACCTAAAAGCATTAACACCAGTTTGCATTTCTTTTTGGATAGAAGATGTCCTACCATATCCTAAAGCTAATCCAATGGAACCATTAGCTTGCCCCGGCTGAATAAGAACTGGAACTTTATTAATTAACGTTTCACCCATGGTAAGGTTCACATAACTTCCATTTAAAGCTCCATTAGCTACATTATTATTTTCTAAGCCTAATCTAGTAGCATCGGTTGCAGAAATAGTAATATAATTATCCCATGATGCTCTCGTTATTGGATCCGGCAATTCTTGTAACCAAGGATTATTTGCATGCTGTCCATCACCTAATCCAGTTTTTGTATAAAGTGTTAACTCTAGATCTCCAGATGGCTTGTTTATATTGTTTCTTTTTTCAGAAATTAATACATTCCCAATAGAAGTATCTGCGTCAGTCTTAACTTTAGCTTTACTGTTAACAACTCCATCATGAAGTGCTTTATTCCAAGTATTTTCACTCTCCAGAATATTATCAGACCAAAAATCTTTTAAGAAGTCATAATAAGAAGATCCACTTTGAGTCCATCTTACCAGACACTCTTGAAATTGTTGGGTATTAAATAGCGGTCTAATTGTGGGTTGCATAAGAGAGAACGTACCTTTTTTAAACTGACAATCTCCCCAAGACTCCAAATAGTGTGGAGTTGCTCCGATAATTTGAGCCAAAACAGCAGTTTCATCTTCTTTCATAGAAAAAGCAAGAGAAAATGGTAATTTTTTATATGCATCTATAAATCTAGCATCAGGAAAAGAATAAACAGGATTTACACCAACAGATATTAGTCCTTTAATATCTCCGGATATTACACCATTCATTACTTTTTCTACCTCAGATGACCTACCCATAAATGTAGTTCTAGGATACTTTACATCCATCACTACACTATCTTGATTATAATCCAAAACCATTTTTTGTGCATCAAAATCTGGTATGCCTGTAATTATAACCCCTTTTTTTCCTGCTTTTTTTAATTGCTTTTTAGTCTTTTCTACTAAAACTGAAACGTGTTTTGGTAATTTTATATTGGAATCTGATACTAAAGCTTTTAATACCTTTACTTGTAAAGATGGAAGAATAGGTACACGAACATCTGCATTTGCACCAGAAAGAGTCATGTTACTCTCGAATTGATAATGCCTTGACATTTTACCTTTTTTAGGAATACGACTTTTAGCATAACTCCCTTCAAAACCACCACCTTGCCAATCTCCAATAAAGTCTGCACCTACAGAAACTATAACTTCTGCTTTCGAAAAATCATAATCAGGTAAAGCACGCATACCGTATTTATCTTCAAAAGCATCTAAAGCCTCTGAAGAAGATACACTGTCGTAAATTACATGTTTAATATTTGGATGTTTTTTCTGAAATTTTGTAATTAATTCAGAAGTAGATGGACTTGCAAAAGATTGAGTTAATAAGATAATTTTTTCATCTTTTAATTGCTCAATTCTACTGGAAACATTTTTATCAAAATTAATCCAGGAAGCCTCCTTACTCATTATTTTTGGTCCTCCCAATCGATTTTTATCATACATAGAAAGAACTGACGCATGCACTCTTGCGTTTACAGCTCCTGAATGTTTTGATAAATGATTGCGTCCTACTAGTATAGGCCTTCCTTCTCTGGTTTTGATTAAAATATTAGCAAAATCGAAACCATCTGCAATAGAAGTGGCGTAAAAATTAGGAACTCCTGGAATAATTTCATCAGGAGCAACCACATAAGGAATCGACTTAATAACCGGTCCTTCACAAGCAGCTAAAGAAGCGGCAGCAGTTGTAAAACCAACATATTTAAGAAAATCTCTTCGAGATGTTGAAGAAGATTCAAGCGTCTTTTTGTCTCCTAAAAACTCATCGGTCGGTATTGGAGTGACAAACTCATTTTGCTTAAGCAACTCAACAATAGAGCTGTTCTCGTTTAGTTCCTCAACACTTTTCCAGTATTTCTTATTTGATGACATTTTTGTAATTAATTTAATGAAGAAATATATATTGATTCCATCGTTTAATTATTTTAATAGTGGCATTTACCACATTCTAATCCTCCTAATTCCGCTATGGTCAATTTATCTACATTGTATTTTTTAGATAGTTCTTCGTGTATTTTTTCGTAATATTCATTATTTTCTAAATCAACATTAGTTTCTCTATGACAGTCTATACACCATCCCATTGTGAGAGATGAATATTGATACATTATCTCCATTTCCTCAACAGGACCATGACATTTTTGACAATCTATACCTGCTACTGTTACGTGCTGTGAGTGATTAAAATAAACAAAATCTGGCAGGTTATGTATGCGGACCCATTTAACTGGTTTTTCTTCACCTGTATAACTTTGCATGGTGTCATCCCATCCAACAGCATCATATAGTTTGGCAATCT